>JBJXGO010000077.1:0-24037 GCA_046160345.1 Saprospiraceae bacterium
GTGCTACATCTGCGTAACATCTGCGTGAAATATTCTACTTTGGGCACCAAGCGAATTTCACGCAGATGTTACGCAGATGTAGCACACAGATGTTACGCAGATATATTGATTCACATTTTTGGCGAACTATTGAAAACAACCAAAAAAACCATGGCCAGCTTCATTTCTTCTGAAATAGCGGGGTCTAAATTATCCTCAATGGCCCAATCTCGCGGATCGCGGGTGCGAAGCGTGTAGAGATAAAAATTTCCGTAATTGTCATCCTGTACATGCCATTCGTCGAGCTGGTTGGTCCATTTGCTTTTGATATTCAGGGTAATAGTATTATCCGACACACGCCACTCCTTGAAATCGCCGTTCCAGGCAGTGCGCATGGTGATAATCGCTCCGGTATAGGTGCGGAGCTCCCATTGTTGAGGGTCGTCCTTCCATTTTTGGCGAATGGTACCCCGATGGCCAGCCAAATCAAAATCCCATTCTGACCAATCGTCCCGGACATTGAGCCAGCGGAGTTTCAGTTCGCCATAATACTCCTCTTCTGCTTCTTCATCTTCTTCCAGGTCCGCTTGTTTTATACTGGAAAAAATTTCCCATTCTACAAAAGAATCCTGCCAACGGCAACCGATGGTTGTCATAACAGGATTTTGTGCCGAAGCATTGACCCAAAAGCAAACAGGCAAGCAGGTCAAGAGAAGAAACCGGTAACAGGCCATTATTCGACGTTAAAAAGGCAAATCATCCGAGCTGACAGGCGGGGCGTCCGTATAAGCAGGGAAAGGGTCTGCTGGAAAACTTTCATCGGTGGCGGAAGTTTTTGCACGGCTGGAAGATTGAACCGGAGCGTCCTGGCCTTCTCCCTTACCTGCCTCCATACGCCAGGCATTGAGATTGGTCAGGTACTTTCCGTTCCATTCACGTCCACGAAGGTCGAACGACACCTTTACCTGGTCGCCTTCGTTGAAATTGTCCAGAATGCCGCAGCGGTCTTGTACGGCCTGAAATTTTATTAGTTGGGGGTAATTGCCATCAGGTATTTCAAGTACGAACTCGCGTGCGGAAAAGCTGGCCGATTTTTGTTCGGTTGGAAATACTCGGTGGAGTTTGCCTTCTACTTCAAAAGCCATTGTATGTCAAATTATTGGGTGTAAAATTGCAGATAATGAGCCGCAAAAATGCACACAAATATTGAAAAACCCGGCGATACCCTGACAATTTGAACCTGTAGATATTTCATCTATGGGATGGAGCGGATGACAATTGCTACCTTTGTGCCTTGTTTTGCCAATGGCAGCTTGATTTATGCAAAGACGCTTTAGGAAAAAACAGGCATTGACCAAATTTTTTCAAAAATAAAAAAAGGACCACAAAAGCATATTGCTTGTTGTGGCCACTTTCTCACCACGTTCACAAATGGCTCGCGTAGAACTTGTTATGCCCAAAATGGGCGAAAGCATCATGGAGGCAACCATCCTCAAATGGCGCAAAAAAATCGGCGATAAGGTCGAATTGGACGAACCAGTACTCGATATCGCAACGGATAAGGTAGATTCTGAAATTCCTTCCCCCGTGGCAGGTGTGTTGGTTGAAATATTGTTCCAGGAAAACGATGTAGTTGCCATCAATAAAGCGATCGCCATCCTTGAAACGGATTCCGCCGAAGCTGCAAAATCGGGCGCTTCTGTTGAGGATACCCGGGCAGCCGAAGTCCCATACGTTCCTGCAGAGCCATCGGCCGCATCAAGCTCAACTTCTGCCCCTGCTGATATAAAATCCAATGCTGACGGACGTTTTTACTCTCCCCTGGTGCGCACCATCGCCAAGGAAGAAGGCATAAGCCAGTCAGAACTTAATTCCATTTCCGGCTCTGGTCAGGACGGCCGTGTGACGAAAAAGGATGTTTTGGCTTATATGGCCCAGCGCGGCAGTGCCCTCCAGCCAATCAAGTCAACAACCGCCGGCGGGCAAGCTTCTGTACAGCAATCAGTCAGCCCGCCAATTTCGCTCTCCGGCAATGTCGAAATCATTGAAATGGACAGGATGCGTCGCTTGATAGCCGACCACATGGTAATGAGCAAGCACACCAGTCCGCACGTCACCTCCTTTGTGGAAGCCGATGTGACCAACCTGGTGAACTGGCGCAATCAAGTAAAAGACCAATTTAAGAAGCAATACGGTGAAAACATCACTTTCACCCCAATATTTGTGGAGGCTGTGGCGCGTGCTATCCGCGATTTCCCGATGATAAACATATCGGTGGATGGCACGAAACTTATACTCAAAAAAGACATCAACATCGGCATGGCGGCCGCGCTTCCAAGCGGCAATCTGATCGTGCCGGTCATCAAAAATGCCGATTTCCTCAACCTTGCCGGACTGACCAAACAGGTGAACGATTTGGCTGGCCGCGCCCGTCAGAATCAATTAAAACCGGATGAAATCCAGGGAGGCACCTTTACCCTTACCAACGTAGGCACCTTTGGAAACGTGATGGGAACGCCCATTATCAATCAGCCGCAGGTAGCCATTATGGCAATGGGAGCGATCAAAAAGAAGCCTGCTGTACTCGAAACCGAATATGGCGATGTGATCGCCGTGCGGCAAATGATGTTCCTCTCGCTTTCTTATGACCATCGTGTGGTGGACGGGATGCTGGGCGGGTCTTTCCTTCGCCGGGTGGCAGATTATCTGGAGCAGTTTGACGCGAACCGGGGTGTTTGAACGGCTGCAAAATCTGTGAGTGGTTAAAAAAATCACAAATATGCTCCTTGCTGCCCAACGCAATAAGGGTCCATTGCGTCCTTTGGGCAAAATAACCAATCACTACTTAATTTTATGTATCAGAAATACCTACACCCTCCTTCCAAACGGGCAGGTTGGCTATTGCTTCTGCCACTCCTTTTCCAAATCCTGATCTCTTTTCCAAGCTTCGCACAATCGCGGTATACTATCAGCGGAACCGTGACCGACCTTGCCAGCGGTGAGCATCTTATTGGCGCCACCGTTCGCGAGTTAAAGACTGGAAAAGGGACGGTGACCAACACTTTTGGTTTTTACAGCCTCACCCTGCCTTCAGATTCGGCCGTGGTTGCCATCACCTACATCGGGTACAAGCCTGAAGCATTCAGCGTTTTGCTGGAAAAAAATCTGGTTCAAAACCTCGGCATGTCGGAGAACACTGTGCTGAAGGAAGTAGAAGTAGTGGCCCAACGCTACGAAAGGGTAGAAGAGCGGGTGCAAATGGGCCGCATAGATATCCCTATCCAACAAATCAAAAACGTACCGGCATTTCTTGGAGAAAAAGACGTACTGAAAGCCTTGCAATTGCTTCCCGGTGTGTCTGGCGGTGGAGAGGGCCAAAGCGGTATTTATGTACGTGGTGGTGGGCCGGATCAAAACCTGATTCTTTTGGACGGGGTGCCGGTGTACAACGTGTCGCATCTGTTTGGTTTTTTCTCGGTTTTCAACCCTGACGCAGTTAAGGATGTGTCCCTCATAAAAGGTGGATTCCCTGCGCGTTACGGGGGGCGCTTGTCGTCTGTGATAGAAATAAACATGAAAGAAGGCAATGAGAACGAATTTCACGGCGAAGGCTCTATTGGTCTGATTGCCTCGAAACTGACGCTCGAAGGCCCGATCAAAAAGGGCAAATCTTCCTTCATTGTTTCAGGCCGACGGACGTATATTGATATTTTGGCGAGGCCGCTCATCAAGGCGGGGTTCAGGGCAAATGATCAGGAGGGTGTGGTAGGCTATTTTTTCGACGATGTAAATGCCAAAGTGAACTACAAGTTTTCACAAAATGACCGGGTTTATTTGAGTTTTTATACTGGGAAAGACAAGTTTTACTCCAATTTTGGAGAAAAAAGAACGGAATACGAAGACAAATTCAACGCTGGTTTAGGTTGGGGCAATATCACTTCTGCCCTGCGCTGGAACCACATTCTGAACCCCAAACTTTTTGCGAACACGACGTTGACCTATAGCCGGTACAGGTTTGAAACCTCGACCGGCTACCTGAGCCGCGATTTTGAAAACGGTTCGGTGATGGCCGAGGACAAATTTGACCTTCGTTATTTTTCGGGCATTGATGATGTGGCAGCAAAGGTTGACTTCGATTATTTACCATCACCAGACCACTATGTTCGTTTTGGCGGGAGCGCTATTTTGCACACTTTCCGGCCGGGAGATTTTCAATCGAGTTATTCTTCCTTTGAAGCGGGAGGAGACAGCAGCAGCTACAGCGCAGACTATATACAGCAGAACGTGCGTGCCACAGAATTTGCGCTTTACGGAGAAGATGATTGGAAAATAAACACGCATTGGAGGATCAATTACGGACTTCATTTTTCAGGTTTTGTACAATCAGACAAACCGTATTTCTCTGTGCAGCCAAGGCTCAACGCCCGTTACCTCTTTGGGCAAGGTTGGTCGCTCAAGGCAGGGTTCAGCACCATGCGGCAGTACATCCATCTGCTTACAAATGAGACAATTGGATTGCCCACCGACCTGTGGTTGCCCACCACCAAAAGCGTGAAACCCCAGGATGCCTGGCAAGCCGCCCTGGGCGCCGCCAAGACCTTTGGAAAGGATTATGAGTGCAGTGTGGAGTTATATTACAAAGAGATGAAAAACGTGATCGCATTCCGCGAAGGCTCCAGTTTGTTTCAGTTTCAAAACTGGGAAAGCCGGGTTGCACAGGGCAATGGAACGGCTTATGGAGCAGAGTTTTTTGTGCAGAAAAAAACGGGTAAACTCAGCGGATGGATCGGCTACACCCTTTCCTGGGCTACGCGCCAATTTGACGACATCAATTTTGGCAACAAATTCCCCTACAAATATGACCGGCGACATGATTTTGAAATCACAGGGTCTTATCAGTTCAGCAAGCGTTTTTCCATGGCCGCCAGTTGGGTTTATTCTACGGGCAATGCAGTTACATTCGGGAACTCCCGCTATCTGGGTCCCAGCAACTATTCTTTCGACGATTACCTTACCGAAGTGACCCATACTCCGGAGCGAAACAATTTCCGGATGCCCTCCTACAATCGCCTGGACGTGGGGTTTGATTTCACCAAGAAAAAACGCAGATATACCCGGACCTGGTCTTTTGGCGCCTACAATGCCTACAACCGAAAAAATCCATTCTTCCTTTTCACCGACACGGAGGAGGTCAATGGTCAATACAAAACGGTACTTAAAAAGGCCGCGCTATTTCCGATTATTCCTTACCTGACCTGGAGTTTTAAATTCTAAAAGTCTAACACATGAAAAAGATATTCTTTCTGCTCTTTTTATCTTCCATCGCGCTGGTTTCCTGCGAGGATTTTTTTAGTCAGACCGTGGAAATTGACCCTCCACCCTATGATAAACAATTGTCGTTCCACCTGAACCTGAGCAACCTTGATTCGAGTGTTCGGGTTGTCTTGACGCGCAATTTTGGCATCCTGGAGACGGTGCCTAACTACAACGATTTTTTCGTGAAAGGTGGTGCTGCAGATATTTACAAAGATGGTGAAAAATGGATCTCGCTGGCCCCTTTGAGCAGCGACAGCTCTTTTGTGCTCCTGGCGGATTTGCCAAACCCCTTGCAACCCGGAAGCACTTACGAGATCAGGGCAACCCATCCTGAGTTCCCTGCTGTGATGGCTTCACAAACCATGCCCGGCGATTTTGTGGTTGATTCTGCACGGATAAAGTACAATGCCAGTTCCGGGCCGGACGGTGAAAGGTATGACCACATCGAAGTGTTTCTTCAGGACCAGGCAGGTGTGCGCAATTTTTATGAAGTGTCCATATCAACCTTTTACTACTATACGACTTACAACCCAAATACAGGGACACTGGATACCATTGATGTTTATGAATATCCTACCTACCCGGATGGCTTTACAGATGCCAATGTGGTTTTTGGGGTAAAAGGTGGCGGCCTTGTTACTGATCAATTTTTTGACGGACAGAGCTACAAATTTGTGGCAAGGGTTTATAGCGGCAATGAAGCGTACAGGGTTCATGTTCGAAATATCACGGAGGATTATTACCGTTGGTCTCGTTCTTATCAAGCGAAGGACGATGCCGAGGACAATCCTCTGGTAGAACCGGTTTCGGTGTTCAACAACCTTGTAAACGGGCTTGGAATTTTTTCGGTGGCCTGGGAGAAAGAAATTAAAGTAAAATAAGGAGCACCCAACAATTTCGGTTCAAAACCCGGGAGCTTTTCAGAGATAAGATGGCTTCTAGAAAAGTGTGGCACACCTCGACTACCATGTTGATTATCAATGCTCGAGTTTAGGTGTGCCACACATTTCTGAACACGCCCTAAAAAATCAGCTTACTTTTGCCTCCCCAAATCCACCAATATACAAATAACCAGCTCCACACACCTTGCCACTCATCAAATCAATTTCCGGGTTTCGCGGCACTATTGGCGGGCACCCGGGAGACAACCTGACCCCACAAGATATTGTAGAATGCACCGCTGCTTTTGGGCAATGGGTGTTGAACACAACAAGCAACCCCAACATCGTGCTAGGGCGCGATGGCCGTATCTCTGGAGAGATTGTCAGCGCATTGGTAGTCAATACGTTGCGGTGCATGGGCATTAATGTGATCGATCTGGGTCTCAGCACCACCCCAACGGTAGAAATTGCAGTGCCCCTGGAAAAAGCCGGTGGCGGCATCATACTAACAGCCAGCCATAACCCAAAGGAGTGGAACGCCCTGAAATTGCTCAACCGCAAAGGCGAGTTCATCAATGCGAAAAATGGCGCAGATGTTTTGGGCCTGGTAGCCAGGAAATCGGTTGAATATGCCTTGGTGGATAATCTCGGCAGCTATCGTCAAGACGATTCCTACATTAAAAAACATATCGCCCAAATATTAGCACACCCGCTGGTAGATGTGGAATTGGTGCGAGAAAAAGGATACAAAATCGTAGTGGATGCAATTAACTCCACGGGAGCCTTGGCAGTGCCACCCTTGCTCGAAGCCCTTGGTTGTCAATGTATTCTGGTCAATGGCGACCTTACGGGCCAATTTGCACACAACCCGGAACCATTAAAAGAAAACCTCGGTCAGTTGGCTACTGAAGTAAAAGTGCACAAGGCAAATTTGGGCATTGCCGTGGACCCGGATGTGGACCGATTGGTATTTATGTGCGAAGACGGCGAACTTTTTGGAGAGGAATACACCCTGGTGGCGGTAGCAGATTACGTGCTTTCAAAACGCGGCGGCGGCAATACCGTTTCAAACCTCAGCAGCACCCGGGCCTTGCGCGATGTTACCTTGAAATATGGCGGCGAATACCACGCTGCGGCAGTCGGCGAGGTGAATGTGGTGGAAAAAATGAAGGCGGTTAAAGCGGTGATCGGCGGCGAGGGCAACGGCGGTATCATTGTGCCTGAATTACATTATGGGCGCGATGCACTTATTGGTATTGCCTTGTTTCTCAGCCACTTGGCGCATTCAGGCAAACAGATTTCCACGCTGCGAAAAACTTACCCGGAGTATCACATGGCCAAGACAAAAATTGAGCGCTCTTCCGGTATTGACCTGGAAAAGATATTTTCGTTACTGCAGGAAAAATACCACCGCGAAAAAATCAACACGGAAGATGGTCTCAAGATAGATTTTGAAGATGGTTGGGTACATTTGCGTCCTTCGAATACCGAGCCGATCATCCGAATCTATTCTGAAAGCCATTCGGAAGTGATAGCCGGGAATTTGGCCAAGAAAATCATGGCGGATATTGGGGAGATGAAGTAGTTTTAAGGTCTAAATCAGTCTCAGAAAGCCCTATTTGACTGAAAATATTGAACGTATGCGTATAGCAAGTATCACACTGAAAAACTTTAAAAGATTTACGCACTTGGAGCTGCGTGACATTCCTGATTCTGCCAAATTGGTGCTGCTCATTGGTTCAAACGGGAGTGGGAAGAGCAGTATTTTTGATGCGTTTGAATGGATTAGAAAACCAAAAAATATAGTTGATTATTATGAAAAAAAGGCGGGCGTAAAGATTTCAGCCCTTCTGACTTTGACTGAAGGACAGGTAATCCACAAGGTTGACCAAGATTATTCAGCTGGACGTGATCTGATATCACAATTCTATGGCCGTAGCAGCAATCGGATAATGCCACGCATCGCTGCACAAGGCAATATTGGCGCAGTCAAAAATGACGAGGATGCACCTCAGTTTTATATTGACGCAGACAATCGCTTTCAAAATGATGTATTCAGGTATATCAGCGATATAAATCAAGCACTTCGTGCGCCCACTTTTGAGGGCAAAAGCGCTGACACCTTAGAGATTTTTAAAAGTTTTGTGGATCCCTTCAACCAGTCGCTGCGAAACGTGCTTGGTAGCGATGAACACACAGCAATCCAAATACTCCGTTTTGAAGAGGCTGATACTCCCGGGCTGCCAGCTAAATTGCTATTTAAAAAAGGAGAAGTGGAAATCAACTATGACCTACTTAGTCATGGTGAAAAACAAGTAGTTACGCTATTATTAAATTTTTTGGTGCGCGACCGTTACCATCAAAAAACCATTTTTTTTATCGATGAAATGGACGCGCACTTGAATACAGCACTCCAATACGCATTGCTGAAAGAGATTGTTGAAACATGGATCCCCGATGGATGCCAACTCTGGACTGCGAGCCATTCACTCGGCTTTATTCGTTTTGCCCAAGAATCGCCAGAGGCGGTTACGTTTGATCTAGACGAACTAAATTTTGATCTTCCACAAACACTTTTCCCTGTTCCGAAAGAACACGCGGATGTTTACGATATAGCTGTCGGTAAGGATTTTTTGCCGTCGCTCTTGATGCACTACCGCCCGTATTTTGTGGAGGGGGAAGACAAAAACCTTTACGCAACGATTAATTTGCCCGACATTATTTTTATTTCAGGTGGCAACCGCGATGGAGTATTTCACCAAACTCAAAATAGTAAGCTTAACGGAATAGTTGACCGCGATTTCTTGACCGATGGTGATGTGGAGGAAATCCGCAAACATTATCCGAGGCTATTTGTGCTGGGCTATTATTCTATAGAAAACTATCTGTATCACCCCAAAAATTTAGAGGCCTACCATGCTGTACAGGGCAATGAGTTTGATAAAGAAGCCTATATCCAAGACCTCATAAATGAGAAAAACAAAATAACCGATAAGTCTCTCGAATTCCCTGGTATCCGACATAAGTACCCGTACTTCAAAGAATCGGCCTTCGACAAACAGCTCGAGCTCCGCCGCCGTTTCAACTATGATGCTCGCGAGAATATAAATCAATCAAGTGCCCTTAAAAGGATGCTTGATAGCAACGAGTTCGAAGAATTTTACAAAGTACTGCCAATGAAAACCTGTTGCACACAACTCGTACAACGACAAAATATTGCCAAGAGCGAACTTGCCAAAACCAGTTGGTTTGCTGAAAAAATCAAATCATTGCTTACCGATTGATATGCTTTCTCCCATCCTCCTCGAATTCTTCGAACGCGAACTCCTCAAATTGAAGGAAGAAATAAGCCTTTATACCGACGAGCGCGACATTTGGGAAATCCGCCCGGGCATCGGCAATCCGGCGGGCAACCTCTGTTTGCATTTGGTGGGCAATCTCAATCATTTCGTTGGCAACATTTTGGGCAATACAGGCTATATTCGCAATAGGGAGGAGGAGTTTTCGTTGAAAAATATACCGCGTACTGAATTGATTTTGAGCATCGAGCAGACCGTTTTAATGCTAAAAAATACGCTTCAAGCGTATTCAGAAGCAGATTTTGACAAAAGTTATCCGATTGAAAAACACGGCAGTTTGCAAACCAGGCGATATATGCTCATCCATTTGCTCAGCCACCTGAACTACCATTTGGGACAAGTTAATTATCACCGACGCTTAATAAGTTGACCATGCAACGAGTCTATTTCGACAACGCAGCCACCACCCCTATCTCCGAAGAGGTCATCAACGCCATGTTGCCCATTTTGCGGGGACAATACGGCAACCCTTCAAGCATTCATGCCGAAGGAAGGAGTGTGCGAGCGGCCCTGGAATCGGCACGCAAAGCTGTAGCCCAGAGCATCGGAGCCGGTACCGGAGAAATATTCTTCACCTCTGGCGGTACGGAAAGCAATAATATGGCCATCAAATGCGCTGTGCGCGATCTCGGGGTGCAGCGTATTATCAGCAGTCCTACCGAGCACCACTGTGGAACCCATGCCATTGAAACGGTGGAAAAGGTGGATGGTGTGGAGGTGGTTTGGCTACCGGTTGATGCCCTTGGTCGGCCTGATTATCAGGCACTTGAAGCCGCTTTAGCCGCTTCCAGAGGCAAAAAAAACCTGGTGTCGCTCATGCATGCCAACAACGAAATTGGCACCATGATCGATCTTGGCAAGGTTTCCGGGCTTTGCAGGGAATATGGAGCGCTATTTCATTCAGACACCGTGCAAACCGTAGGACACTTTCCGATCAATGTGCAAGAAACCCCCGTCAATTTCCTTTCTGGAGCGGCGCACAAATTTCACGGGCCGAAGGGTGTCGGGTTCATTTATATCAGCCCGGAATCGCCCATTAAACCATTTATTGACGGTGGTGCTCAGGAACGGAATATGCGCGGTGGCACCGAAAATGTTTACGGAATTGTTGGGTTGGCCAAAGCCCTTGAACTCGCCTCGAGCGAAATGAAAGCCCGCGTGGAACACATCTGCGACGTGCGCAATCACCTGAAAGAAAGAATGCAGGCTGTTTTTGAGGATATCCAGTTCAATGGCGATGTCGATGGCGAAAGCCTTTACACCGTACTCAATGTATCGTTTCCACCAAATCCGAAAAATGAACTGCTTTTGCTCAGCCTCGATATAGCAGGTATCAGTTGTTCGGGCGGTTCAGCTTGTTCGAGTGGTTCCGAGAAGGGTAGCCACGTTCTGGAAGCGATCGGAGCAGACCCGGCGCGCAAGAGCATTCGTTTCTCGTTTTCGCACTACAATACCCGGGCGGAGGCGGATTTTGTGGTAGAAAAATTGAAAGACATTTTGCCCGTGAGAGAAATGGTGGAAGTGTGAAGCTCGCCGCGAAATCAATGTTTTTGCGTTCCTTCCCAAAAATTCCACTATGCGTATCGTATTCGTCTTTATCCTTAGTCTCTTTTGCGGTTCGGTATTTAGTCAAAAAATGCTCCTCCTGGAGCGTGCTAACCGTGCCCGCACTACTAAATATTACGTTGGAGATGCGCTCCGGTTCCGGCTTGCGGGAGAAGAAGATTATTGGTATTTCCGTACCCTCACGGATATTCTACCTGAAACCAATACCTTGATGTTGGACAATTTTACTGTAAAACTTCCTGATTTTCAACACGTTAGCGATCTCAACCCATTATTCGCATTACTCGCTGATCAACACCTTTTCCAACAAAACCGTCTGTCCTTCAGTAGTTGCCGCTTTCAAAAAATAAAACCCGGTGGGTAATGCAGCCACATTCAGCACCAAATCACCCAGGGCTTGGCGGGTCACTGTTTTGCTCAAAGCCAGACGTCCCATCGCGTCGAACAGTTCGATCTTCCCTTCAAAATCTTGTGTAGGCTCGCTTTTGAACATTAAAATATCATCCGTCGGATTTGGAAAAACATGTGCTTCCAACTGAGGAGAGCCTGGGCCATCAGTTCCTACTAAGGTTTGCAAATCCACGGAATATACGCCGCGTCCATGTGTGCCTGCGTAAAGTTTGCGTGTAAGCTGCCTGATTTTTAAATCCAAAACATACACGGCAGGCATCCCTTCACCGTAAGGTCTCCAATCGATCAGGTCGGCATCTGTGTAAAAAACGCCGATATCGGTTCCTACAATCAGATAATTTGTAGTTGAATCGTACAAAATACAATTGGCGGGCACATTGGGAAGGGTTCCCGAAATGTTTTGCGAAGTGAGCCAGCCATTGCTGGTCGTAAATACTTTTTTCCCTGCAGCATAACCGCTTTTAGTTACCCACATTCGATTGTTGTTGCTGGGGTGGATAGCAATGCGGGTGATATCTTCATTGGTAGAGACCATTTTGTTTGTCCAGGTTTGACCACCATTTTCGGTTTTATAGATCCGATTGGCCCGGGTAGCCACAATAAAATTGGTATCGCTGAGTGACATGGCCACATCGCGAAGGTCGTTGTTGGGGTCGCCTGTCAGATTGTTGCTGATCTTATGAAAAGTATCGCCACGGTCGAAGGAGCGAAACACATCCTCAAATGCTACGATGAAGGTTTTGGGGTTTTGTGTATTGAGTATGAAGGGTGTGACCCAATCCCCCGAAGGTTCGCCGGGGATATTGTCGGCTATATTTACATCAGTAAGATAGCCATTGGTGGAGCGGTAGATGTCGTTGCCGCCATAATATTCCGTAAACATGATATTGCCGTTGGTAGGGTCAATGATCTGGCACATGGCATCTCCGCCATTGGTATGTTTCCAGCCAAAGGAGCGCAACCAACCGCCATTGTCCTGTGATCCAGCCGCAATTCTTAATACCCCTGCTTCGCTTACCGCGATGCGGTAAAATTGCGCGATGGCAAGCCCGTCGGAATAGTCGGTCCAAATTTGCGAAGGCTCATCATAACGGTAAATGCCCCCGTCGTTGCAGTACCATATTTCGTTGTTATTGTGCGGATTGTGCACCAGGTCGTGCGCGTCCGCATGGACTTCGGCGTGAATTCCATTATTGTACCAGTGCGTGATTTTTTCCCAATTTGCGCCTTGGTCAATGGATCGGCTCACCGAAACGCCGCACAGATAGACGATGTTGGAATCAGTAGCCGAAAAATTGAAAACGCCCCAATCATCCTCCGGTGCGGCATTGTTCGTATAAGTAAGGCCGCCATCCTTGGAAAGCAAAAAACGCTTGCCATTAGAAAAATGTACTCCCAGCCAATCCTTCATCAAGGGACTTACGGCTAATCGCAGGTCGTTGTTAGAGGTTTGAAAATCACTCACTTGTACCCAGGTTTCTCCACCATCTGTGCTTTTTACCACCTGACTGGTGCCCCAATAATTGTGGTGCGCAGCGTATAGCGTGGAGTCGTCGCCAGGACGGAATTCGATGTCCGTGTATTCACCTGTACGCAAGGTGGTCCAGGTATCGCCTCCATCCAAAGTGCGTCGGATGCCCCTGTTGCTGGCTGCAAAGATCACTTGTGGGTTGAGGGGCGACATTACCATATTGTAAATCACATTTTCTTCCGAGAGTTCCCAATCAAGCCCGGTGGGCACCCAGTTGTATCCGCCATCCGTGCTTTTGTAAACGCCAAGATTCCAGTTCCACCAGCCGCCTTTATCGCCAAGCGAAATGTACATCGTGTCCGGGTGCAGGAAATCTATGAGGATAACACTGACAGGCAGGTAAGGAAGGCCATCGCCCAGGGGTGCCCAATGGTCGCCGTCATCGGCACTTTTCCAAATGCCGCCGTCGGGGGTGCCCACAAACATAGTTAGGGTGTCTGTTGGATGGAACGCAATATGTTTGGTACGCCCCATACCCCAGTAGCCACCGTTGGGGTTTTTAGAGGGGCCTTCGTTAACCCACTTGGGTTGGCCATCGCGGTTTTGTGCAGCTGCCACAAAATATTTTTGATAATCAAGCCATTGCGCCCGCAAATTGGGAAAAGAACCGTCGCCTTGCACCCTGTCTCGCCACCACCATTTCCAGCGTTGATATTTTACAAATTGATTGTCCCAACAATCCTTATCATCCTCAGAACGGTACTCCTCAGCAAAGTAGTCGTCCAATTGCTGACAGATTTCAAAATAGTTGCGTGAAGTAATGGAGACATCCACTTCCGGCAGTGTTTGAGCAATGCCTGAAAAAATTGTGGACAGGTAGAAAGCAAGCGTTGACAGCAGATATTTCATGAAAAAATACAGTTTTAAGCGGGCAAATGTAAAGGACACTATCCCGGACGCTTGATGAATTTTTTGATTTTGCTACGGAGGGCCAAATTTTGGACGGAAAATCAGGTGTCTTGGGACCAATTTTGAAGCGTTCAGTCGAACCAATGATGGCAAACTTCGAGCTTTGCTAGAATTTCACTAGGTTTTGATATACTTTTGCGGGCTTTTTGAAAAGAACCACTAGCGCACATAATGGAAGAAAAACAGAGTCAACTGAGTACTTATATCGGCATGGGACTGATATTCTTGTTGTTGTTTTTGTGGATGCAATATTCTGCCCCACCGAAGAAAACTCCCGAGCAAATTCAAGCAGAGACCACCGCGGCCCAAACAGCTGTGGATAATCAGCTTGCTCAACAGGCTGCCCCCCAAACCCCTGCAACTGTAGTAGCTCCACCCGTCACAGCAGCTGAACAAAACGGGATGATGGTAGCAAAATTCGGGGTGTTTGCTTCTGCTGCTACCGGGCAAGAACAATTTGAAGTGCTGGAAAACGATCTCGTGCGCATCACCTTTACCAGCAAAGGCGGGCGGATCAAGGAAGTTTTTCTCAAAAAATATGAAAAAATACTCACAGATACCGCAGGAAATGACATAAAAAGTCCCCTCCGCCTGCTGGAAGACGATCAAAACCGTTTTGAGTATGAGCTCCCTGTGAACGGAACCGCCAACGGGAAAGTCCTCACGAGCGAACTGTATTTTAAACCGACCAAAAATGGCAACACCCTCACTTTCCGCGCTGATGCAGGTAATGGTGGGTACTTTGAGCAGAATTACACCCTTACCCCCGACAACTATCGGCTCGATTACCGCATAGCGACCAATGGCCTTGAAAATGTGCTGACGCAGCAGGCATTGCGATTTAATTGGGAAAACCATCTGGACAAACTGGAGCGCAACCAGACCTACGAGCGCACCATGTCGTCGGTGTATTTCAAATCAGCAGACAAAACAGATTATTGCGACTGCCAGAATGACGATACCAAAAGTCTTGGGGATAAACCGGTGGATTGGTTCGCGCACTCCAACCAGTTTTTCAATACGAGCATTGTAGCTCAGGGGTTTACGTTTCGCGATTTTGTGGGCGAGGTTCGGGTATTTGGAGATGCTGACCCTAATCTTAAAATGTTGAAAACCACCGCGTTAGTTTCGTTGACGAATGGTTCGGCAAACATGGCGATCTACACCGGACCGACCGAATTCAAGCGTTTGCAAGAATTTGGCGTATCGCTTCAGGACATCATCCCCTTTGGGGCGAGTATTTTTGGGGCCATTAACCGTTGGGTCATCCACCCGATGATGGATGTTCTTTCGAGCTTTATTGGCAGCCAGGGTATTGTGATCCTGATGCTTACCCTCCTCGTTAAACTGCTTGTTTACCCGCTCACTTACCGCATGGTGCTCAGTCAATCCAAAATGGCTGCGCTTAAACCAAGACTTGAAGAGCTCAAGAAAAAACTGGGCGACGACCAGCAGGCGATGAGCGTGGAGACCATGAAAATGTACAGTGAATATGGTGTGAATCCGCTCGGCGGCTGTCTGCCCATTTTCTTGCAAATGCCCATTTGGTTTGCACTTTACCGCTTCTTTCCAGCCAGTATTGAGTTTCGTCAACAGAGTTTCCTTTGGGCAACCGACCTCTCGAGTTACGACAGTATTATGCATTTACCGTTCCCTTTGCCCTTTGGCGCAGGAGAACATATCAGTTTGTTCACGCTTATTTGGGTGGTCACCACGCTCTGGTACACCTGGTATTCCATGAAGCAAATGGATGCTTCCTCGATGCAGAACGACCAGATGAAAATAATGAAATACATGCAATACACCATGCCGGTGTTCTTCATGTTCTTTTTCAATAGTTTCGCTTCCGGCCTCACGCTATACCTCTGTTTCAGTAATATCCTGAATATCGGCCAGACGCTCGTGACCAAGGAATTCCTGATCGACAAGGAAAAGATCAAGGCTCAGCTTGAGATCAACAAGGCTAAGCCTAAAAAGACCACCGGCTTCCGTGCAAGGCTTGATCAAGCCATGAAAGAGCAACAAAGAATACAGGAAGAAAAAGCAAAAAAGGATTCAAAAAAGAAGAAGTAAATCAACGGGTTACAACAAACTTTTTTGCTCCCCAAACCTTTCCTCCTGTTTGAGCATAAACCACGTAAACACCGGGCGCAAAACCTTGTAGATCAATTTCTTCTTCCTGCTTCCCAATACGCTCCAGCTGTTTTTTATAGACGGTTTTCCCGGAAACATCGAGGATGCTGACTTGGGTTAACTGGTTTGACTTGAAATTTTCCACTTTTAGTACGGCCTTTCTGGACGCTGGATTTGGCGAGATATTGAGCGAAGGCAATGCATAACCATTGGGTGCAAAAGTGCTGGAATTTTCCCCTAATTTAAGAGAATCAAGGGGGAAGGAATGCATGCTTCTAGCGTAGGTGCCTGCCATAAGTGTATGCTGAGCAGGGTTTATTCCGAGACTGTAAACGGGTACTATTGGAATCCCTTTTCCCAGCCGTTCCCAGTGTATCCCGCCATTGATAGTGCCATACACGCCGCCATCCGTTGCCGCGAAAATGATCGAATCCTGATGCCCGGGTAAAATGACCAGGTCATTTACGGCCAGATTGGGCAAATCTCCCACGATAGAGGTCCAGGTATTCCCCTGATTGTCAGAGCGGTGAATACGGGGCGAAAAGTCGTTGCTTTTATAACCCGTGTGGCTTACAAATACCCGGTCGGGATTGGAGGGAGAAGATCTTACCGACGAAACATAGCGTTCCGGAAGCCCTGCCGTAATATTTACCCAATCCTGATTGTCGGGGCGACCGCGCCACACATTGGCATCGGTAGTGCCCACATAAAGCAAACCTTGTTCCAGCGGACTTTCGTGAAGGGTAGTGATGGTGTGGTATCGTGCGCCAAAAATATTACCATCAGTGAGGTCTTCGCTAACAGGGGTCCAAATAGGCGGGTGGCCAGAACTTTGATAGATCCGGTAGGTCCCTGTGTACATGATCTGCTCATTGTGTTGACTCAAAGCGTATTGCATATCCCAATGGCGCCGATCGCCTCCTTCAATGCCTTCGGTTGCAGGGTCGAAATTGATCCCGTCGGTGCTGCCGTAAATTGCCCCGTTTTGAAACTCATAATAAAGAATATTGGGGTCTGTGGGATGGAATACGGCCTGAAATCCATCTCCGCCAAATACATGCGCCCAGTTTTCAAGGTTTTCTGCATTGCCCATATTGGTTCCATTGTCTTGCGCTCCTCCGTAATAAAAGTCGGGTTGATGGGGATTGTAAGCTACCCTGTAGAATTGAGTGGTAGGGATATCCTCGATCTTTTGCCAAAATTGAGCGTTGTCGTCAGATCGGTAAAGCCCGCCATCTGTAGCGAGCAGGTAGGATTGGGGGCCCAGAAAAACGAGATCGTGGTGGTCTGCGTGTACGCCCTGCTGGAAGCCCGCGGCCAGGTTCCAGGTTTCGCCGCCATCCTTCGAACGCCAACTTTGCACACCCAACAACCATACATCAGCGGCATTGAAAGGGTTTATCCGTATTTTCCCAAAATACCAGGCAAAACTGCTTTGAAATCCGAAATCCAAACCCAGGCAGGGGTTTTCATTCCAGCTTTCACCCCCGTCAAAAGTTTCATAAAGACCAGAAAATGAAAGACTTGTATTAACGTAAGAGGCAAAAAGGTGGTTTGGATTGGAGGGGTCAATCGCAAGCCCGATACGGCTGTGCACATCTTCGGGCAGCCCACCGCCTAGCTTTGTCCAGTGATCGCCTCCGTCAGTAGATTTCCAAATTCGGGCATTTTCACCGCTCACAATGCTTTCCTTATTGTTGCGTATGCGGTCCCAGGCCGCAGCGTAAAGGGTATTGGGATCTGTGGGCGACATCACCA
This sequence comes from Saprospiraceae bacterium, assembly GCA_046160345.1. Lineage (GTDB taxonomy): Bacteria > Bacteroidota > Bacteroidia > Chitinophagales > Saprospiraceae > M3007. Next base: position 17,844 of record JBJXGO010000077.1, read on the forward strand.
GGTCAATAATACCCGTCTCGTCGGAGATGAAAAGTTTTTGTTGCCAGGAGCTCCCCATGTTGGAGGATTTGTAAAAACCCCGGTCGTTATTTCGTTCAAAAGGCAGGCCCATTGCTCCGACATAAATTTGGCCGGCAAGCGTTGGGTGAACGATAATTTTTGATATAATACGTTGATTTTCAAGGCCAAGATGCCCCCATGTTTCGCCTCCATCAAGACTGCGCCAAACACCGTCGCCAATAAAGGGGTAACCGCTGATATTTGGGTCACCCGTGCCTACATAGATCACATTGGAAAGTCCTGGGTCAAATGCAATATGGCCAATGGCCAGAAAACCCTGATTGTCAAAAACCGGTTTCCAGTTTTGCCCGCCATCAGATGTTTTCCAAACCCCGCCATGCGAATAGCCCAGAAAAATAATGTTCGGGTCGGAAGGGTCCACGGCAATGCAATTGATTCGGGCGCCTACATTTCCAGGGCCTTCCAGTTTCCAGGGAGCAGAAAAGCCGGGATTGGAATCCCGGAATTTTGCAGCCAACTCAGCTTGGCGCACCAGGCTCAGGGCACCGGTGTAGCTTTGCATATCTGTATGAAAATCAGGCCATTCACGAAGCGTATAAAACCATTCTGCGGGAATGAGGCCGGTACTGTCCTTTAGTGCTGTTGTATCTTTTTCGATGCCCGGTTCAGACAAAGAATTGGGTTCTTTCGGTATTCTATTTAAAAGAAAAATAAAAAAAATAAGCACAACGGCTGCCAAAATGATAAGGTTTCGGGCCGGAAAAGTGCTGCGGGATTGTCGTTGGAACATGTCGTTGAAAATGTGCTGGTATAGATTGCGAAGATAATGCCTTTGGAAAGTCGCATAGCCTGAAATATTAAATCAATGCTCATTTCAGCAGATTTTTCTCCACGAATGGGACTTCCCAACAGCTCATTCACTCAACCCCAAGTTTGAATTTGTGCGGGATAAAATTCTTTTCAGCCCGGCGAGCATTTTTCAGGCACACTCTAAATCAGCCCTTTTATCTTTGTCTGAAATGTTGTCACCTTCCGACTACTGCGCACTTGTTCGCGAGACCTTTCGCAGCCATGGCAACCCTGAAATTGCTCAGGGGCAAATGGCCTATATGCGGCATCAATTCGAGTATTTTGGATTGAAAATGCCTGCCTGGACCAGTCTTACCAGGCTTATTCATGCTGAAAATGGAATTCCGGAAAAGGAAGATTTGAAAAAACTCATTCGGCTTTGTTTTCAGGACGAACATCGGGAAATGCACTATTTCGCCCTTCAAATGCTCGAAAAGTCCTTAAAAAAGCAGCCCTCAGAATGCATAGAATTTTTAGAAGAGCTCATCCTGACGCGCTCCTGGTGGGATACGGTGGATTGGATCAACAAACTCGTTGGATTACATTTTCGCCGGTTTCCTGAACTGATAAAACCTGTCACCGGGCGATGGATGGCCTCTGGAAATTTTTGGCTTCAACGAGTTTGTCTCATTTTTCAACTGAATTATAAAGACAAAACGGATAGTGCTTTGCTTTTTGATTACGTGCAGAGAGTTGCCAGATATAAAGAGTTTTTCTTGCAAAAGGGAGCAGGCTGGGCATTGCGGCAGTATGCAAAAACTAACCCCGAAGCCGTTATTGAATTTGTCGGAAAAACGCAGCTCGCCCCTTTAACCCGACGGGAGGCTTTGAAAAATGTAGCGCGAACTTCAGTTCGCCATACATAGCTTTGGGGTTGTGTCAAAAGGTATTTTGAAAATTTTTGCTAGAAACAATATTTTGTTTTTTGCCAATTGAATCCTATAAGGTTTTTAAAACCTTATAGGATTTTATACAAATAAAAATATAATTCCGCAAGGCATTTTCTGTCTTGACTTTTGACACAACCCCCCACAACACAACGCCCCACCGAGTATGCACTCGATGGGGCGTTATTGTGTGGTGGGAAATAATTTGGTTAGGCGGTTGCCTGGGGCCTCAAGGCATAAATTTTTCTGCCAGCGTAAATCGCGGCAAGCACAAGGGTGTAAGTGAAAGTGGCTGTCATGGCTAAATATTTTCGGTTTAGTGATTAAAAACAAACCCTTTCCTTCTTATTCGGAAAAGTTGATTTGATAACGCCACGGAATCATCATACGCTGCCAGAGATTTAATTTTTTTGCAACATTTTTTTAATTGCTTCTTTATCAATGTTTTACAACGATTTTTTTCTATCTAACGAAAAATTTTCACAATCTACGAAAAATTTCGTAGAAAAAATTTGCAACTACGAAACATTTCGTAGAATCTTTGCATTCGCATAACCAATCAACCAATCAACCAATAACCAATCAACCAATAACCAATAACCAGTAACACATGATCAAAGCCAAGCCAACCGATTCCGAACTCGAAATCCTGCACATCCTCTGGTCACAAGGCCCAAGTACGGTGCGCAGCGTGAACGACCTGCTTAATGAACAGCGCCGAACCAATCAATCGGTCAAAGAATCTGCGGGCTACACCACCACCTTGAAACTTATGCAGATTATGTTTGAAAAGGGCTTGGTGACACGCGTAGAAGATGGTCGTACCCATGCTTACACCGCAGTTGTAGCGGAAAGCGACACCCAAGACCTTCTATTACAACAGTTTGTGGACAATGCGTTCCGTGGCAGCACGGCTCGGCTGGTAATGCAAGCCCTCGGCAACCACGAGGCAAGCACTGAAGAACTGGATGAAATAAAAGCACTCATCGCCAAAATTGAAAAAGAGAAATAAGCTAAAGTCAAGAATTAAGCCATGAACATAATTCCCGACTCCCTACTCCGCGCCCTTGGTTGGGCACTCGCGCACTCGCTCTGGCAAACTACCATAATTGCCGTTGTCTTGTTCATTTTACTGTCTCGCTTACAAACGGCTCGACACCGGTATTGGGCCGCATACGGTGCTTTAATTGCGGTTTTTGTATCCGCTGTAATTACCCTGTTTTGGAAACACGAACCAGAACCCACTGCTGTTGAACGAGTGGGGAATTATACAGAAAAAACAGCCGTAGAAACTCCAATTGTAGATGCCGATCAATTTTTTATAACCACCATTGGCGATTCCTTTGCCCAATGGCTGGAGGCAAATCATTCGCTTATCGTAGCTGTATGGCTGATAGGTTTGTTGTTTTTCCTCCTGAAATTGGGTGGAGGGCTTTGGCAAGTCTATCGTCTGCGGACGCGCGGCGTGGGCATACTGGAATCTCATTGGTACGAAAAACTCCAAACATTGAGCGGGCGAATCGGCGTGACTCGAGTTGTTGATCTATTCGAATCAACCTTGGTCCGTACGCCATTCACCATTGGTTGGCTGAAACCAGTCATTCTTTTGCCCATTGGTTTTGTAAACCAACTTTCTGCTGTTGAAGTAGAAGCCGTACTTGCACATGAGTTGGCGCATATTGCACGGCGCGACTGGCTCTTCAATCTCCTGCAAGCCTTTGTTGAAAGTCTGTTTTATTACCATCCGGCTGTGTGGTGGATCTCGCATGTAATACGTCAGGAGCGCGAAAATGCTTGCGACGATACTGCGTTAGCTGCCACTGGCAACCCGCTCGCTTTTGCCCGCGCTTTGGTGCAGGTACAGGAAATGGCCACTCCTTTACCCAACCTTGCGCTTGCCATGAGCGACAAACACCGTCGCCCGCTTTTGGATCGGGTGCGGCGCATCCTAAATCAAGCACCACAACAACAACATCAAGTTATGGAAAAGATCACAGCAACCCTGATACTGCTCGCGTTATTTGCCCTGGTAGGCCTGCGAGCCAATTCTGTCCCATCCATTAAGGAGGCTTTCGCTCAAATCGCTGACATACCCGCAGCCATTTTTGACACCCAGGGCCAGGATGAACAAATGGAAAGCGATAGTTTGCCCAAACCCAAAAACACCCGGAAAATAACCCGGGAAGACGAGGACGGAACCGTAGAGGCAGAGTACAACAATGGCCAACTTTCTCGTTTGAAAATTGACGGAAAAGAGATCCCGGAATCAGAGTTTGGACAACATGAAGCGCTGATAGAAGAACTGGAAGGGGATGTGCCTTCGCCTCCAACTCCTGCACCAAATATTTTTTGGTACGGATCAGGCAACAACCTTTTTGAAGCCCCCGAAGCACCTGAGGCGCCTGAAGCCCCCGAAGCACCTCATTTTTTCAGGTTCAGAACACCTGAAATGCACGCTTTGGCGCCTTTGCCACCCATGGCACCCATGCCTCCTTTTAGTGGTGGAATTAACATCGTAACAGACAAAGACGGCGCTGGAAACACGATTATACGCCTGGACAATCATGGTAGTGAAACGGAGGTGATCATAAAAAACGACGAGGTGTGGATAGATGGCAAAAAACTGGTAAAAGGAGAGCCCATTAATGTCCCGGGTTTGTTTTATGGGCAGGATGGACAATACTATTTCTATCAGGGCAACCATGATTTTGGCTTCAATTTTGAACACGAAAATGAGGCCAGAGAACAGGAAGGCGCCAGAGCCCCAAAACATCGGATATCCCCGGAACATCGCGAGAAAATAGCAAGGGAATTAGAACGGGCAAGGGAGGAGCAGGCAAGGGCAATGGAAGAATACCGCCGCGACTTTGAACGAGATCGAAAACGCAACGAAAAAGAATGGAAGGAAAACGAGAAGGAATGGAAACAGCAACAAAAAGAGTGGGAAAAAGAACAAAAAAGATGGCAGAAAGACCAGCAAAAATGGGAACGCGAACAACAGGTATGGCAAGAAGGCCAGCTAAAATGGCAGGCAGAACATCAAGCGATGGCGGCCAGGAATAAGGCTGGGCAAGACTTGCTGAAAAAAGAACTGCTGAAAGACGGGCTCATAAGCGACCCAGAAAATTTTTCTATGCAGTTGAATGCCAAGACATTAAAGGTCAATAAAAAGAAACAATCAGAAGAAATGCGCCGCAAGTATGAGGAGATCGTCAAAAGCGCCATGGGCGCGACGATTGATGGCGACGACTGGAATTACAATTTTAATTTTAATAGCAAGGAGGATTGAAGAACCAAGTGAGGGTCTCACTCGAAGCGAGACCCTCACTTGGCACGATCTGCAAACAGATGTGACCCGCCCGATTGCAGGCGGACGCGGAACTGTCTGTTTTTGACGGAGAGGAATGCGGCGAAGGAGTCGAGGTAGAGTTGCATGGGGAGGAAGAATATTCAATGATCAATGTTCAATGACCAAATCCGATGCAAAGGCATGGATCAGGACACCAATGTGCACTTGCCAGACCTTAGTTCCTCCTCCAACCGCTTGAACTTCCCCTCTCGGACACTGCCGTCTTGATATTTCACTTTCACAATCTGGTTACGGGAAATATTTTTGAACGGGTTTTCTTGTGCCGGGCGCAATAATTGCTGCTTTTTAGATCCGAAATCCGGGAAACCAAAGTTGGGCACCATGTTGGCATTGAAATTGGCCATGAAGCGGTTCATGGCATCTGTATCGCTCATATCGACACCTTCAGCCAAGGCTTCCATAGCAAAAGATTTTGCCATGCCCCAATTGCTCGAGTTCTTGGCCTCTTTTATAACCTGCGGCGCAATTTTTCGCATTTCCCCTTGCAAACGCCCTGCGCCGCTCAGAAGTGCTTTTTCTTCCAGAAGGCCAAAGAATTGAGTCATTACAGCCCCGATCTGTTCAAAGAACTCGATTTTAGCCGTGAATTTCCTCGGAAAAAGTTCAAGACATACCTCTCGGACGGTACCTATCGTCCAATCTGCTGGTTGGTCGCCACGGTAATTGAATGCATACTCGGCAAATGATTCGATAATAGACAGCGCAGATTCCTGCGCTTCCGGCTCAAGTGCGGCAAATTGCGGACTTTGCTCAAATTCGCGCTGCCACTGAGATAAGATTGCTCTGTCCAACCCATCCTCTTCGTCTATGTCAAACACGAGGCTTTCTACCCGATCCTGAGCAGCGCGCCGCTGTTCATCCGTATCGCGCCGCACAGAAGGCTCAAGGTCTGCTTCTTCAAAGTAATAGGCTATGGGCGTTTCTTCATTCAGGATACAATCTGCAAGGTATTTTTCAGGCAATTGGTCCAGTGAAAGGGCGTCCAATTCCAATAAATAGGTTGGGTCGCCGGTGCCTTTAGGAATTTCTATAATCTGCCCTTCCCAGCCGGGCACGAGTTCATCTGT
>JBJXGO010000078.1:0-8703 GCA_046160345.1 Saprospiraceae bacterium
GATGTCGCCGCTTTGATAGCCCCGGCTGGCGTTTTGGACGATAGACTTTGCGTTTGGCAATGCTGTGTTTTGATAGTACAGCATATTGTTTTTCCAAAAAACAAACTGTGCGGTGGTTTGGCTCAACTGGCTTTGCAACTGTGTTTGCAAATAGTCCCGCTGTTTTTGCTGCGCCAAAACTTGAATGGCGGCGGCATCTGTCCGGGCTTTGTAGCCTTTTACACCAAAAATTGGAATGGCGATGCCCAAATGAAAGCCCTGAAAACGGGGCGTGGCGTTGTAGTTCACCACTTGTCCATCTACTTCCTGTGGCCCGGCAATGGACTGTATGAAATAGCCAGCCTTGAAATCGGGCAGTTGTTCCGCTTTGAGCACCCGTTTTTCGGCTTCCGCCAAAGCGATTTGCTGCTGGGCAAAAAGCAAAAGTGGGTTGTTTCGGACGAGGTTGGAGTCCAAAATTTCACCAAAGACGAGCCCTGAAAAATCCGCTTCTGGGATGGAAAAATCCTCCGGAGAATTCATCCATTGTCGCAGTTTCAATTTTTCGGTTTCAATCAAAACCCTGACTTGCTGGATGTTTTGCAAGAGTTGTTGCTGTCTGTTTTCGGCGGTCGTTTTTTCCAAAAGGTTGCTTTCTCCTGTTTTGAATTTCAGCGAAGCTGCCCGCACGAACTGCCCCAAAAGGCTGTCCTCCCGAATAAAGACCTTTTCCAAGGCCTTTAAATATTGGGTCTGATACCAACTTTGGCGGACGTTAAAAACCAGTTCTTGTTTGCTGATATTGAAATTTTGCCGGGAAGCGATGATGTTTTGGTCGGCCAGATTTCGCCTGGCTTTTAGCAAAGCGGGATTTGGTATTTCCTGCGAGACCGAAAAATTTTCGTCGAAACGGCGGGTGTTGTTTTGCCCCAGCTGTGCGTTGAAATCGGTCTTGGGTAAAATGCCTGCCGCTCGTCGCCACTTTTCCGCCGATTGCACCTCGAAGGTGTTTGCCTGCAAAAGCTGGTTGTTTTTGTACGCCATTTCCAATGCTTCGGGCAGCGTGAGGGTCAGGCTTTGGGCTTTCAAATTCATCGAGAAACCAAAAAGCACGACAAGCAAAACCGAAACGGGCAGGGCTTTCTTTCGTCTTCCTTTCAGCTTTTCCTCAAAAAAGTAGTACAAAATCGGCAACACGATGAGCGTCAAAAGTGTTGCCGTAATCAAGCCGCCAATGACGACGGTTGCCAGTGGTTTTTGCACTTCTGCTCCTGCTCCGGTGCTGATTGCCATGGGCAAAAAGCCCAGTGAAGCCACCGCAGCCGTCATGATGACGGGGCGCAAACGGACTTTCGTGCCTTCCCGGATGCGTTGCAAGACGTCGGTCATGCCCTCGCTTTTGAGTTGGTTGAAATACCCGATGAGTACGATGCCATTTAAAACAGCTACGCCAAAAAGTGCGATAAAACCTACGCCTGCTGAAATCGAAAACGGCATCCCACGTAGCCAAAGGGCAAACACGCCACCGATTGCCGAAAGCGGAATGGCGGTGAAAATCAGGAGCGATTGTTTGATGCTGCCAAACGTGAAAAACAGGAGCACAAAAATCAACGCCAACGCAACGGGGACGGCAACAGAAAGGCGTTTGTTAGCCTCCACCAGATTTTGAAATTGACCTCCGTATGTTGTATAGTACCCTGGCGGCATTTTGAGTTTAGCGTCTAAATTCGCCTGAATTTCGTTCACCACACTTTTTACGTCACGCCCCCGAACGTTGAAACCGATGACGATACGACGCTTGCCGTCCTCCCGGCTGACCTGAATGGGACCTGGCTCGAAGGCGATGTCTGCAACTTGTGCCAACGGGATTTGACTGCCCGAAGGCAGGGAAACGTAGAGGTTTTTCAGGTTTTCGATGTCCTGTCGGCTGTCGTTTTGGAGGCGTACTACAAGGTCGAAACGTTTTTCGCCTTCATACACCACACCCGCTTTTTCGCCCGCAAAACCCGTGCGGACGATCTGATTGAGGTCGCCGACGTTCAAACCGTAGAGTGCCAGTTTGTCCTTATTGTATTTGACCGTGATTTGCGGCAAGCCCGAAACGGCTTCGGGGCGGGCATCTTCCACGCCTTCGACGCTTTGAATCATTGGCATGACTTGCTCCGCGAGACTTGCCAAAAGGTCAATATCCTCTCCGAAAATCTTAATCGCCACGTCGCTGCGAACACCCGTCATCAATTCGTTGAAACGCATCTGAATGGGCTGGGTAAACTCGGTCGTCACACCGGGGATGTCTTCGAGGGTTTCTTCCATTTTCGACATCAATTCCTCTTTGGTTTTTGCCGAAGTCCATTCCGATTTGTCCTTCAAAATGACCATCGCATCGGCAACTTCCATCGGCATAGGGTCGGTCGGAATCTCTGCGCTGCCGATTTTGGAAACAATTTGGGTGATTTCGGGGAATTTTTCCAACAACATTTTTTCGGCCTTTGTGGTCGTTTCGATCTCCTGCCCAAGCGAACTGCCGGGCGGGATAATGATATGCGTTGCAATGTCGCCCTCTTCCAAAGTAGGGATGAACTCGCCGCCGAGCCGCCCGAAAACCAGCATCGAGACCAGAAAAAAAGCGACGGCGATGCCGACAACCAAACCTTTCATTTTAAATGCGCCCTCCAAAATGGGGCGGTAAATGCGGTAGCAAGAAGCAATGATTCGGTCGGAAATGTTGGGTTCGTGCCCCGTTTTTTTGCTCAAAAATAGCGCGGCCATCATCGGAACGTAGGTCAACGACAAAATAAACGCCCCTAAAATGGCAAACGAAACGGTCTGCGCCATGGGCTTAAACATTTTACCCTCAATGCCGACCAAAGCCAAAATGGGGAGGTAAACGATGAGTATGATAATTTCGCCGAAGGCAGCGCTGCCCCTGATTTTGGCGGATGCCTGGTACACTTCATTGTCCATTTGGGCGGTCGTGAGCCTGCTCTTTTCGCCGACCTGCAATCGATGTACGATGGCTTCGACGATGATAACCGCTCCGTCCACAATCAGCCCGAAGTCAATAGCACCGAGGCTCATCAGGTTGCCGCTCACGCCAAAAAGGTGCATCAAACTGACTGCAAAAAGCAAGGAAAGCGGGATGACCGATGCCACGACCAAGCCTGCCCGCAAGTTGCCGAGCAATAAAATAAGGATGAAAACTACTATTAGCGCACCTTCCAAAAGGTTGGTCTGGACGGTTCCGATGGCGTTGTTGACCAGTTTGGTGCGGTCGAGGAACGGCTCCACATCCACACCTTCGGGCAGGGATTTGCGGATTTGCTCCATTTTTTCCTTGACCAAACCGACGACCTCTGCGCTGTTTGAGCCTTTGAGCATCATCACACTGCCGCTGACGGCTTCGCCCTTGCCGTCTTTGGTCGTTGCCCCATATCGAATGGACGAACCGAACTGCACCGTCGCTACATCGCGCACCAAAATTGGGATGCCATTTTGGTTTTTGACGACGATTTTTTGGATGTCGTCAATGCCGTTGACCATGCCGATGCCCCGGATAAAATAGGCGTTCGGTTTTTTGTCAATGTATGCGCCACCGGTGTTCTCGTTGTTGTGTTCGAGTGCTTCGAGGATTTCGGGCATGGTGGTGTTCATGCTCCGCAACTTGTCGGGCTGCACGGCGATTTCGTACTGTTTGAGCATGCCGCCAAGGGTGTTCACCTCCGCCACGCCTTTTGTGCCAATGAGTTGAGGTTTGATAATCCAGTCTTGCACCGTGCGCAAGTCCATGGCGTTATACTTGTCCTCAAAACCGGGTTTCGGGAACACGACGTACTGGTAGATTTCGCCTAAACCAGTACTGATGGGCGCCATTTCGGGCGTTCCGAAGCCTGGCGGGATGTTGTCCTCGGCTTCTTTGAGCCGTTCGGAAATTTGGGTTCTAGCCCAATAAATATCCACATCTTCCTCAAAAACGACGGTCACGACGCTTAACCCAAAACGGCTGATGGAGCGTAGTTCAACAATTTTCGGGATGGGTTTTACCGATTGCTCAATCGGGTAGGTGATGAATTTTTCGACTTCCTGCGCCGCCAACGTTGGGGAGGAAGTGATGATTTGAACCTGATTGTTGGTGATGTCAGGCAGTGCATCAATGGGCAATCGGGACAATGAGTAAATTCCCCAAAGCACCAAAGCCAGCGTGAACAAGCCAATGACGAACTTATTCTTTATGCTGAAAAGAATGATTTTATCAAGCATTGATTGATTTGTTTAGATTGAATAAACCGCCCATCGTTGCCCGTGTGGGTGAGAGGATGATTTGCACTTGATTGTTCGCGGTTTCGGGTACTGCGTCTATCGGCAGCTTGGTAAACGACCAGACACCTGCCGCGATGAGCGCGAGCGTACCGATGCCTATCACGAACTTGGTGTGAATGGAAAAATGAATGATTCGATTGATCATGCCTGTTGTAGGGATGGTGAATTAAGCCAAATGAGAGATACACCGTAAGTGCTTGACTTACAGTGTTCGTTTTTGAAAAATCAAAAAACGGGAAAGGCTAATTCACACCCGTGGAGGCTGGAAGAGGATGCTCAGATGCGCCGAAGTGCTGGGCGTATTATAACAGAAATTGGAGGCCCTGCGCTCATACGACCAATCAGGAGCGGGCAGTTCAGTAAAAGTATTTTTAAAAAACCCGGTATAGGTCATACCGCCGCTTGTGCCGCAGCCTGGGCAATGGCAATGCCCGCAACCATCTGTGTCAGGTGGGCAATCTTGACCAGGATGGGTATCTACGCACCCGTCAATGACTGTTGTGCAATGTTCATCTTTGGTTTGCGAAACAGTCGTGTTCTGCTCTTGGCTAAGTTTGGCATCGCCACAAGCCCAAACCGCGTTCGTTGGCAGTGCAACGAGGGCGGCGATAAGTAGGAGCAGTATGGCGAGGTATGATTTCATTATTCGGGCGCAAAGATATGCAACTTTTGTAGAAAGCACCGCTTTAAAAAATTGGTAGTCTTGGGTGCAATCCTTTAACAACAAATCTTTCACATGATTTTCCTTTTTCAAAAGATTAAGTATAACTCAATTTGAAGTTACAAATAACCTCAATTCACCCATAATGGCTCACTCTTCCAATTAACATTAAGGCCAAGGGCCTGAATATCCACCGTTGGATACTTGACAAGCAACGCAATTAGTTTGGAGCCGAAATGATGCCCAGGGCTAATCACATCAAGCAGATATTTCATGCAACAGAGATGCACATATATTTTATGGTGTTCCGTTACAGGAGGCACTTGAACAAGCCAAGGCGCAGGAGGCTTCCTTAGTAATTTAGGTCGCCCAGGAAGGTTCTTATTCCACAAACGCCCGTGATGCGCACAGATATTCCGGATTTGCGCAACGGATTGCAACCAACTTTGCAGGTAGGTATGATTCGCAGTATTCAATTCAGCGGCAATCACATCTTTGGATTTAACGGAAGGGATCAAATTTGCATATAGCTTGGAAAGGGTGGTAAAACTTACTACTTCCAGCGTTTTCCAGGACGGTGGTCTTCTCTTGTCGGTATGATACTTTGCGTAATGCTCTTTGATGAAGGTATCCTTTGATTGTTTCAATTCACGATCAATGGAGTCAAGACAAGTCCGATGATTGACTGCATTTTTAAAATGGCGGGCATTTTCAAACCACCAAGGATCGATTTCATTTGCAAGGTGGTAAATGAGTTTGGAGCGGAGGGCAATTTCAATCCGTTCAATCACATCAAAAAGCAGAATCCGGAGCTCCCGATCAAAATTATACAGCGCAATCACATTTTCAAATCGGCTTCCAGGTTTGAAAATATGATTGACTTTATCGGCCTGCATTGGCCACCAATAGCCTGCCAGGCGGTAATAGCTGATATTGGACAAAAAATGTTCCGCTTCGGCGAGGTCAGCAATCAACATTCCCCTGCTTTGCAGAAGCCTGATTTGATCTTGAATGGTTGTAGCCGGTTTTGTATATCGCATAGCTCAAAAAAAATACCCTCTCAAAATGCTTTAACACTTTGAGAGGGTATCACGAAATTTTTATGGGTGCTATAAAAAAACAAGACTCGCCCTGGGACGCTGATCTGACGGGTAGCGTGGCGAGTACTGTTGATGCAAAGGTAACATGATTTATCGGATTCGTCAAGCAAATTGACTCTAATACCGTCCAAAGTGGTGCAGATACGTCTTTGTGCATCCGCACATTTGACCAGATACCCAAAAGACCATTTAAGCAATTACGCTTCATTTCTCTTTTTGCCAGCATTGGGTTCAGTTGTTTCTTCCAGCAAAATTCGCCGAAGTATTCGGGTTGTTTCCAGCCGCTCCTTGTTTTCATTCATGGATCGCAAGGTTGTTTGATGTGGGGCTTTGCCCTCGTCCCTACGGTTCATCTCTTTTGCAGCGGAGGCATGATACCGCTCTTGAAAACGCATTTCGAGTCGGGCAAGGTTTCGTTCCAGAAACGGATCGTCTCTATCCAAGGTTACTCCGTAAAATATCGCCTTGGAATTTATCAGGTTCTCAACATCGACAGCCCATTTTACAACGGGCTCAACTACTTTCCCAGGCCGACACCATTAAAATCGGTTTCAGAAGCGGCAGGTGCTACTTCATGGGGAATTTGTCTTACATCGTGTTCGGGCAAATCTCCCTTACCAGGCAATCCCTTGATGAATTGTTCAAATTCATTTCTTGCTCGGTAAAAGTTTTTCAACTCCTGCCATTGAGCCTGATTTTGGTAAAGTTCCATTTGCGTTGCAAACGTCGTTTCCCGCAGAATCATAATCTCAATCACCCAGCCGATCAGCATCAGGGTTGATACTGAAATCGTCCAGGAGATACCGTATGGCAACATCACAAATAAGGCTTCGCAAAGCGATAGGAGCAGCAAAATAGTAGCGGCGATAATTCCGAAGGAAAACCTGCTTTGCAGGTGCGCAGGGTTCAACTGAAAAAAGAATACCAGCGTTCCCCTGCCCGCTTGTATGGCAAGCGGCACCAGAAACGCCGCAATCTTAAACCCCAAGTTTGGGGCTGTCTCTGCATGAAATATTCCCATAATCAGCGCAGAAACGAGGTATGTGCCTATCAGCAGGCCAAAAGAAAGCATCGGCAGAATACGGCGCATCTGCTTGATAACGCGCTCAAAATCCCGATTGACCAGGTTATTTTCCATGATTCAGCATTTTAATGGTAAAGGAGTTATTCAATGATCATTGCATGGTACTTGTCCATTACCTCCTTGTCGAAAGAGTCGAGGTACACTTGCGTTACCTCTTCGGAGGCATGCCCCAGGGCTTCGCTGATAACGGCGGTAGGCACACCTTTATATTTAGCAATGGTTGCGTAAGAGTGGCGGGCGACGTAACTGGTGAGTGGTGATTCGATACCGCAGGCTATACCGATTGCTTTCAGAGAGCGGTTAACTCGGCGCAACTCGTCGCGCACATTTACCCCTTGTTTTTGCGGATCACTGGATTTGACTACATTGAGAATGAAATCCTCTTTGCCCTTGCCAGGGAGATATTTGTCAAGCAAGGTCTGCAATGGGGGAGAGACAGGGACAGAGTGCAAGCGTCCGGTTTTCTGGCGTTTATATTCGATCCGCCCTCCAACGATATTTTTTACTTTAAGGAAAGCAATATCCACGAAGGAAGCTCCCATCAGGTAAAAGCTCAGCATGAAATATTCCTTGGCTCGTTCCTGCCTTGAAGTTTCCGGCGCAAATGCCTTGATCTTTTCTAAATCAAGTAAGGTTATCGCACGCTTTCGGGTGGATTCGCTTTTGATGCTGTAATCATTGAACGGGTACAAATCCTTGCTCACCAGTTTTTGCTTGATGGCGCGGTTGTACAAGGCTCTTAGAGTTCTCAGATTTACACTTAGCCCGTTCAACGAATTCCCTTTGGACAAAAACCAGGCTTCATATTTTTTCAGCCAGGAATAGGTCACTTGTTTTAGTGGAAAATCCTTGCCCTTGGTGAAATTTGAAACGCTCCGCCGCAACGTCTCGTAAATAAAAGCATTGCCAAACCGTTCGGCTTGTTTGAGTTCAGCCGTAATTTCTGCGGTGAAGGCTAAAGTCATTACCTCCGTGTGCTTCTGTGTTACATACGCCTTGAGTTCCTCCAGAGAAAGCGTATCAAGTTTGCCCTCATCTTGAAGCCTGATCAGAACGTCCTGGACTTTCTGTTTATCTTTGTTGATGAGCGCATTGAAGCGAGTGACGTTATCAATGGTCTGGCAGGAAGATTTTACCTTCTGGCCTTTCTCATCCCAGTCTTTGGAAGCAATGCTATGCCCGAGACTCAGGTCAAAAGGTTTTCGGTTGTGAACCACCCGAAGTTTAAGCGGGTAAACGTCACCTTTCTTTTTGTAACGTGTGTCGAGAATGATGTTAGCAGAAACCATACAGAAAAAATTTGCAAGCGATTTGCAAGCAAAAGTAGGTTCTTCCTGCTACAATATGAAATCAGTTGAAATTTTTAATGCTGATAATCAAGCACTTAAAGCCAGATGAGACCAGATAAAACCAGATTGGTTACGCTTCCCAAGCTGAGGGTCGCGAGTTCGAGTCTCGTTTTCCGCTCTTCCTTATCAAGGAGTTACGAACGAAAGTTTGTAACTCATTTTTTTAGTGCAGCATTTGGCCAACTCCAACTTTCAAAAAAAGCAGTCTCCAAG
>JBJXGO010000079.1:0-9618 GCA_046160345.1 Saprospiraceae bacterium
TACAGCCCAGTTCACCCTTGCGCCTTTCGGAAGACATTGACGCGACCATCCAGCTCTTAATGGACAACCCGGAGGCAGACTCGGCTGTAAGTGTAGTGAAAATCAATCATTTAGTTCACCCTGTTAAGATGAAGGTCCTTAAGGGAAGGGAGTTGGCCCCTTATTGGGAGGATGAGCGCGGTCGGTTTGCAGCACAGGATCTGCCACCGGTTTATGTCCGAAACGGAGCAGTTTATGTTTGTTGGCGAAAAACGCTGGAATTGCATCAGGGTGTAATTGGAATTCATAGCCTTGCTTATGAGATGCCCTCGGAAAGGTCAGTGGATATTAATGAATTGATTGATTTTGAATTTGCGGAATATCTCTACGGGAAAACATACGGCCCTGTAAAATGACCTCAAAAGACTTCTGGTACTGTACCCGCCTGGAACTCACACGGGAAACTGGAGCAGTACGGTACAGTCGTTTTTTTAGAGAAGCTGCCAAGGCTTTGTTCCCGGCCAGGTTCAACAACAACCCGCCAAAACTGCCCGAATCCGAATTTATTTTTGTGATCATCACAGAGAATCACCTGAAACATTTTCAACCAGTTGCGAAGGAACTCTGGCGACAAAATCGTTCGTTTTCAATCGTATTTACGAATGAGGCCTTATTTAAAAAATATGCGCCGGAGTGGCCGGGAATCTCTTTTTCCATCCAATCGTGGATAGGGCAACGCCAATATTTTCAGGCTGTTTTGTTCCAATCCGCCTTGTTGTTATCTAATATTTTTACTCCTTCCCAAAAAAGATCGGTCATTATCCGGTTTGCAAAACCAGCTTGCCTGATCCATCAAACCATGCTGCGGCTGCTATCCGGCACTTCACTAAAAGTAATCCTATTTAAAGCCGAAGCATATCAGGCAAACGCTGTTCTGCTGGCTTGTAAACAAGTAAAAACACCCTCATTCGCCATCCAGCACGGATTGATCGGAGATACCGACCAGATAACAGATCTGGCGGTGGATCGCTATCTGGTCTGGTCTGAATTTTTCAAAAAAAGGCTGGAAGACAGGCAGGCCAACTGTGCCGTTCAGATTACTGGAAATGCCGCCTACGATGGTGTTTTTCAAGCTGTTGCAGAATCCAAGGCTCCATTGTTACAAAATAACCCTATTAAACTATTGGTACTTCCAAGTGCCGGATTTTCACACACGCCGATCCATCAGGTTTATAGCTTGTTAGAGGCAAGCTTACATTTTGCCCGAAACAACCCTGCTGCACGGATTTCCGTAAAGCCCCATCCAGCCGACCACACAGAAAACACCCAGCGATTTTTAAAGCCTTATTTGCCATCCTGTTCAAATCTGCAGCTGCTGGATCGATTGGACGAAATTCCATTTGAACAGCATCACCTGGTGGCGATCAACAATTCAGGAGCAGGAATGGAAGCCTGTATCTGGGCTCGCCCCCTGGTGGTCTTCTCTACGAATTGGGAGGATGTTCAGGTAAAGCAGTACATCGATTATGGGGTTGCAGAATACGCTGACACCCAGAAAGCCTTTTCGGATAAAATATTGAAGATCAATAATCAATACGTTCATTATCAGGAAAGATGCCGGGCATTTTCAAAAGAGCAACTGGCATTTCCTGGTCAGGCTGCTAAAAAAATTGTGGAGGTTCTTTCATGCTGAAACGACTCAAAGAACTAGCCAGCGACAGCCTTACCTATGGCTTGTCTTCCATGCTTTCCCAGTTTTTGAGCCTGATCCTGGTGCCGTTCTTCACCAAAGAATTGCGCCCTGAAGACTATGGTGTATTGGCAATGTCAGCGCTTGTGCTTGGCTTTTTTAGTCCGCTGGCCAGTTTGGGCATGGACGGCGCCTTGTTCCGTTTTTACGCCCTGACCGAGGACCCTGCGCGAAAAAACGTCTATTTCTCTCTGGCAACTCAAATCAAAACGGCCGCCATGTTGGCTGTCAGCCTCCTCCTGATCCCCTTTTATTCACTGCTCAATGGTGCCTTTTTTGAAAACTTGCTCAGCCCGCTCCAGTTTGGGCTTATTTTGTGGAGTTTTTTGGGCGACAATTTTTCGGCCCTGACGGTCGTCATGCTGCGCAGCGAGCGGAGGGTGAAAAAAATCGCGGCGGTTAACATTGCTACATTGCTGATTAACCTTACACTATCAGTATGGTTGGTACTATTCGAAAAAATGGGAGTGACTGGTGCCCTGGTAGCTGGCTTGTCTGCCTCCATTTTCCGCGCAATTCTTTACTGGTCTGATTCGAGACAACACTTTATTTGGACCGGGCTGGACCGTGCCTTGTGCAAGGATTTGCTGGGGTACGGGTTGCCGGTTGTGCCGCATAAGGTACAAGCTCATTTTATTCATATTTTCACCGCCTTTATGATCAACCACAAATTGGGCATAGCAGCATCGGGGATGTATGCCGTGGCGACCAAAATGGCAAAGCCGCTTTCTTTTGTGGTGAGTATTGCACAGCAGTCCTGGGTGCCCTATAAATTCAACATTCATAAGACTGAATCCGATCCGGGGCATATTTTCAGGCAGTTGATCAGTCTTTATTGGATAGGTATCATCATGTTATGGGGGCTGTTTTCGCTGATCACCCCCTGGCTTTATCATTGGTTGATAGACCCTGAATATTGGGCAGGCATACCGTTTGTTCCGTTCATCATGGCAATATCCGTAGCTCAAGCCATTTACTTTACGGTTACCACAGGATTTGAATTATCCCCAAGGCAGCGCCTTATTGTGCGAGCCTCTTTTTTAAGTATGATAACCATGGTAGGATTGTCATTGCTGAGTATGGATTTTTTTATCCCTTACAATTTTATAGTTGCGCAGGCGCTGGCCTATTTGATCATGGGCGGAGTACTGTTTTCGGAGGCTCAAAAAATGCTGAAGATCGCTTATCCGATCTGGTTTATAGTGGTTTTTGCTGCGTTAATAACCTGTATCGTATCCCTTCTTTTCAATGATCCTCAAGCAACCGAAGTCCTGCTGGGCATTGCAGCAATTATTATAGTGAGTATCATTTGTTTAGGAACGATGAAATTAACCCTGCAATCATGATGATCGCTGAAAATTTACTCTATCTGCTCTCCAAAAATTGGCCGGCGCCCAGGAGGCCGCTTCAGGCAGATAACGAGTTGAGCGGAGAAGCCTATCATCTGGCTTATGCCATGAAAATGCAGTATCTGCCCTGCCTCCAGAATGGTATAAAGTATGATATCCAAGGCAAAGAAATTCTGGAGATTGGTTGTGGTCACGGGGGCATCAGCTGCTTTTTGGCTTTGAATGGGGCCAAGCGGGTGGTAGGTGTTGACTTAAACAGCTACAACCTGAGCATTGCAGAAAAATTTCATAAACAATTGATAAAGAAAGCCTTGGGAAGCGCCGATGCCCGGCTGAATGTGGAGTTTTTAGAGCAAAACGCAAGCGAACTCGAATTCCCTAACAACAGTTTCGACCTTGTCTGGGCTGAAAATGTCTTTGAACATTTTATGGAACCTGAAGCCGTAATGCAGGAAGCCTATCGTGTACTTCGGCCGGGAGGGAAACTGATCGTACCTGTATTCTCCTCCATTTACAGCAAGTACGGAGCGCACGTAAAACAGGGCTTAAAAGTGCCCTGGTCAAACTTGTTTTTTTCTGAAAAAACCATTTGCAATACGCTTTCCCGGATGGCAAAAACGAATCCCGGGATACTCGAAATGTATCCAGGCCTCGCAAACAACCCCGATAAAATTCGCGACTTACGCCGATACAAAGATTTGAATGAAATTACCTTCGGAAAATTCAAGCGTATGGCACTTGCCTGCGGATTCCAGATCGAATCCTTCAGCAGTCGGTCGCCAAGCGGCATTATTCGGATATGCAACCGAATCATTCAAAGAATTCCACTAATTCGAGCATCAATCCTGCATGATATATTCTCCACGGGGGCAGCAGCGGTTTTAAGAAAACGCGCGTAGGTTCAGTCTGAACGCCAGAGAAAATGGATGCGCTTTCCAATATGCAACTGATCCTTTACCTCCATCAAGACGGCAAATACACAGGGGCTGCAATAAGCCTCTCTTATTTGATCAAACATTTGGACTTTAATTGCTTTAAGCCTTGGGTAATAATGGCTGAAGAAGGGCCGGCTCGAATATTGTTTGAATCCGCAGGAGCTACCGTAGAGGTCTGCAATTTTCGCCATTTCTGGACCTCTCCTGGCCCTCGTTGGTTTGCGCGTGCAAGCTGGAAGCAATGCTTGTTCTTCCTCCCGCAAAACGCCCTTGTAAAAAAGGTTTTAAGCTTAAATCCTGCCCTTATCCATATCAACGATAAGGCCGCTGCGCCTGCAGGATGGGCTTTGCGAGGTAACAACATCCCGGTCGTACAACATTTGAGAAGTTCCTATTTCTCCACCCTGTCGCCCTTCAACAAATGGTTGTCGATCAATATGATACGCAGTTTTTCTGATGGATCGATCGCCATTTCCGAAGACGAAACAGATGGTTTTGAAACGTCCAGGCCCGAGGTGATTTTCAATTCTGTAGATTTGAAAGCGGCATCAAAAGCCTGGACAAGGCGCGTGGATATTCGGGCAAAACATGGTATTGCGACTCAGGAATTTTTAGTTGGTTTCATGAGTGTCGTATCTCCTGTGAGAGGTATTTTGAATTTTATTGAAATGGCAAAACTGATCGCGCTATCAGGCAAACAAGTTGCCCCGAATTATAAATTTATAGTGGTTGGAACCTTGCCAAAAGAAGCACAACAAATGCGTAATTTATCGAAAAACATTGAAAGATCGGGCTTGTCTGGACGAATTATTTTTACTGATTTCCAATCTGATTCGCTGGGCTATCTGGCCGCTTTTGATGTGTTGGTTGTGTGCAACGAGCACGGTGTGCTGGGTCGCCCTGCATTGGAAGCAACGGCTGTGGGCACACCTTGCATTGCATTTTCCGGGCATTCTGGCAAAAGCCGGGTTTTGGTGGATGGGCTAAACGCCAAAATTGTAGATCGTGGAGATGTCGTTGCACTGGCAAATGCGGTCGTTTATTTGGCTGAAAACCACGAAAGTCGCGCCCAAATGCAGGAAAATGCCCTGGCCTATGCCCATGAAAACTTCTCTCCCCAAAAAAATGCCCAAAAAGTAATGGCACTTTATAAGCGCCTGTTAAATAACCGTGCCTAGTCCCCCCACTATCCTTCTTTGCGGGGGCGATATCAACGCTTCCAACCTGCCAATTGCCACCAGCGGATCCAATGCCATGATCCCTGTGAACGGCAAGCCCGTTATTGGCTGGATTTTAGAAGATCTGTTGGAAAAACAAGTGGAACAGGTGGTACTGGTCACTCAGGAAAACAACCAACAACTGGAGGATTTTGTACAATGGGCATTTCAGGGACGCTTGAGGGTGCATTTTGCAAGACTGGCTACAAAAGGCAATATCATTCAATCGCTTCAAGCAGGCTTGAAAAAAATAGAAGGCTCCGGCCCGCTGACCGTCCAATTGGGCGACACGCTCATAAACGCACCGCTACCGGAAGCCGAAAATTATGTGCTCGTTTCAGATAAATATGACGACCCGCGAAACTGGTGCCTGGCGCAAACGGACCAAAATGGGCATATTCTTGAGTATTTTGACAAAATGAATGTCACCCGGCATGAGTTGGTTGCTTTAACCGGGCTTTACCATTTTTCTGACGCTGCCGCTTTGTCACGATCCTGCGAAGCAGCCCTGGAACAAGGTGGAAGGGAATTGAGCGCGGTGTTGAGCTTGTACAACCGCTTGAATCCTATCCAGGCTATCTTTACTTCAAATTGGTTTGATTTCGGCCACATGCCGCATTTTCTGTTGGCAAAACGGGCGCTTTTGCAACCGCGTTACTTCAATGATATCCAGATCGAGGAAGTGAGCGGTATTTTGCACAAAACCAGCAGGCGCATTGCGAAATTACAGGACGAATATGACTGGTATTTGAACCTTCCTGAAGCATTAAAGGTGCTGACTCCCAGGATTTTAGGCAAAAAAGAAGAGTCCAATACATTTACGATTTTGCAAGAATACTATGGCTATCCTAACCTGGCAGAACTGTATCTCTTCGGCAATTTGGACCTTGAGATCTGGAAGACCACCGTTCACAACCTTATGCGCGCACACCTGCGCTTGAAAAACTTTAAAGGACTGGTCGAACCGGCTGATGCCTGGCATATTTACTGGGAAAAAACCGAAGAACGGATCACCGAGTTGGTGGAAGATGACCCTTTTTTTCGAACACTCGTCGCGCTCGACCTGATCTATTGGAACGGGAACCGGCTCAAAAACCTGCCACTCCTGAGAGAGAACATCCGATCCCGTTGCGAATTTCTGGCAGCCTCTGTGGAGGGAGCTGTAATTCATGGCGATTTTTGTCTTTCAAATATCCTATACGACGTTAACAATCAATTGGTTAGGCTAATTGACCCTAGGGGCAGTTTTGGAAAAAAAGGTATTTATGGCGATCCGCGCTATGATATCGCAAAACTTCGACACAGCCTTTGCGGGGGCTATGATTTTATTGTTGCAGATCTGTTTACGGTTTCGATCCTGGGCAAGGGGCACTTTGAAACCACCCGTTGCAGCGGCGAATTATATAATGACCTTGCAATTTACTTCGATAGAGAAATAGAGTCCGCCGGCTATGATTTGCAAGAGATCATGTTTATCGAAGCGCTTTTGTTTCTGTCAATGATACCCTTGCACAAGGACAAGCCCAAGCGGCAAATAATGATGTACCTCCGGGCAGTGGAATTGTTCAACCATGCTGTTGGCAATCTGGAGGAAAACCCGATAAACCTGGATACCATCCCTTGAAACTCGTACTACCAATGGCCGGAAGGGGCAGCCGCTATGCTACGGAAGGCATTCAAACCCCCAAACCCCTGGTCGAAGTGGCCGGCAAACCCATGTTGTTTTGGGCGATTGACGGTCTGCTTGGACTGAAATTTTCAGAGATCATCCTGATCGTTTTGGAGGCGCACGAGGCACGTTACGGAATATCCGGGCTGGTCAACAAGTACCTGGAGAGCAGGTATCTGGGAAATATGGACCTGGGAAAGGTTTCAATAAAACTTGTGACGATCCAGGATGTCACAGAAGGTCAACTTTGTACGGTTTTGGCGGCCAAATCATTGATCGACAATGACGAAGATGTATTGATCGCTGCTTCAGACACTTTCATTCGAGGCAATTTGAAAAAGGATATAGCGTACAAGCCATCCAATTGTGCAGGCATCATTTCGGTCATAAATCTGCCGGGAGATCAGTGGAGCTTTGCCCGAACCGATGGGGAATTTCGTGTGGTTGAGGTAGCCGAAAAGATCAGGATTTCCGATCACGCTAGTAATGGGCTTTATTATTTTTCAAAAGGTGCTGATCTGGTGGCATTTGGAGAAAGCATGATCCAAAACAACGAACGTATCCGGGGCGAATTTTACGTCATACCGGTATATCAAAAAATGATCGATGCCGGCAAACTCGTTATTATTTCCCATGCCGATGAAATGTGGGACATGGGCACGCCAGAAGCTAAGGCTCGATTTGAAGCACATCTGAACACCTCCAAGCGCTCGGAAAAACAATGAAATTCAGCATTTGCATTCCCAATTTCAATTATTCCAGATACCTTGGTTTAACACTTGACAGCGTATTAATTCAGGCTAATGCTGACTTTGAAATATGTATCGCCGACAACAACAGCGACGATGGCTCTCAATTGCTTATTCAAAATTATGCCGGCAAAAACGCGCAAATAAAATATGCGTTCAACCCCACCAACCTTGGCTTCTCAGACAATTTGCTGGCGGCCTCGCAAATGGCTCGGGGCGACTGGCAGATCCTGCTTTCTTCGGACGACCTTATCCGCCCCGGAGCGCTTGAGTTTTATAAAAAATTTATCCAAACGGTTGGAGATAAAAACCGCTTTGCTTTTTGCGCCGCCTGTGACATGATTGACGGCAAAGGCGACAAGACGGGTTATGTAGGGCCCAGAAGCAAGGTGTGGCAGAGCGGGGATATTGATGAGGCGCTTTCTAAAAAAATGGGCTGCAATATTTATCGGGCGACGGCTAAGGAGATGATGGAACGTTGTTTATCAAGCTTTTATGGATTCTTCAACTTTGCATCTGCCTGCTACAAAAGCGAAAGCTACCAGGCCGCCGGGGGATATTTCGGTGGCCGCATGTATGGTCCAGACAAGTGGTTTCACTGGAGGTTGTTGACAAAAGTGGACGAAGTGTTTTTTATTGACAAGCCCTTGTTTGCCTACCGCTGGCACGACCAAAACCAAGCCGCCCTGCAACAAAAGAACAAGGCGCTTAAATATCTCGTAGACGAATACCGCAATGTCCTCGAGATCACACCGGAAATGTTGCAATTAACGGGCGCAGCGCCTTCAAGCATTGAGCGAAACTTTATAGAAGAAGTGATCGCGAAACAAGCTTTTTCATCCATAAAAAAAGGACAGGCTACCGAAGCAAAAAGAATAATTCGTTTTGGCGCAGCATGCTTCCCTGGCCAGACAAAAACATCCTTTAATATTTGGGCGATCAAATTTTTGATTCTTCTGGGGCCAATAGGTTATTGGGCTGCACGAATTATTAAACCCAATTTCTAAATATATTGAACATCACGGTCCCATCTTCTAAAAACCTTCAATTGCTATGGTCCTGGCAATCCGGAGCTATTGGGCGAACGTTTAATATATACGTATTCTTCCTGGCTTATCCTTTTATCAGCATTGGGAATTCACTGTCCTTTTATATCTTTTTGATGTTGCTTTTCCTTTTGAACAGAAAAGGAACCGCTACGCTTGTAAGTTTTCGGCACCCACAGCTTTGGCTCTTTTTGATATTCGGACTAATTGGAGTCGGCAGTACCATTTTCTCCCCGCTCAACCAACTGGGCGGCGCCTATTTGTCCTCCCTGAAAATTGTTTTTCAACTTGCCTATTGGATAATATTGGTGATGTTCATCCATACCCATGCCCCCAAACTTAACTTCTACCGCATGTGTAAGTACCTGACCATTGGCAGTTGGATGTTGGTAGCGCAGTACTTCTTTTTCAATGGCATAAAGCACCTTCCGCTTATTGTATCCAGCAATCGGAACACGATGATCTTCACCCTTTTGGCGCTTATACCCTTTCATGTGTTTTACATTCAAAAGCGTTTTGGGACAAAATTTGTCTGGCCTTATTTGCTTTTTTCCATATTCGTGATGCTGGCCAGCGAGGGGCGGGCAGGGGCCATCCTGATCATGCTTCAGTCATTTTTAATTGCGGCCCTCTTGCTGCACAAGCGATTTGTTTTTTTGGCAAAGTTTTTTTTCTTTGGAACACTTATTCTATTCTCACTTTTTTATAGCACAGGCAATAGACTCGCCTTGGCCCGTGGCCTCTCTTCGGTATCTCCGCGTATATCGGAGTTTGTGGAGGGTGTTGGGCAAGGTGGAGACTTGACCAAAGATGAGTCCTGGTTAACCAGAAGGCTTATGGTTGAAAAAGGGAAAGAGATAAACGAGGCGTATCCCTGGTTTGGGATAGGCCTATTGAATTTCAGTTTGTACGAGGCTCAACTGG
>JBJXGO010000080.1:0-17297 GCA_046160345.1 Saprospiraceae bacterium
ATGTACAGTGCGCTGATTACAATGCCCGGAGATGCTGCCCCCCATTTCATCCCCTTATGCGAAGCACGGCAACTCGATGCCTTGGTCTACAAGGCCGATGGCACCCGCGTCAACTACCTGAAAAACCTCTATGCATCGCCACGCGCCGGCAGCCTGCAATCACTTAAAGAACTCCTTTGGTTGCCGATAGAAAAGGTGTTGCGCGAACAAGGGATCAAAACCGTCTATTATTCTCCTACGGGACTGCTGCACCGACTAAACCTGAGCGCCATCGCCGAGGGAAAATCTGGTGCACGGCTCGCTGATAGCTACCATCTGGTGCCGATGGGCAGCACGAGGCAACTCGCGATGGATCGCTCAAGCGAGGGGCAAATTCAATTAAGCGACGCACTTATCTACGGCGGCGTCCGCTACGAAATGGACAGCTCCGCCATCACTAAAGCTAATGCAGAGCAGAACGTAGCAGCACAGGATACCACCGGCGGTCTTTTCGGCTTCGCTCATCAGACCGAAGCCCAACGCGGAGAGAACTGGAACTATCTTCCTGGTACCGAAAAGGAAGCCCGCTACCTCGACAACCTGCTCCGCCGCCGAGGCATCAGCACTACCTTGCGGCTTGGCTATGATGCCACCGAAGAATCCTTCAAACAAATCGGTCAAAGCGGGCCTTCGCCCAGCCTGCTACACATTGGCACCCATGGGTTCTTTTTCCCCGATCCGCAGGATACCAGCCGCCGCCGGGCTACATTAAGTGGAGACGAGCCAGTGTTTAAGATTTCAGAATATTCTATGATTCGCTCCGGGTTGAAACTGGCGGGCGCGAAATACGCCTGGGAACATGGCCATCCTTTGCCAGGTGGTCATGAAGATGGCATCCTCACTGCCTACGAGGTGAGCCAGATGAACCTTTCCAATACCCAACTCGTGGTGCTGTCCGCCTGTGAAACCGGCCTGGGCGATATACGGGGAAATGAAGGGGTTTATGGCCTGCAAAGGGCTTTTCGTATCGCAGGCGCCAAAAACGTGCTGATGAGCCTCTGGAAAGTGCCGGACGATGCGACGGAAAAATTGATGACCCGTTTTTACAACCACTGGCTGGCAGAAAAAAAGCCCTTGCGGGAATCTTTTGAGGAAGCGCAAAAATGGCTTCGGGGGCAGAAGGGGTATGAGAATCCTTATTACTGGGCGGGGTTTGTGCTGATTTAAGCGGCCCGCATTCGCATTTACCTGCCAGTATTTTCCCCATGAATCCCCATAAATCGGTGGTTTTTGACCTAATAGTTCCGTATCTTTGTACTAAATTTTTTTATCATGAAACCAGGGTCCAACATTTCCACAACAATGCTTCCTCCCTCCTTACCGCAGCATTTGTTTTGGGAATATGATATGAAAAAATTCGATTTCGACAAATCATATTTTATAGTAATTGAACGCGTTATTGAACGCGGCACGATTCAACAATGGCAATTGGTGCAGCGATATTACGGCAAAGAAAAAACCCTCGAAGTCGCAAGAAAATCAAAGCAACTCACCAAACGTGACAAACAGTTTGCAGAATTGTTTGTGAATTCCTCGCTCCATGCTCTTTCTGGATAAAAAATTTATCGCCCCTCCTGCACTTGATTTGCTACGGCAATTGCAGCGCGATGAAAACCTCCATGATTTTTTTCTGGTAGGAGGCACTGCACTTGCCCTTCAAATCGGTCATCGGCTTTCCGTTGACCTAGACTTTTTCACGACAAAACCATTCGATACTCAACAACTATCTGAGTATCTTTCCTCCAAGTACGGATTTCGGATAAGTACCGTTTTTACAAACACTTTGCTTGGTTTTATTGGAGAAGTAAAAGTTGACTTCGTCGCCCACCAATATACTCTCATAAACGAATTGGTTGAGGCAGATGGATTTATTATAGCATCCATCGAAGATATTGTTGCCATGAAATTAAACGCAATTGTCCACAGCGGGCAGCGGCTGAAAGACTTTTGGGACATTTATTTTTTACTGGAGATCATACCACTTTCAAGAATGTTGGCTTGTTATGAAATTAAGTATCCGGCCTCTAATTCAATGGTTGCGTTAAAAGCATTGACCTATTTTGATGACATACGCCACGATGTAGACAAACCAAAAATTTGGCGAAAAGTCACCATGCCACAGTTAAAAAAACGGATATTTCAAGCAGTAGAAAACATGGATAGAAAATTTTCAATTGCATAAATTCTTTCCATGCTCAGGTGTTTGTGAGTGTTCAAAATAGCGTGAGGGCGAATTGGATGAAAATGCAGTTGTTCAGAATTTCCGAACAACTGCTTCTGGTGGCAAATAATACAATACAGCGTTAAACCTTACGTTGGTGCTCATTTTCGCGTTGGAAAACGCAACTACGGTGCTTACTTTTTAGGCTTAGTTTGCTTGCCTACCTTTGGTATTCCAAAATCAAACACCTTATCATTGGAGAAACTGGTCGGTGTAGCATTGGCATAGAGGAAACAATACTCACCAGGCTTCAAGGGTTCTTTGAAAGTGACCTTATAAATACCCTCCGATACTTTTACATAGTCAAATGGGATCTTCGCATCGTTTGATACACCAGAAGTACCTCCGTAGGCATTCATATCGCCCACTTGCAAATCCCTGCTGTTTGTATTCTCAGTCAACTTTGCCAATACAAATTCGTTTGGCGAAGTGGCGGTAGCAAAAAACCAACTATCAGCAGTTCGATGCTCATTTCTTTCAAAGTAAAAATAGAATACAGGGGTAGTTTCTTCAATTTGCAAGTGACTATCACCTCCAGACAGGCTTGATTTTACTTTTTCTCGGGCAAGGCCCATGGTGTAAGCCTGTGCCAATGCGATTCCAAGCCCACCTGATTTATTGGTTGAAACAACAGTAGGGTCAACCTGCCTTAATGGCTCGATACTATCTTTCGGATTGTAAAAGTATATGCCTGTTGACCTTTTTGTTAAGGGGTCTTTCAAGTCTCTTTGATTGGCGACGGCTTCTTTTGACTTTGCATCTACCCGCATCATTTCACTGATCACATCAGAAGGCACTCCATTATCGCTCAGGTTTATCAACCCGTCTGTACTTACATCAAAAATGGTGTAACTGTTCTGAATTTTGGTGATGACAACAGAAGGTTGCAACCCAAGTTTTGAAAGTCTGATGACTTTTGCGTTGGTGAGCGTGTCAACTTTTGTCTGAGCGCTTATAGTGAAGCCAATAAGCGCAAAGAGGATGGTTAAAATTTGAATCTTTTTCATTTTGAACGTTTTGTATGATTTGAAATTTGCCCGCCTAATAACTGCTGCGGGATTATTCTTTCTTTCTCGATGGCCTGAGATGTCACCTCCTCCTGCATCGGAGATGACACCTCAGGTCTCCCCTTACATCTTCACGAACTTGCTGGTAGTCTCCTGTCCATTTGCCCGGAAGCGCAACAGATAAGTGCCGGAAGGCAGGCTGCTGATGTCCAGTGTCGTTTCAAGCTCGCCTGCTGGGGAATTTATCAGGTTTTCTTCCTTAACAACCTGTCCAGCCAAACTTAGGATGCGCATACTTACATCTCCTTCAGCGGCAAGGGTTGCCGATACATTGATCTCATCCTGCGCCGGAACCGGGAAAATCCTTAGCGATGGCACTGCAGTCTCCGGGGTATTTTCCTCCCACTTGTTCATTGCTGAATTGGCTTCTCCGTCGCGATCTCCTGCATCATCCGAGTTGCCTTCGATAATTACATCAGGATTGCCATCATTCAAATTATTCAAAGTGGTTACGCAGATGGAGAATG
Organism: Saprospiraceae bacterium; assembly: GCA_046160345.1. GTDB lineage: Bacteria > Bacteroidota > Bacteroidia > Chitinophagales > Saprospiraceae > M3007. Next base: position 3,795 of record JBJXGO010000080.1, read on the forward strand.
TACCGGTCGAACCGTTATATCCCCATACACGGAGGTAAACATAAGAACCAGGCGTTCCATGGATTATGACATCGGGCATACGGTCATTAGTGGTGGGATAATCGTCGTAGCAGCCGTAGTTGGTGAGGCCTGTGCAGTAGGCGCCAGCGTAGATGCCTATCAAACCATCCGTTAGTGTACCAGGAAACGTAGAGACAAGGATTTTGCCAGAAGCAGGTATCCCTACTTTGAACCATACATCACGCATATTTAAAGGGCTGCATTCAGCAGGTGGCGGAGGGTTTGTAGTAGTGGTTGCCCCAACGTTTGTGGCATTGGTTGGATAGCAGTAAGTGTAGGGTGTGAGTATGGTGGGATAGCAGGGTTCGTCATTACTGATTGGGATGATACTGTTGCAATTGTTAATGCTCAGGGTATAGTTACTAGTGGTGTAGTTCCAGCCGTCAATCACTATCTGGTAAGTGCCAGCGGGCAAATTACCCAAGGAGATCACTTCTCCCTGCGCATAAGGGTTACCGCTCCACGCCACTACTGCATTGTTGTTACAATTACTGAGCAAAAAGAGGTCAAGGTCGCCGGAAAGGCCTCCCAAGCTAATAATAATCGGGCCTGCAGTTGATAAAGTTATCCGATAATACATCTCTGGGCCAGTTTCATTAGTGACAGTCTGTCCATTGGGTTTTTTGTACGTATTGAAATTGTAGCCACCTGAGCCGTTGTTGCCTGTGTAAGTGTAACCACAATATGCCGGGATAGGGTTGCCGCAGGTTTTGCCAGTTGGGCCACAATTGGGAGTACTGAACTGACGGACTGGCGACCACTCGCTCCAGACATAGTTGCTGCATCGAATTTTACATTTGAATTCGTAGGTAGTGCTGGCTTGAAGCCCGTTCAAATCATTGAAATAAGAAGATACGGCGGGCAGTTCGGTCCAGTTTACGGTGTTGAGTTGACGATAGGCCCAAATCCATGCATTAGGGCCAGCTGTCTGGCAATTGAGGCGTACTGAAGAACAAGCCAAATTAGAGGTGTAAATATCTTCATAGACTGGAGCGGAGCATGAGGTAATTTGCGTGCAATTCACATTGAGGGAGTAATTGCTGATAGCCCCGTTCCAACCGTCAACGATGATGTAGTAGGTGCCGGGATTGAGGTTAATGGAAATTTGCTCCGGGGTTAAATAATTTTGACTGTAGGCCAGACCATTATAGTTATTGCAGGCGGAAAGTAGGTAAAGGTCGAGATCCTGATTCTGAGTTTGGTGTGTCATCGTAATCGTGATGAGAGCAGGATAAACGATCGTCAGCCGATGATAGGCCTCTGGGCCGGTCATGCCGTTGGGGTAATTGGCAAATGGGTAACTTGTGTAGTTGTAGGTCCCTGTATTGTTGGAACCGGTATAGTTGCTGCTACAGTTGAGTAAAATGGGGTTATTACAGCTGTTTTGTGCGGTGGCGCTGATGCTGAAGGAAATGAGAAGCAGAAGGATAGCGAAGAGTTGGCGAATTGCATTCATGACATTGTTTTTTTGAAGATGTGAGAAAGAGAATGCGATCAGAATGGAAGTTTTCTTTTTCATGACAGTTCCTAATTGAAATGGTGAAGTGGATGGTTGTGGATTTGAAACGTTACACCATCTGAGGAACCCCCAAAAAGAAACGTACTCAACTCAGCACATTTTTTTTAAAAATGTTTTCTGCGCCTTCTTCACACTACTATAACCGCAACATAATACACCATAAAGAGATATAAAATGCCTATTTCTAGCCAATCCCCAACAAAAAAGGCTGCCCGAAGACAGCCTTAAAAAAACGCTATTCGTTTTTTACATTCATCACTTTTTCATCCCGGGCTTCACCCGCTTTTTGTGTTTACTTTTTGGCTCCTTCACCAAGTTAAATACCAACCCGCCCTGTAGCCCAACCGTGTAAATTTTTTGCTCCAGTGGATAACGCTCGCTGGTGATACGCTGGAATGGCATTCCCGCTTTTGCAGATACCTGCCAGCGAATATTTCTGGTAATATTTCTGGAATAGCCATAAGATGCCCAGATACCCAGCCCCGTATTTCGTTTATAAATGTCCCTGTAAATGTCATCTCTGGCGGCCATGGGATGGCCAAACCGATTGTAATGGATGCCCGTAAAACGGAACCAAAGGTTTATATCCAGACCACCCACGAGTTCCCACTGACTTCTTTTGTTGACACGCTGGAAACCCATGCCGAACGGCATATTCAAAAACTGGTAATGGTTGTAGGAAATATTGGTGTAAACCTTGGTGGTGGTCACTTCTTTGGGGCCCATCGTTTGAGCAATGATCTGGCCGGTACCATCAACCGTTTGGGTCAATACGCCGATTTCAATTTTGGTCTCTGTTTCATTATAACTAACTTTGAATCGCTCATTGAGTCGCTGGTAATCCAGGCCTCCTCGAAATAATAGCCCCTTTTTGGTGGCATAAGTATAAAGGAAACTACCAGTCAGGGCTTCCAAAGTCTTTTCACTGGCTTTTCGATTGGCCAATAATGCCTCATTCGCTTCCACTTGTGCGTTCGGCTGTAGGACACTTATGGGCAACGCAAGTCCTGAACTCAAGGTAAGGGTTTGTTTCGTGCGTTTGCGCTTGTGCGGCTTTACTCGTTGGCTCTTTTTGGATTTTGAAGCGGATTTTCCTTTGGGCGCTTCGATTTCTGTTGGGGTCTCTGCAGGTTTCGCTAAATCAGCATTTTCCACTAAATCAGTATTCGCAGTTGACACAGCAATGTCCGCAGGATTCGGTTCAATTGAAGGGGCCATTGCTTCCACGGACTTTGGTGAAACGGCCTTGGCCTGATTCGTTTCTGTCTTGGGGGCCTCCTTATCAGGATATCTTGCAACGGATTCTGCCAATGCCTGTGCAGAAATGGGCGGCGCAGCTAAATTCTGGTATGGAGGATCAACATGGTAGTCGAGCTGTGCCATACTTTTCTGAACACGCTCGTCTGCCTGATTGCGGGATACTTTGTTTTGCTGGATACCTTTATTTGAATAAGCTTTCGAACCAGCATTGGCCGCATTGGGAAGCTCTGAGAGGGGCTTTTCATCCACAGGAGACCCATTTTGGGCACCAGGGCTTGGCTCAATCCCTCGATTGGAGCTATGCTCAGACTTGAGTTTATTGGCTTGAATGGCGTTTTCCGGTGTGTATTGTTTCCACAGGAATAGTGATAACAAACCAAGGCCCAGACCCCAAAAGAAAAGTATAAAGAGGCGGCGCTTCTTTTTCTTCTTGAGATGAGGCTCTATGTTTTGCCAAATCTGTTCGTTATCGCCTTCCGGGCGGTAATTTTCGAACTCCGTTTGGGCTTTTTTTTCAAAATTTTCAAAATTCATGACTTAAAATTTCTTGAACAGTAAGGAGATTTTGCAAAGAGGCCCTGGCACGGGTGAGCAGGGTGCGGGCGCTGCTTTCCTTGATTTGGAGCATTTCGCCGATCTCGTGGTGCGTATAACCGTCAATGACAAATAGATTGAATACCAGTCGTTGGTTTTCAGGTAATGTGTTGAGTGCTAACAGGATGTCCTCAACCCCCAACTGATCAAAAATATCGGGGTTGATACTGTTTGTTATCTCGAGGGACTCCAAAAACTCGATCGGGATCTTCTTTTTCCTGATTTTATCAAGACAAACATTGATGGTGATCCGTTTAGACCAACCCATGAAGGGCTTTTCTTCGGGTTGACAATCCTCAATGTGATTGAAAATCAGGATCAAAGCCTCCTGAACCAGGTCTTGTGCCGCTGCAGGGACGCCCTCGTAGCGCCGACAAACCGACAACAGAAAGGGCACCAACAGATTCACCATCTGTCGTTGCGCCTTCCTGTCGTAGTCTCTGCAACCCTTTAATAAGGTTTTGAAGTCAGATTGCATTACAGTTCTTTTTTGACTTTAAAATTTCCATCAATGATTTGTGGTTGCCCAAAATCATCGAAGGCTGTGCCACTTATGGTTCCCGAAATGAAATCACCATCATCTTCCGTGATCGTTACTGCTATATTGGGACTTGCTGCATTAAGGTTGGGGTAAATTGGGGCCGCCGGGTTGTCTTTCAAGTTGAATAGTACATTCACATTGTATAGGCCCACGCCTTGATATGTCCTCAAATCCAGCACAAAACTCCCCCCAATGGTCAGGGCTTCCAGCACCATCCAGTTCGTCGTTACGTTGTCTTTTTTGCTGAACCTGGTGGGGGATGCAGAAAAGGTCGTAGTGCCCATGGTCAAGTTGAAATAATCTTCGGGGTCTGTACAAGCGGTCAGGACACCCATTTGAATCTCGATTTCGTCCGTGAAACTCTGCACGACACTCGCTTTGAAACTGGTCAGATCATTACCAGTGATCAAGAGTTCCGGGAACTCAATGCAGTGCAGCGCAAGTTGAAAGTCAAAAACACCGGGCGAGTTGAGCGGAAAAAGACGGATTTTACCGGGGTATTGCACCGCCACCTGACCCAGGGTCACTGGTGCGCCCAAACAGTCCATCAAAGTACCAGACACATGGATAAAATATTCCTGAAGGTTGATGGCAAGGTAAATATCGCCCAGGTCAATATCTTGGGCATAAGGCCCTATGTCTGCCGTAAAAATAACATTGCCGCAAAGGTCCTCGACGGTGATTCTAAGCGGGGCGCCTTTGGGTACCGAGCCACAGAAAAAACCATTGATGTCGGTATAGCCCCAGTAAATAAAATTGTCGGTCAGATCCTCTACGATCACCCTGGTGTAATAGGCTGGGGTTGAATCGCTTTGGAGTATGGTACCCGAAAGACAAATAGGCTCCAGTGCAATGTCGCAGTTCCAATATCCCGTGCTGGGAACAGAGCAATGGTAATAGGCGCCTCCGGTTTTTTGACAAGTTCCGCTGAGCAGCCAACGCTCCTCCTCCAGATCAAAATACCAGAGCGGTATTTCGGTGGGCGCTTCAGGCTCTAAAGCGGGAGGAATGGGGATATCCAAATCGACCGTCTCCCCATCTTTTACCTCAAGAGGTTCCCCGCTGTCAGTTTCCAGCTCGAGCGCAGCCATTCCAAAAGTGGCCAATACCCTTTCTTCCCCGGCTTCATCTTTCGCCATTAATGCACCCGGCATGATCCCCCCCATATCTTGATCCGTAGGATCAAGCCATTTGGAATAAACACTGACTTCGCCCGTATAAACGGACCCGTTGGCTCGGACCAACGTATTGGGTTTAATGGTGGTTTTCAAGCCATTGGACAATTGAACCTCCCCACCGACAGCGCCTGAAACCATTTGCGGAATGCCTTTGTCCAGCAGTGTGACCCGGACAAAATTTTTGCCATCTGCGCCATTGCCAGCCATAGAAGCACCGACGAAAAAACCTGCTTTTTCCACAGATATCAGCGCGGCGCCTTTTGGGGCTTCCACATTGTTAAAGGAGAACAAACCCTGTCCATCCGTAATAGCGGTGTTTTTGAAAACCCGCACCGTGGCCCCGGATACTGGTGTCCCGTCTTCAGCGGTTACTTTTCCTTTGAATGAACTGACCACCAAAATAACCGGCGGGGTTTCGTCAATGGTAACTTGGTTCACGAATTCATCTCGCCGACAGCCCCAAAGCAGCATACCAAAGAGTATTAAAATTTGAATCTTATTCATAACAAGTGTTTTGTAGAAGCCATTCTTGAAATGGATCTCTGTTTATTTATTTGAGTTTGCGGCGCCGTTTGGTATTAAGATGTGAAACGGGGGCAAAACGCTACAAAGCAGGATGTCTTTTTGAAATAAGCCGTATAGAAATAAAAAAGGCCGCCCAATGGCGGCCCTTTTAAATATCCAATATCCAATGTCCAAGTGCCTCCTTCGGCAAGCCTATGGCGGCTAAACCGCAAAACTCTCCCCACATCCACAAGTCCTCGTCGCATTCGGGTTATTGAATGAAAATCCCTTGCCGTCCAACCCGCCGGAAAACTCCAGCGTGGTGTTGAACAGATACAGAAAACTCTTCAGGTCGGTCACGACTTTGATGCCGTTGTTCTCGAAAACCTGATCGTTTGGTTTTGATTCGTTGTCGAAGTCGAGTTTGTACGACAAGCCCGAGCAGCCACCAGAGGTAACACTTACCCGGATGAAATAATCTTCCGCCATTTTGGAAGATTGGCGGACTTCCTGAATTTTTTGCTTGGCGCTGTCTGCTACGAAAATCATTTTCTACAATAATGTCGCCCCGATGGGGCTTTTGATATAATTAACCTATGCCATTGCTTCTGCCATTGCTACCTGAGCTGTGATGCCATTTTTCTTTTGATAATCAGCAATTGCTGACTTGATAGCATCTTCGGCTAGCACGGAGCAGTGGATCTTCACGGGCGGGAGGGCCAGTTCTTCCACAATGTCCATATTGTCAATACGCATGGCATCGTCGAGGCTTTTGCCTTTGAGCCATTCGGTAGCCAATGAAGAGGACGCAATGGCCGAGCCGCAACCAAAGGTTTTGAATTTTGCATCGCTGATAAGGCCGGTTGCCTCATCTACCTCGATTTGAAGGCGCATGACGTCGCCGCATTCAGGGGCGCCAACCAGGCCGGTGCCTACGTTTTTAGCATCTTTGTTGAGGGTGCCTACGTTGCGGGGGCTTTTGAAGTGATCGAGTACTTTTTCTGAGTATGCCATAGTTGTTGAATAGTTGACTGGTTATTGGTTAGGGCTTGGTGGCTTTTTTTTAAAAATTGAGTAGTACAGTCCTTTGATCCCGTAGTAAATACGATACAAAAGTTGGGTGAATGAATCTGGTGGACTTTGGATGGGCATGGTTAGAGGTTTTTTAAAAGCAATTTTTGTTTAAACACTTCCAGCCTCAAAACATCAATTTTAGGGAAGTTGATTTCATTCAAAATTTTAAAATCGCGGTCTTCACTTACAAGGTATTTTGCGTTTGCGGCCACGGCACAATCAACAAATTTGTTGTCGTCTTCATCTTTGAGAAGTCGAAATCGAAAGTAAGTATGAACTAGTTCAATATTTGGGAGTGCCATAAGTGTTTCCAAAACGGCCTCACTAGTTTGGCCTCCCAAATGCTTTTCGATTATTTCGGCGTATTCGTTCAAAATTTCAGTTGTAGCACAAAGCACAAAACCACCATCCATTAAGGATTTGAATACAATATGGTGCTTAGATTTCTGCGAAATACTCAGCAACAGAATATTTGTATCCAAAACAATTCGCTCCACTCACTTATTTGTTTTTGCGCGAACGCAGTTTTGTATTTAAGAGATTCTCCACTTTTGAATCATTCCAACCTTGTTCATCCCAAGCTTTGTCTGCCAAAGCGATTGCGCGCTTAGCAAAAAAGCTTGCCAAGAGTTTCTTCATTTCAGCCAAATCCTGCTCAGAAAGGCTGTAGGAAAAAGTTTTTAGGATTTCTAATTGAACGTTAGTCAATGGCTGTCTTGATGCTGTCATGATTAACTGATTTTAATGTGCTGACCATTCAATCTTTGACAAATCCACCCCGTCCTGGTACATTTCCCAAATCGGGCTTAGGTCGCGCATGTGGTTCACACCTTTGCGGACGAGTTCAATGGCCTCATCCACTTCTTCATTGGTTGTAAATCGACCCAGCGAAAAACGGATGCTTGAGTGTGCCAGATCGTCGCCCAGACCCATGCCTACCAATACATAAGATGGCTCCAGCGATGCCGAAGTGCAGGCTGAACCCGACGAAACGGCAATATTCTGATTAAACGTCATCATAAGTCCCTCGCCTTCAACGTGTTTGAAGGAAATATTGGTCACATGCGGCATGCGCGACTGCTCGTTGCCATTCACTTTGGTTTCTTCCATTTTGGTCAATTCCGCTTGCAAGTGGTCTCTGAGCTGGCTCAAACGAGCGGCATCCTTATCCATTTCTTCACGGGCAATCTCGGCGGCCTTGCCGAAGCCTACAATGCCCGGCACGTTTAAAGTGCCTGAGCGCATTCCACGTTCGTGTCCGCCCCCATCCATTTGAGCTGTTACTTTTACCCGAGGGTTTTTTCTGCTCACATAGAGCGCACCCACGCCCTTGGGGCCGTACATTTTGTGGGCGGTGAACGACATCAGGTGGACGCCAATTTCGCGCGGATGGGTAGGTATTTTGCCTACTGCCTGCGTTGCATCTGAGTGAAAAAGTACTCCGTGTTTCTCGCAGATGGCCGCGATCTCTTTCATGGGCTGTATCACACCCGTCTCGTTGTTGGCCCACATGAGGGAAACCAAGATCGTGTTGGGCTTGATGGCGGCTTCCAAATCGGCGAGATTTATGAGGCCGTCTTCCTGAACTTTCAGGTAAGTGATCTCTGCGCCTGCCTTTTCGAGGTGAACGCAGGTATCCAGGATCGCCTTGTGCTCCGTTTCTGCGGTGATGATGTGATTGCCCTTTTTGGCGTACATTTCATATACACCTTTTAGCGCAAGGTTGTTGCTTTCAGTAGCTCCGGAGGTGAAGATAACTTCCTTATCCTCAACATTTAACAGTTTAGATATTTGCTCACGGGCGTAGTCCACGGCATCCTCCGCTTCCCAGCCATACTGGTGACTGCGGCTGGCGGCATTGCCGTGTTTTTCATAAAAATAGGGAACCATAGCGTCCACTACCCGGGGGTCGCAGGGGGTGGTGGCGTTATTATCAAGATATATCAGTTTGCGCTGCGTCATTTCTTATTTAGATTGATTCGCAAAGATAAACAGGGTTCATTGAAAATGGTTTTTCTTTTTTTGAATAATTCTAAGCAACGTTTGTTAAAGGGAAAAATTCCGTTTTGCAGGGTAGATAATTTTTACTTTTGCCACAATGGAATGACCAATGACGAATTGACGATCAATGACGAACCAAAACAAAATATCCACGCAAGACCTCTTCTCCGAATTCCCCCCCATAAGCAAATCTGATTGGCTGCAACAGATCGCCAAAGATCTGAAAGACAAGCCTTTAGAGGACCTGAACTGGCATTTATCCAAGGACCTGGTGGTGACGCCTTTTATTCATGCAGATGACTTTACAACTCCCCCGGCACCTATTTCCGACCAGCCTAACCATTGGGAAATTTGTGAGGACATTCAAGTGGCTGATCCCGGTGCTGCCAATCGGCAGGCGCTTGACGCACTGGAGGGCGGCGCAGAAGGGCTTTGTTTTTGGCTCGATCGGCCACTCGAAGCGAGTGATTTTGGACAATTGCTAAACGGGATCCACCTCGATTTTATCGGCCTTCATTTTGCAGGCATTGCTGTGAGCGAAAATCCCGGTATGATACTGGCGTATTTGGAAAATCTGGCAAAGCAACGAGGGCTTTCCAGTACGCAACTGCGTGGCTCACTGGCTTACGATCCAGTGCCCGTTTCAAAAATTGTAGACTGGCGCTATCTGGCTGAACTGCTGGAATATGCGCGGGAAAAATTTCCGCAGTTCAAGATTATCCAGGTAAGTATCCCGGAACTCCGTTCCGGAGAAGATACTGCCCCGGAACGGAGTTCCGGGGTACTACTCCGCAACGCCAACACCTATCTCCAAAAACTTTCCGAACGCGGTATCCCGGTAAAAGATATCGCTTCCGTCATGCAGTTTTCGGTTCAGGTTGGCAAAAGCTACTTTTTGGAAATCGCCCGATTAAGAGCACTCAAACTCCTGTGGTTCAATGTTTTAAAAGCATGGAACGCACCCTTGCAAGATCCTGCCATAGCCGTTCATTTTCAGAATTCGGCTTATACGGACGATCTTTATACCAATATGATCCGTGCCACTACCATGGCCATGGCTGCCGTTCAAGGCGGCGCCACGCGACTCACCGTATTGCCTTATGATTCCGGACGCGAGGCGCAAGCGAGCTACCCACAGACTTTTAGCCGCCGTATTGCACGGAATGTGCAGCACCTTTTGAAAATGGAAAGCGCCTTAGGTGAAGTGGTTGACCCGGCAGCAGGGAGTTATTATGTTGAGGCTTTGACAAGGCAATTGGCGGAGCAGGCGTGGGGGGAGTTTCGAAGATGAGCTGACATCTTCGTACACAATATAAATGACTGAACCCGGAAGTAGAACTCAAATGGACTTAATACAGCGTGGACTTTACCATTCGTAGCGAGTAACATGCTTCATTGTGAAAAATAAGCCGGAGCACAAAGATCCCATCTGGAATTCCGTCCACATAATATGGTCCCGGCCAAGCCGATTCATAGAAATTTCCCATGGACTGCCCTTGGAAATTGACCAATTCTATGCGCGTAGGAATCGCTTCTAATCCGCGAATGGAAAAGTAGTTCCCGGTTATTGGATTGGGCAACAGGGTGGGTGTATTTTTTTTAAAAATGGGAGTAAAAACTCCCACAGAGCAGGAATCAACAGTTACCTGAAATGAACAAATTGCTGTGTTACCACTCAAATCTGCAACCTGAAATACTTCTTCAGTAGAACCAATCGGAAAAATAGTATGGTTGGGCAGGCCGCTTATTAGAATGGGTTGTGTATCGCTCAGCTCACAATTGTCAAAGATCGTGGGCAAATTAAAGTGAATCGTATCGCCTGCACAAGCAGTGAACGATATTGGGCAAATGAGCTCTGGAGAAATTGAATCTATAGACCTAATTGTAACGGAATCAACTGTTTGGCAGCCCTCGCTATCCAAAATGGTAGCCGTATAATTCCCCACGACAAGCCCTTCATTGATTGTATTTGTTGATCCATTGGACCAATAATATTGATACGGGGAGCTGCCACCATTGGCTTGGGCTTCTGCGATACCATTCATATCCTCCAAACATGTATTATGCTGGATTGTCGTAACGGTTGCGACCAAGGGTGGATTTCCTGCAAAATAAACCGAATCGGCAAAAGCAATCGAGAAATCGCCAAAATCCCCGCTTCCATTGCAAAAATTGACGATGTAATAAAATTTGACAGTATTACATTGAACCTGCGCTGGAGAAGTCCAGTGGAAGTTCCAACTAATTGGCGCCCCGTTAAAATACTTGGCGATACGTTGATCCAGGTATTCTCTGGCGTTCAGGAATTCTGTGTCTGACTCTGCATTGATGGAGGCTAAATTTCCTGCATTTTGATTGTTTTTGTCCACCACCACCAGCTGAAACCCTCCACGAACAGGATTTCCGGCTGTTGCGATTGCTTTTAGTTGCAATACATAGTTTGTATTTGGATAAATGGTGTCTGGTAATCCAATAATTTCTGCTGTTCCATTAAAGCCTCCTGGGTTATTTTTGGGGTGGCAGTCGCTACAATACCCGTCAAAAGGCGCACCAGTTCTTCCATTGGGAGGATCATCATGGTAGGACAATAACAGGAATGAAGCCATCAGAAGCAATAGCGTTTTAAATATAGTATGGTGTTTCATAGGCTGTAAATTAAAAAGGCGGACAATTCCATAGGAAATGCCCGCCCGTCTTATACTGCTAATCCTTCTATCTTGTTACAACTAAACGATGTACCAGAACACCTTTTGAGGAACTCACCTTGACCAGATAAGTGCCTTGAGCGAAACTGTTCATATCCATTTGCACGATCTGTTGGTCCGAATGAATAGTCATTTGCTCTGAAAGCGACAACTGGCCCTGAATGTTAAACACGGTTACCTGATAATCAGCAGGTTCAAACTGAACCATTTCAAGATTTACCAATCCACTGGTCGGATTTGGGAATATGTTGATTGTTCCAGAGATACCAGGAGACTTGGTGCCGGAACAGATTTCCACTTCCACAAATACATCATCTGAGCCTGTGCAGCCATTGATATCAGTTACTGTTACAAAATACGAACCCGATTCAACCACCTCGATAGAACTGGTGGTAGCACTTGTGCTCCAACGGTAAATACTAAAATTGGCTCCTGCTGAGATTGTCCAAGGTGTTTGTGAAACACAAATCGTTGTGTCCAAACCTAGGTTTACCACCGGATGTTGGTTTACAGTAACAACTGTTTCATCCGTAGTGGAACAACCCAGAAGGTTTGTCACTGTTACGCTGTAAGTACCTGCGGCGCCAACGGTGATTGTCTGTGTTGACGCACCATTTGACCACAAAACATTAAATCCTACTGGTGATCCAGGGTTTAGCGTCACGCTGGCGCCCGCACAAATAGCCTCGCTAGCAGGCAAATTGACCACAGGGGCAGGATTTAGATTTACGTTTACGGTTTTAACGGCGCTACAACCTGTAGCATTGGTCACCGTAACCGTATAGCTGTTGGCTGTATTCACCGAAATCGTTTGCGTGGTTGAACCGTTTGACCATGCATAAGTTGCACCAGGGTTTCCGGCATCCAAAACAGTATTGCTACCGGGACAAATAAACACACTAAATGGCAAGTTAATCGTTGGCCCTGAAATGTTTACAACGATATTGTCCGAACTCGTGCAACCTGATACAGTTACGGCATTGATGGTATAATTCCCGCTCTGCGTAAAGCTAAGAGTTTTTACCAATTGCCCACCGGATACACTGAATCCTTCAAAGTTGGCAGGTACTTGCAGGCTGACCGCTTGGCCTGGGCATGCTGTGTACAGGCTGTCCAAGCTGAGTTCACAGGTAGTAGTGCCTTCCACAAGTAGCAACTGCCCGCCTTCTACCAGTGTGTTTGCTGTGATCGATCCGCCGTTCACGCTGTGCGCTTGTGAGACGGCCAGGAATACAACCTCGTCGGTAGCGCCGACCAGATTACTGATGTCCACAATGCCGGAAGACTCCCAGTTGCCGATGTCGTTCGGGGCGTTGTCCACCTGCCCTGCAGGCACAGCCGTACGGTCAATTTGAGCGATACGGGTCAATTGACCGGAAGCAGGGTTTACTTCCCAAACCGAAGCCTCCTGGCCGCTGGTTAGTCCGAACCCACTATAAGAACGGTCTTCCTGGATGTAGATCAGGCCGTTTTCCGACCAGTCGAGGTTGTCAGGCGAGCGCATTCCAAAGTCTGGCCCGGCGAACTGCCCAGCCCCGGCATCGTCGCCTGCGTACAGGATGTTCAGTTTGGCGCTTGGATTAGCCAAATCGCTGAGGTTGAAGTCGATGATATAGGTAGTGCCCCATTTGTCGGCGGGGAAATCCGGGTCGCGGCCGGTAGAGGCCAGTACCACCTGTTTGCCGTTTGCGGGGTTGGTAGCGAGGTCTTCCGGGCGGGAGAAAGAGAAGGCGCCCAGGGCGTCGCCTAGTATGTCCTGGGTGGCTTGATTTGCGAATCCGAGGGCGTCGTAACCTGGAGTGCCTGCCAATGCAGGGTTGTAGTAAGCGATCTCTTTGAATTTACCAGTGCGGCTGTTACCCGTTCCGTTGAACTGCTGAACACTGAGGTCACCGTTGTCGGAAGCCCAAACGTAGAGTTTACCGTGGCTCAAACCGTTACGGTCGAGGAAGGAGCCGTTATTCACGAAGTTTTTGTCGCCGATGTAGAGGAGCAGTGGAGCGCCTGCACGGTCGTCGCCAATAACGATGGCGACCTTGTTAGGATTGCCAGACTCGATCAGGGTCA
>JBJXGO010000081.1:0-6447 GCA_046160345.1 Saprospiraceae bacterium
AGCCAGAACTCAACGCCGTCCTGTTCATGCGCCACGTCCTCAAAAGAGGTGTGGAGTTTTTGGATGATTTCTTTTTTCATGGTTTGGGTTGGTTTTTATCGAGTTCCAATCGTGAAAACACCAAGCACGGCGGGAAAAAGCGGATTTAAAAATAGCCGTTCATCACCAGGTACTTGATCTGAGCGACAAGATGTGCCATCGTAAAATCAGAAAGAATGAACTCCTCCCGGCCTGCGCCGTCTAAGTCTGTCCGGGTAAAAACACGCTGCCGACCTTTTTCAAAAAAAATGCTTGCGGCTTGTTTCCCGTCTGGCTTGAGGATGTGATACATCGTACCGTAGTCGCTAACCGTGCCGATTTTCCATCTGCCAATATTTTTTGGCGCCATCATTTCACCCATCGTGATATTGTTGCCTGCCAGGCTGACATTGTCGTCCCAGCGGCTTCGTGAGGCCAGTGTTTTCGCATACTCTTTGTAGGCTTTATCTGCCAAAAGCCCTTTTCTACGAAGAGCCAATGAATCCATTTGCACCCTGGTTTTCTGAAAATCTTTATTGGCCGCAATGAACTTTTCTGCGCCTTCCGGTGATACCTTGCCATCTGTGATGACCCCATTTTCTTGCAATTGATCCATGATGGCGCGTTTGCTGGTTGGATCTATTTCCACCGATTTGCCAAGGGTTGCAAACACTACATTGTGATAGGACCAGAAGGTTCCAATTCCCTCGTGTGGAAGCCCGGGAATGTTGATGGATTTGAAGTTGTAACGGATCAAGGTATCGTTGGAGAGGCTGAGCACACGAAAGGAAAATCCTTTAATCAGACTGCCTGATTTCTCCAATTTGTACTGCGGTACATCGTCGAGGTACACAATGTCTTTTTTCTCTTTGAGTTTTTGCGCATTTGCGACTAGTCCAAAGGATAGAAATAAGCCCCAAAAAAGCATTTTGATCTGCATGGTGTTGCGTATGGATTAATTATTTTAGTTCAAATTTTTTCCCGCCGTGCTTGGTGTTTTCACCAAGCGCACAGCGGAGTGAGTATTTCAAGTCTAGTTCCCGTCTTGTCGGTGCTTGGTGAAAACACCAAGCACGGCGGCAAAACTTTCGGAAAGTATATCAGTTTTTCGTCATTCCCTTCAATTGCTCTTCATATTTTGGGAGATCAATCGCATCAAATCCTGTCATCTTTTGCACCATCTTGCCTTCTTTGTCTAAGAAATAGGTGGCTGGCATCGAAGTTGCCCGAAGTGCCCCGCCAAAATTTATCTCAGGATCCCGGTAGATCGTGAACTGCCAGGCGCTTCGCCGGGCGAGAAACTTTTTAAAATTCTCCGGACGTTTTGGATATTCCCAAGCCAATGCGATTATCTCAACGCCATATTTCTCTTTCCAAAGCGGATAGACCTTGTGCAAGCTGTCTAATTCAGCAATAGCCGGGCGCATCATTGAGTTCCAGAGGACTATCATCGTTACGGTGCCGGGTTTCACTATTTCGTTGGCTTTTACTGCTACGCTATCCACATTAAGCACGATAGCAGTTTCTGTGAACATGCTTGCTTTCTGAGCAAGTACCCCTGCCGCAGGAAGCAAAAAGAGCAAAACAACCAGTGAGCGTATTTGCATGATCTGTTAATTTATAAGTGTTTAGTGCGTGTTTATTCATTTCCCGTTTTCAGCACTTTCAGCCTCGCCACACTCCCTTCCTGCTCAATCACCACCCAATACATTCCTGTGACCCAGGTCGCTGTTTCCAATCGGATCGGGTTTCCAGGAGCGGGTTGGAGTGTTTGTTGCAAACGCCCAAGGCCATCAAAAACATGGATCCGCTGTACGGGGCCTTCGTTTTTGGATTGAAGCGTCAGGTAATCTTGTGCCGGATTTGGGAAGGCATTCCAATCGTGAGTAAGTGTTTCCGGGGTATTTATTGCTGAAAGTTGATCCAGCCGATATTGCCGGAAAAACCTCCAGATTTCCTTGCAGGCGTTGAAATCCTGATTCGTTACGCCGATATTGAAAGCGGCGCCCGGCCAGGTATGTCCGCCGCCAATGATTTTGTAATGTTCGACGGTGCTGCCATAGTCGCCGCCTGAAAACAATTGATGTTCTGCGGTGCAGCCATCGGTTGTGTTGGTATTTGGCACTTGCGTGATGCTCGGAACAGGGTTGCAATGGTTGAAATTTGCCCAGGTGGTCATCAGTGTCGGAATGCCCACGAA
Source organism: Saprospiraceae bacterium (assembly GCA_046160345.1). GTDB lineage: Bacteria > Bacteroidota > Bacteroidia > Chitinophagales > Saprospiraceae > M3007. The sequence continues at coordinate 2,219 of JBJXGO010000081.1, forward strand.
AGTGCTGAGCGGTGCGCCGTTGTAGGGTACGGTGTTGTCGGCAGTACCGTGTATTTCCATCACTGGTACAGGCCGGGAAGGGTTGCAGGCATTGAGTTTGGATTGAATCATAGTGCCAGTAACCGACGCTATTGCAGCGACGCGGTTATTCAGTTCGCAAGCCAGGGAATAGCTCATAAAACCGCCGTTGCTCATGCCGGTGCTGTAAACCCTGTTTTGATCGATGTTGTAATTTGCTTTGAGCGTATCGATCAAATCGCGGATAAAACCCACATCGTTCACATTGGAATTGCCCAAAAAGGTGTTCCAGAAGCGATTTCCTTGTCCGTCTAAAGTGCCGTTGGGCAGCACGATCAAAAAATTGGCCGTGTCTGCGATGGGACGAAAATCTGCATAGAACAATTGCTCCAGGTTGTTGGAAGTATAACCGTGCAAGTTGAAAACCAATGGAACCGCCGTGTTTCCGGTATAAGTTGCGGGAATATAAAGCAGATATTCCCGTGTAAGGCCGCCACTCTGAATGGTGCCGTTGATGGTATTTTGGGCAGATGATACAGCTGCAAGGAGCAAACAGCACACGATGTAGATAATACGCATGGTAATATGATTTTAGTTTTTCCGTTTCGCAATGGCCGTCAATATTTCCTTTGGCATGATGGTTTCAAAAAGTATTTTCTGCTGCTCCGCCTCGCTGCCTTTCTCGGAACGTTTATCTTCTATCAGCCACCAACGAGGCGATGCAGCATCCTTGAAGGCAGTGAATTCCTTGTTTTTCAACTCGACCTGCATAGTCGAATCGTTTTCCATTAGCACATTTTCGCTTCCAAACTCGCTTTTTATGGCCGAAACCAAGATCGTTCTGAATTCTTTTTTACCTTTTAAAGTCAGTTGCATGCTTCCTTTATAGGGCACAAATGCCAGGTGGTACTGTCCAGTTTTTTTGATCTTGATCTTTTTTTTGGTGCCAAAATCTAAACCGGTCATCTTAATAGACATGTATTCATTGTCCATAGCCTGAATCATGGTTGCTTTTAATGTATCATAGGGGATGATCTCAAACATTTTGGGCGGCACGAATTGAAAACTACTGTCGAAATTGAGTGCCAGGGTGTATTTCCGGTAAGCCTCCAGGTCGCGGGAAAGCATGGACGACAATGCCTTTTTGTTCTGTGCTGTTAAAGATTGGACCGTAAAAAGTATCGTAAGAGAAAGAACTAACTGTTTCATTTTGGATATAAAATGGTTGTTTAAAAGTTGAGGTAAAGTTTCAATCATCGGTCAATTCGGTGCCTCCTGCGCCCCTGATGGTTATCAACGGGCGCAGGAGAACCGAGATATTTATGCTACCGTTTCATCCTCCACCGTTGCATCCGGGGCATTGCTTTTCACGGATTCAATCCCATTTTCGCAGCTGGCTGCGCTTTCGTACATCTGGCTGCTGCCCACTACCTGGCCATTGCTGGATTTGAGGTTGAAATAATATTTGCCGTTGGAGGATTCTTTGCGCTCAAAACGAGCGTCATCCGCAGAATTTTTGCGCACAGATTCAATGCCGTTGAGGCAGGAGGGTTTGGCAGAATAGCTTTCGCTGCTGAGGATCACCTGGCCATTGCCAGATTTCAAGTTGAATTGGAATTCCCCGCTTTTGCGTTGGGAGATGACAAATTTGCCCATAATTAAAATTAGTTTGGTTGATAATCAATGATTTAAAAATCTGCCTCGGTGCTGAACACCTGTTCCTCGCGCTTGGCCATTACCCCTGCTTTGGCGTAATCGCCCACACGCTTTTCAAAGAAATTGGTCTTGCCCTGAATAGAGATCATGTCCATCCAGGAGAACGGATTGGCCGTACCGTAGGCCTTTTCGCAGCCAAGAGACATGAGTAGCCGGTCGGCTACAAACTCAATATACTGGCCCATCATCTCGGCGTTCATGCCGATCAGTGATACGGGCAGTGCATCCGTCACGAATTCCTTTTCAAATTCTACCGCTTCCGTGATGATGGCTTTGACTTCAGCCGGGTCGAGTTTGTTTTCCAGCATGGAATAAAGCAGGCAGGCGAAATCGCAGTGCATGCCCTCGTCGCGACTGATAAGTTCGTTGGAGAAAGTGAGGCCTGGCATAAGGCCGCGTTTTTTAAGCCAATAAATGGAACAAAAAGAACCGCTGAAGAAAATGCCCTCAACAGCCGCAAATGCGATAAGCCGGTGTGCGAAGGAAGGGGCATTATCGATCCAGCGCAGTGCCCAATTGCCTTTTTTCGACACGCATTCAAGGTTTTGCAGCGCGTTGAAAAGAAAGTCTTTTTCTTTTGGGTCTTTAATATAGGTGTCGATCAGCAGCGAATACATTTCGGCGTGAATGTTCTCAATAGCCACCTGAAAGCCGTAGAAACAACGTGCTTCAGGGATCTGTACCTCGCGCATGAAATTGAGCACCAGGTTTTCGTTCACGATACCGTCGCTGGCAGCGAAAAAGGCCAGTACATGTTTGATGAATTTGCGGTCGTTGTCCGAAAGTTTGTTTTCCCAGTCGTTGATATCCTGTGTCAGGTCCACCTCCTCTGCGGTCCAAAAGGATGCCACGGATTTTTTGTACCATTCCCAGATGGTGCCGTATTTGATAGGGAAAAGAACGAACCGGTCAGGGTTTTCGGCAAGGATCGGTTCAGAAATGTTGGCTGTTTGTACCATTCGTTATTGCTATTGCTGCGTGTATGATAATGTTAAAGTCCTTTTATCGCGATAAAACCCTATCTCAAAAAGACAGGCTTAAATAAACCAATCTTTAGAGGCAAGACACTTCCCCAAACGGTTGAAGGCCGCGAAGAGATCTCGACATGAGTGAAGGGACACTACTAGAGGTAAGGCGGAGTAAAAAAAACCTGCTGAAAAGCAACAGCGAAAGTAGGGGGTTTTTGGCTTTTGTCAAAGAATGTTTTCCACACAATGTTTATAACTTTTACAAGGTGTTGATTATCAAATGTTAATTATTGTGCACCCATTTGTTAACATTGTGGATAACTCGTTGTGGATAAATTTAGGGGAAAAACTGTTTCGCTACAATCGCAGCGGTTGAGGTGTCTCTAAACCCTTCATTTCGAACAAAAAAGATAACAAAAAAAAGGTACTGGCAACTGGAGAGCTGATGTTTTCCATGTGGAAAAGAAGCAGTACAAGCCCCACCCCAGAAACCTGACTTTTGTAAAAAAGTGTCCTGGACGCTATTATTTCTACCTCGAACTTTGTCTTACTACCTCGATATATTTTCTTCAAACATAATTTAATTTCTACTGATTATGAAACACTTCGTTTTCCTCGTTTCGATGCTGTTCCTCGCAACCGTAAACGGCCAGGCACCTGCAAGTACCACCATTGCAATCAACAATGTCAGCGCTACCGTTAGGGCCGATGCTGGGCTTTTTACAACCGGACAGGAAGGGGCTTTTGTTCCGCTTCAGCCGGGATTGGCCGAAAAGACGCTGCTACGGCACTCCGGAATATGGATGATCGGAAAAGACCCTGCGGGGAACTTAAAAGGAACGGTATCCATGACCGGGCAAACGGATTTTCAGGCTGGCATATCCCCTTCATACCCAGCAGGCTGGAACAAGATCTGGGAGGTTTCCTGTATAGATATCAACCAACATTTAGCCGACCTGCAAGACAATGGCATTGTGGATAACCCTAACCCGGATTTGTACGGTTTCCCTGGGCGCGGAAATCCCGATTTCGAGCAATTCAATCAATTTGACCTACCGTCTCTCCAAGCACTGGCTGGTTTTTTTGACAACACGAGCAATAACATTTATGAGCCCCAGCAAGGAGACTACCCATCCATTGAGATTCGTAACTGCCCGATTGGACAACTTCCTGAGTATCAAAATTGGTTTGTTTCCAACGATGATCTTCCCCACCCTTCCGGATTGCCGTCGACCCAATCTGTGGAATTGCATACACAGATTTTTGCGTACAAAACAGTGGCTCCATCCCCATTCAACAAGGCAATTTTCGTGCGATACAAATTGATAAACAGAAGCCACGCCCCCCTCGATTCCTGCTATGTTGGGATTTATGCTGACTTTGATATTGGGAATCCAGACGACGACTTTTTGGGTGTTATTCCTAACCGAAACATCATGTACGGCTTCAATGGCGACCCAAAAGATGAAGGCGGTTTTGAAGAAAATATCCCTGTGATGGCTTTGGATATCATGCGCGGGCCAATAG
>JBJXGO010000082.1:0-17354 GCA_046160345.1 Saprospiraceae bacterium
AATGGCCGTCGGGCGAAAAAGCGGTGTGGGCAATATGTGCCGTGTCGGTTGCAGGGAAGCCACGCCCAGGCACACGTGCGCGACCATTGTTTGTCGCGAGCAGTACTTTGTTAAGATTGGTTTTTTCCCTGCTCTTTTCGTTTTTTTTAGTGAAACGGTTGGAGGAATAAAACAAACTGTCTCCCACAATTGTAGGAGCAAACTCATTCCAGGGGCTATTAATTTCCTTGCCCAAGTGCTTGATCTTCACACTGGTAGGAGCTCCTGCAAGGACCATTGCAGTTTGGCAAAGTTCAATTTCCTCCTGTGCTTTTTGAAAAAATGAAGCCTCCACCTTTTTAGGCTTTTCGCTTAAAAATTGTTCGAAATAAGTGATCGCGCCAGAATAATCTCCCAGGTTTTTTTTCACCTGTGCCATTCGAAAGTCAACCAGAGGGTGTTTTTCTTTATATTTAGGCGTACTGGCGATCTTTTCGTAAAATCGAATTGCTTCCAAAAAGGACTGGTACATTCGGGCACTCTCGGCGTATTTCCACCAAAGTCCCAAATCATTTTCGTGGCGTTTCAGCACGTCGCCGTAATACTGCACGGCTGCGCCATAATTTTTGTCTTTAAAAGCCTCGTCGCCGGCACGTTCGTAGGATCGAAGGGATTGGGCGGATAAATTGAAGTGGATAAAAAGGATTGAGAAGATTAAAATGAACTTTCTCATAGTAGTTCGTTTGTTAAAACCGGTGGGGGATAAAAAAGGGCTAACGCAACAATTGTTTTTTTAGGGTTCCATAAAATTTACCCATGGAAACGAAACAAAATGTCTTTTGTTTCTAAAAATTTGAAATTCAATGATTTAGCTGATCGGTTGCGACTCAATTATTTTCAAAAAACCGGACAACATTTAACAACTTTGCTTACCTCTACCGGTACTACACGCCAAACTGCCGCAATTTCTATGCCGCCACGACCATCAGTTGCTGCCCTAAACCCGGAGACATTCCAATCGTAACTGATGCCGATCAGCCAGTTGTTGCGCTCCAACTGGACTGCGGCGATGATCGCATCACCCAATCGGAGGGACAGGGTGGCCCGCACTGAAGTTATATTGGCCAACTCATTGGTCAGGATTTGGCGCAATCCGGCCCCTATAACGATCTCCCTGGCGGATCTCATAGTTTGTAAAGCCGCGAATGTTACAAGATCGGATCGTTCCCGAATTTGATAAAAGCCTTCTGCAAAAACAGGAATCCTGATCGGAAGTTTTGTTTCTTCTACACCTCCTAAATTTACTACAGGCTTATTGAGGTGAAAGGCGCCCATGCCCAAGTTTAAACTGTGGCGATTTTCCGTGGATCGATAATGCCAAAGTAATCCTGTCGAAAGACTTGTGCTGATGCCGGAGGAGCGACCAAAAGGTTCCCTGGAGGGCAGAGAAGGGTCATAGCCGTCACTGACCCATTGGTTTTTAAATTTCAGGCGACTGATATCTACCGTTCGTTGCAGGGCCGAGAAGCCAAAACCAAGGGATAACCAGTTTGATTTGCCCAGCCTGTGTGATGCGCTTAAATTTAATCCGCCTTGTGCCCAGGAAAGGTTGGCATCGCCCGCAGCATCTTGTTGGAGCATAACGCCCAGGGAGATCAGGCTCTTTTTGCGCTGAATTGCTTTCCAATCTGCTGAAAATGAATATGTTCGGTAAGAAACAGGAACAGATTGCCACTGCGAACGATAGGCGCCGGCCAAACGCCACTTGCCCTGAAAATTGCCCGTTGAAGCCGGGCTCAGGTGCATGGGACTGAGGTAAAACTGCGAATAATGCAAGTCCTGACCGCTCGCTATCGCGGAACAAAAGGTAAACCCACAAAGGGTAAGCAGGATGCGGGAAAACATAATGATTTTCAGTTCAGGCAGAAGTGCGAAGGTAATGCTGCAAGCTTGGTCAAAGATAGTATTTTTGCCCCATGAATTTTGAGGTTTGTGCCGTAAATATACAATCTGCCCTGGCAGCGCAAAAAGCAGGGGCTCATCGTATCGAACTGTGCTCCGCGCTGGATGTTGGAGGACTGACGCCTTCCCTGGGCTTGATCCGTGCAGCTGTTCGCGCTTTAGACATTCCTGTTCATGTCTTGATACGTCCCCGGGAGGGTGATTTTTGCTACTCAGACCTGGAATTGGGGATCATGCTGGAGGATATTCGTATTTGCAAGGAAGCCGGTGCGGCGGGGGTCGTAGTGGGTGCGCTCACCGAAGAAGACTTACTTGATCTGCCCAAAATGAAGGCGATGAAAGCCGCTGCATGGAATATGGATATCACCTGTCATCGAGCATTCGACTATTCAAAGGACGCTATCAAAGCCCTGGAACAGTTGGTTGAGTTGGGATTTGTGCGGGTGCTAAGTTCCGGGCAAGCGGATTCAGCGTTTGAAGGCCGGTTCCTGCTTCAAAAATTGGTGCAACAGTCCAATGGCCGGATCGCAGTAATGCCCGGAGCGGGGATCAATGCGGAAAACATAAAAGCCATTGTGGAGGTTTCAGGGGCAAAAGATTTTCATTTTACGGGGAAGAAGAAGGTTTTTTCAAAGGTGGGAAGTGAAATTGTTGGTTTAGATTCCTGGTATTGGGAAAGTGATGTGTCAATTATTAGGCGTATATTAGGGGCTGCGTAATTATTTCGCGCGGATGTTTCACGCAGATTTCACGCGAATTTTTCAGGCGAATTTTTCACGCAGATGTTACGCAGATGGTTTACACAGATGTTACGCAGATGTTGCGCAGATGTTGCGCAGAATTTAAATCAAAAATTTTCACAAAAAAAACTTCACACCATGATTGAAAACGACATCACTTACAAAATCAGGGGGGCCGCCTTTAAGGTTCATAATGAACTCGGGCCAGGGCTCCTGGAAAGCGTATACGAGGCAACACTTGCTTATGAGCTGGGCTTGCTAGGGTTATCCGTCAAAACACAGATAGGGTTGCCACTGATTTACAAAGAAATTAAATTTGACATTGGGTTTCGACCGGATATTCTAGTTGAAGAATCCGTAATCGTTGAAGTCAAATCAGTAGAATTGCTCAACCAGGTACATTTCAAGCAATTATTGACCTACTTGCGCCTATCCGGTAAAAAGTTAGGATTGCTCATCAATTTTAATGTAAATCGTTTGGAGGAAAAGGTCAGTATCATTCGGATTATCAATTCCTATATCAAGAAACCATCTCCGTAACATCTGCATGAACCATCTGCGTAACATCTGTGTGAACCATCTGCGTAACATCTGCGCGAAAAATCCGCGTAACATCTGCATGAACCATCTGCGTAACATCTGCGCGAACCATCCGCGTAACATCTGCGCGAACCATCTGCGTAACATCTGCGCGAAAAATCCGCGTAACATCTGCATGAACCATCCGCATAACATCTGCGTGAACCATCCGCATAACATCTGCCTGAAACAACAACCTTGGACTCACTAACTCAAATCGTACTAGGCGCCGCATGCGGCGAAGTCGTAGCCGGCAAAAAAATCGGCAACCGTGCCATGCTCTGGGGGGCAGTAGGGGGCACGATCCCAGACCTGGATATATTCGCCTCTTTTTTTACCGATGAGATAGCAAGTACCTCTTTCCATCGGGGGTTTATGCATTCATTTTTGTTTGCAGCGCTCGCCCCCTTCCTGCTGGCCAAACTTACCCAGTGGTTTTATGGCGCCCACGTCTATAAACGACGATGGTACAAGGCCGGAGCAATGGCAATTTGGCTGATTTTTTATATAGGTGCAGCGACAGGTATCAATTTTATTCCCGTTTTGATGGGGGAAGGACTCAGCTGGTATGCACTTCTGCCAACTTTGGCCCTGGGCGGCTGGTTTATCTGGAAACTCTGGCGTGATTACTGGCAACGCGACCTGAAACTGGTAGAAGCATCTTATCGAACCTGGGTCGCGCTTTTTTTCTGGAGTATTTTTACCCATCCGATCTTAGATTGCCTGACCAGTTGGGGTACCCAAATTTTTCAACCCTTTAGCGATTTAAGGGTGCAGTTGTGTATGGTATCTGTTGTAGATCCTATCTGCACGGTTCCATTCTTGATTTTCCTTGTTTTAGCTTCGCGAATTTCAAAAACGAATCCATTAAGGTTCTGGCTTAACGGGCTAGGACTTGCCTGGTTTTGCGGCTATTTACTGGTGTACAATTCCTGGCACAAATTAGTAGTAAACAATACTTTTGAAAAGACTTTGGCTGCGCAAAACATTCATTATCACCGTTATTATACCAATCCAACCATTTTTAACAATATTGTCTGGAGTGGAGTGGCCGAAGGAGATTCCGCCTATTATTTTGGGCAATACGGGTTCAACGACTGCAAGCGTGTTTTCAAGCCGATATCAGTTATACCCAAAAACCATGAATTGCTTGATGTGGTGCCACCCGATTCGCGGGCCGGTTATTTTCTTCGCTGGTTTACAGACGGGTATTACAATGTATTGCCGTACAGAGGCGACACCTTGCAGGTAAACGACCTGCGTTTTGGCTTGATGGGCGATTCTTTAATTGGAAAGAATTACGTTTTCCCATTTCTTGTGTTCAAAAATGAAAAAGGAGAATGGGATATTCATCAGAACAACCGCAACAAGGAAAACATAGAAACGAGTAAAAATTCATTTGGCGAGCTCTGGCTTCGGGTCAAAAACGGGCGTTGCGAGTAAATACATCATACTTCATACCTCATACATCCTACATCAATAATGCGTCAACGCTCCATTACTGCCTTCTTTTTTGCCGCCGTTATGCTGGGTGGGATTTTTGGCGGGAAAATTTTCTTTTTCGCTCTTTTTGCAATAGTCTCGGCAGGCTGTGCCTGGGAACTTGGGAGTTTGATCTTTAAAGCGGAAGACCGTTTTGTCACCCTGAGAAAAATCATCTGTGCCGCCTTGCCCACCTTGATTTTCATCATTGCCGGTGGGGATATTTTGAAAATACTGCCACCTTCACCTTTGGCGTTTTTGTCAGTAATCCCACTCTTGTTCGCTCTTTTGTCAACTTTGGAACTTTTTTTGGCCGGGAAAAACCCTTTTTTGAACATCGGAACATACCTGCTTTCAAGCTTTTACATCGGACTGCCCCTGGTTTTGCTGGCAACAATTCCATTCGACAGCTGGGACGCCCAAAACGAGTATCATCCACTTCGGGTTCTTGCCCTGCTGCTACTGGTTTGGACCAACGATACAGGCGCATACCTATTCGGAAGTAAGTTTGGGAAGCACAAACTACTCGAACGTATTTCGCCTAAAAAAACCTGGGAAGGCAGCATCGGCGGGGCGATATTCGCGGTACTGGGGGCCTGGGGATTGTCATTCCTGATCAAAGATTTCACGCTGCAGCAATGGCTTGCCCTGAGCGTTGTAGCAGCGATTGGGAGCAATATCGGCGATCTGGTGGAAAGTATGCTCAAACGCAGCGTGGGGGTAAAAGATTCGGGTAAGTTTCTGCCTGGACACGGCGGGCTTTTAGACCGGTTTGATGCGTTCATCTTTTGCCTGCCCTTTTTCTGGCTGGTCTTGCAGGTGGTTTGAATGGAAATATAAGCGGCTTTCAGCGCTCAATTTTTCACCGCTTTACCGGCACTTTTCCAGGCATTCATTCCACCTTTTAAGTCGTAAACCATGGCAAACCCCATTTTGGAAAGCTGACTCGCTGCATTGCCGCTCCGACCTCCCACAGCGCAATAGACCATAACCGGGCGGTTTTTATCCAACTGGCTGATTTTCTTGCTAAAATCTGCGTCATGAAAATTCAGGTTCAGCGCTCCAGCGATGTAACCACTTTGCAGCTCGCCGGGTGTGCGCACATCTACCAGTTGGATCGTGCTGTCGTTTTTAAGCATTGCCTCAAAGTCATCGGGAGCGAGTTTGTTTTGGCCGTTGGCCGTATTTGAAGAGCAGGAAAGTCCCGAAATCAAAATGAATAAACAGAGTAATCGCATGATTGGATCTATGAACGATAAACGATGAACGATGAACGATAAACTATGAACAAAGAGAAAAACAGCCGCAATATAGTTCATAGTTCATAGTTCATAGTTCTTCTCCGCCATTCCAAATACCCCAGCACCGACAGCACCAGAAAAACGAGGTATTGAAAACTGGTAAATACATAACCTTTGACAAAGTAAAGCGGGATAGACGCCACATTGGTAATGCCCCACCAGATCCAGCTTTCCAGTTTCTTTCGCGCCATGAGCCACATCGCTGTGTAAGCCGCTGCTGCAGCAAAGCCATCCGCTATGGGCACCGTGCTATCGGTGAATTTTTTCAACACGAAGTAAAGTACTCCCCAGCATAAAAAGAAGAATACCAAGGCATTGCGCCATTCTAATGCTCCAGATCTGCTAATATGCAAAACAATACTTCCCTCCCTTTTTTGCGCCCACAATACCCAACCGATGACACTCATAACCGTGTAATAAAAATTTACACCAGCCTCTGCATATAGTCCTCCAACAATGCATAGGTAAATGTAAATCGTGGTGTTGACAATACCTGTCGGATACACCCAGATATTTTCCAGCCGCGAAAGCATTACACTGGCGATACCAAAGACCACCGCCACAAATTCCAGCCAACCTGTAGCAAAAAGACCGTCCAAAAACTGTTGCCAAATATCCATCGAATACATTTGCGTTTGAAATGAATGTCGAACGTTTTGATTTTGTCGTAGTAGGCGGTGGCATCTTCGGGTGCTACGCCGCCTTGCACCTCGCCGGACGCGGGGCAAAAGTGGCAATTTTGGAGAAAGAATCTCGCCTTTTTCAAAAAGCTTCGCTGGTGAATCAGGCGCGCTTGCACAGTGGTTACCATTATCCACGGAGTGTGGCGACAGCCGCTATGAGCGATGAACATAAAATCCGATTCACCCAAGAGCACCGTGCCTTTGTGAATCAGTCCTTTGAAAAATTTTATGCCATCGATCGCTACGGGTCATTTACGGATGGTCTCCAATTCGAGCGTTTTTGCGAATACCTGAACATACCCTGTGATCGGGTGACCGAACACGATCTGTTCAATTTCAATCGATTGGAAGCACTTTACCGCACCGAGGAGCATTCTTTCGACCCGGTTTTGCTCGGTAACTATTACCGCGAAAAAGTGGAAAAAACCCAAGGAATTACCGTTTTTAAAAGTGCCCAAATCCAACACGCAGAAGCCTCTGGCCTTGATTGGCTGATCTCTGTTCAGAAAACTGTGGCACACCTTGACTATCACATTGATTTTCAATACGCTGGTTTAGGTGTCCCACACATTTCTGAACACTCACCTCAAACCCTTCAAACAAAAACCCTAATAAACGCCACTTATGCCGCCACCAATGCCATCAACCACCTTTTTGGTGTGCACGATCTTGACCTGACACACGAGATCTCAGAAATTGCCTTTGTCACATCGCCCCAGTTCGGGCAGCGTGGGCTTACTGTCATGGATGGGCCTTTTGGTTCCATTATGCCCTTTGGTTTGAGCGGGTTACTATCGCTCTCCTCAGTTGCTTACACCCACCACAAAATCTCCTTCGATACGCTTCCTCATTTTGATTGTCAAATGCCTGAGACGGACCCTTCTTGTCGCCCGGAAGCCCCAGGTATTTGTACCGAATGCCCCCGCCGACCCGTCTCCAACGCCCCCAAAATGCTTGCCCAGATGCAGCAGTATTTTGCTGATAATGTGCAGTTTGCGCATCTTTTCTCTTATTACACCATCAAGTCGAAACTCAAGGCCAGCCACATTGACGACGGGCGACCCACGGAGATTTCACTTTTGAGGGAAAGCCCCAGGTTTTACTGTTTGTTTGCTGGGAAGATCAATTCGATTTATGAGGTAGAGAAGATTGGTTGAGGGTATCCCAAGTGAGGCGGTGACTTGGAGTCTAATGTCGTCAACTTAAGGAATTTTGGGGATTTCAAAGCCGTGTCGAGAGTTCATTGAAAATCTTGGTTTATGTTTCTGATTTTTGTGCAAAAATTCAGTGATGAAAAAGAAATCCATTTCAGTGATAGAGACCGTAAAAAGCCGCCTTATCAGTACTTTTTTCAAGGAAGCATATCGAACCCAGGGATTTTTTTTCCCGTGACCGATCTCTCAACTTCGTTACCGTGACACTCTTGATTCTTAACAATATCAGCAAAAGCCTAAGCGTGGAGGTGACCAAGTTTTTGCAAAAGTTTTTTGGCTTGGGTCATGACGCCAGTAAGCAGGCGTTCAGCAAGGCAAGGTACAAGTTGAGGGCCGAAGCCTTTGTTGACCTGAACGACACCTTCGTCCAGGCTTACTACGGTGCCGGGGGGGGGCAATTGTACGCGAGCAAATACCTGCTTTTGGCTAGCGACGGCTCGGACTACGAATTGCCCTGGGAGGAAGAACTTCGCAGGGATGTCGGGGTGGCGGATAACGGCCAGGGCAAGAAGCCCATGTGCATGGCCAAAGGGGTGAAAATATGGGACGTGCTCAACCGCATTACGGTAGCTTCGCAACTGGGTTCTTACAACACAGCGGAAATACGCATATTCAATGAAGTTTGGCCCAAAGCCCTCAAACTGCTCAAAAGCGTGCAAAAAGCGCATATTTTGCTGCTGGGGGATATGCACTACCCTTCTTTTCCACTGATGCTTGATTTTGTTGGGGCGGCGGAGGACTTCTTGTTTCGTTGCCCACCCACTTTTTGCCGTGAAGTGAAGGCGTTCATGAAAGGACCCGAAGATGATGCCACTCTGCAAATCCCCTTGTCAACGGACCGCGAGCGAAAGAGCCGGATGAAACTCATCCACGGACGGAAATCCCCTCCCGCACTATCCGTTCGTGCTGTGCGCTTTGTCAAACCCAACGGGGAAGCAGGTTGCTTGCTTACTTCCCTACCAAAGACCGAAATGACCGCCGCCGAAATCGCCGCGATCTATCCCTATCGATGGGGAGAAGAAGTGTCCTTTGACTTTGACAAAAACAGGGCGGAGATCGAAAATTTCTCCGCCAAAATGCCGCAAGGCGTCCTTCAAGAATATCATGCAAACACCTTGCTGACCAACCTCACGCAACTGATTGTTGAAGATGCCCAAGAGTTGCTGGAGGAAGAACAGCAAGCCAAAACCAACAAATACGAGTACCAAATCAATCGCGCTGTTGCAGCGGGACTGATTAAGGATGAAATCCCAAAAATGCTCTTTGGAAAAGAAAGGCCAGCCACTTTCTACAATCGAATGATAAAGTTGATTCTAAAGCATCGTGAGCCTGTCAGACCAGGCAGGTCTTTCCCAAGGGAACGAAAACATAAACTCAGATTTTCAATGAACTCTCGAAGGGTAATTTGACCCCAAAATTCCTTAAGTTGACGACATTAGACTTGGAGTCACCGCCTCACTACGGCCCAGAGAAGAGCGGCGCAAATTCATTAAAAATTGTACGTTTGCAATCTCGATTTCAAATATTTCCAAATGTCGGCATTCGACTTCCTTGATTTTAAAAAACGATTGAAGCAACAACTCGCCAACGACGAGATGGAGCAGATGTATTTAGAATTGGACGAAGCACTTTTGAGCAGCCGACCTGCCTTTAATGCATACGCCCAAATGAAGGGCGCGTACAGCAAAGCCAAAAAGGAATATTACCAATTTGGCACTATTGAGTATAAGGGCGAGTTTGAAACGGTAACAAACCGCATCCGCAAAGGGCTTTCCGATTTTATTGACGAATTGAAGCCCGTTGACTTGCGCCCGCCAGAGGATTTTGATCCTCTTTTCCAAAAACTAAACACCCTTGAATTGGATCTTGATCGCGCTACGCAGCCCATTGCGATGGTAAATTGCGACCGCACCGAAGCCCGCAAATTGTTTCGCGAGGCCCTCAATCCGCCCGACGATTTGCCCAACCCACCCAAACCCAAAATTAATCTCCCGATCCATTTTTGTGTCATCACAGCATGCCCGCTGCAGATGCCGCCTAGTTTTGCGGAGCGTCTGGTGCTGGAAGAAAGCAACCGCAACGCCACCGACCCGGACGCGAGCTTTTATTTCAAACAGCGAGAAGGCAAAAGGCCGCTTATCCCGGCGCTTCCAGTTGAAATAGACGCGGATGAGTCGCTAGATCAGTTCAAAATGGACTTTACGAGCTCCTTTTCGGACTTTGCCCAGGGCAAATTTACCTACCAGCAGGCTGCATTTTGCTTTGGCATTCATGAGAGCAATTGGGCGAGTTTTATGCCCGAATATTTAGAGGGGATTCTCCTTTGGCTTCAAAAAATGGCGCTGAATAAGGAGCAAAAACTCCATTTTTTCTTGGTCGCCTATTTTGAAAACCAGCATTTGCCCGAAAAACTTAAGCCTGAACAGACAGCCAAACTTGCCCAACTTGGGGTGTTCGCAAAAAAAATGGAAGATTGCGTCACTACCATCAGCGCATTGCCCGAGGTGCCCACTACTGAAATAGAAAAATGGCTGCACCGAATGTCGCACGGTGGTTTTACAGACCAGGCCGAAGGGGTTCTGGCACAATTTGCCGAAACCGTACAAAATACTGCCAGCCAACGCTACCGGGATGGCCTTGATTACGATATGAAAGATGTGGAAAACATGCAGACCATGCTCCACAAAATAGCCAACCAAAAAGCCCGCGAAAAACTGCAAGCAGAACTGTGACGGCAACTATTACCACAAAACCAAACGAGATATTATTTGAAACACAAAAGGCACAAAAGGGCACAAAAGACCGTATTGTGCTTCTTTTGTGCCCTTTTGTGCCTTTTGTGTTTCAAATCAAGTCAAATTTAGTTTTGTGGTAAATAGGTACTTTTGACTAGCCCATCTAAATACTCAACAAATGTTCAAAATCTTCGACCGCAACGGCCCTAAGACCCTGCCAGCGCGCATGGCCAACGAAAAGACCAACGACCCCGCCCTCTACATTCCGTCCGAAGGGCTGATGAATGCGGTAAACGTGGCCATCAGCCTCAACCAGCCCTTGCTGCTCACGGGTGAACCCGGCACCGGCAAAACCGAGCTGGCGCGGCACCTGGCCTGGTTTTTTGGCCTGGGCGAACTCATTGCGTTCAATGCGCAGACCAACTCGCAGGCCAAAGACCTCTTTTACCGCTACGACGCGCTGGGGCATTTTCAATACAGTCAGACGCAAAAAACAATGCTCACGCCCGATGAGGTAGAAGCGCGTTTTATCCGCTACGAAGGTGGCCTAGGTGAAGCCATCCGCGCCGGAACACCCCGCGTGGTGTTACTCGACGAGATTGACAAAGCGCCCCGGGATTTGCCCAACGACATTCTGGCCGCGCTAGAAAAACTCCGCTTCGAGGTGCCGGAAGTGGGAAAACAATACCCTGCCGACGGGAAGCCCCTGGCCGCCGGATTGCGCCCGCTCATCGTGCTGACTTCCAACTCCGAAAAACTGCTGCCCGAAGCGTTCCTGCGCCGTGTGGTGTATTACAACATCGTGTTCCCTGGCCCCGACGAACTTTTGACCATCCTCCAGAAAAAAGCGCCCCGCCCAAGCGCTGACTCAAAGGGCCTAAGCGACGATGAGCTCAAAAAGATCATAAAACATTTCAACCTGCTGCGCGACGAAAAAACCGTGAAACTCAAGAAAAAACCCGCCACGGCCGAACTCATCTTCTGGGCTGAACTATTGCACAAAATGGAATTCCCCATCCAAAAACTTCCCCAAATCAAGGAAGATATTGAAGACCTCGACACAGCCTGCAAACCCGACCTGGTGATCTCCTATGCCGTGCTCGCCAAAACCAAAGACGACCACGATGCCCTCCGAAAAATGATCTACTAACCCATCTGCGTAACATCTGCGTAACATCTGCGTGAACCATCTGTGTAACATCTGCGTGAACCATCTGCCTAACATCTGCGTGAACCATCTGCCTAACATCTGCGTGAACCATCCGCGTAACATCTGCGTGAACCATCCGCGTAACATCTGCGTGAAACATCTGCGTACCATCTGCGTGAAATAACAATGCACCCCCTGTTCCCACACCTTCTCGCCGAACTCCTCCCCGCCCTCGCGCAGGATGGATTCTCCATGGGTGTGGACTGGCATCTCCGCCAAAGGCTGCTGCTCGAAAAACTTCCCGAAGATGCTACGCCTGAATATTTGCGCGACGCGCTATGTGCCATAACCGCAACCGACCCGGCCGGGCAAAAACGCTTTACCCAACTGTTTGAAATCGCCTGGAAGGAAGTGGAAAAACGGCAGAAGGAATATGATTTTTCTGCCCCCAAAATAATTGAGACAACGCTGCCAGAGGCAGAAAACGATGAGAGAAAGGGGCTTGTGAAGCCTCCGCCCCACCGTCCCTGGCTGGCTTGGCTGGTCGCGGCCATTTTGCTCGTTTTGGCAGCAACTTGGGCCATTTTACCGCCCTCCTATTCCAGCAGGTTTCGTTCCGATGCCGTCAATGTAGGCGCTACTCAGCGAACGCTCATCCGCCCCGACTCCGTAGTGCAGGGCATCGCTTTACCCTACGAGAGAGCAGCGTTTACTGACAGCACTAGGCTTGAGTCTGAACGGGTAGCCGACACGCTTTCCACCCCATTTGCCACTTATTTTTTACGCGACTCTGCACAAATTGAAGTGCAACCCAAAGACAGCCTCGGCACCGACACACTCGACATCTTCTTTTTGAAACCAGGCACTACGGTGTTTTCAAAAAAGAATATTTTCCATTGGACTTTGCCCGTCCGATTTGAACAACGCGGCAAAGCCTCCGGCTCTACCGAAGTACAAGAGGAACAACAAGAGGTTAGCGGAAAAGCAACCCAGGTAACTTCGTCCAAGCTTGCCCAAGCCCTCCGGGATTCTCTGCTGTTAAAACTTAAAATCCAGGATGAAGCCACGCCCCTTCAACGCTGGCTTGTGGCTTATCAATTGCCCATAAAAATCGGCGGACTGGCCTTGCTCGCCGCTTTACTCGCAGCCTGGGTGTATTGGCGCGAACGTCGCCGCAAACCGCCCCTCGTGGCCGAACGCGAACGCCGCGACCAGCCGCCTTACGTCTGGAATATCGAAGTCGAAAACCCCGAAGATGCCGTGGGTTTTGGCGACACATTTTTCTCCCTCGCCAACCGGCTCCGCCGCCGCGAAGGCGAAGACGCCTGGCGCCTCGACGTGCCGGGCACTATCAGCGCTACCATAAAAAAAGGCGGTTTGCCAGAATTCCTGTACAAACAACTCTCTCGTCCCCCGGAATACTTGCTCCTGCTCGACCGCAAGGATATCAACGACCACCGGGCCGCCCTTTTTGACCATATCGCAAAGGCTTTTCAGAAGCAGGAAGTGCTGTTGGATTGCTATTTTTTTGCCGGCGACCCGCGCCTTTGCTGGAACGAAAAACACCCGGAAGGCATCAATATCCGGGAGTTGCATTACCTGCACCCCAACGCCCGGCTCTTGTTGCTCAGCACAGGGCATCGCCTGCTTGGCAACGATGGCCAGCTGCTTGGCGCAGCCCAGGTGTTCGAAGCATGGCGCTATCGCTCATTGCTCAGTCCCACGCCCCTGAGCGAATGGGGACAGCCCGAACGCCGCCTTTCTGAACGCTTTACGGTTTTGCCTGCCGAGCTCGAAAGCCTTTTGTACCTCACCGACCTCGATGAGGAACTGACTCCGGGACTGGTGCCTCTGCGCCCTGCGCCCGGCATGCCTATACCACCCACGGAGCCTATTCCTTTGGGCGAAGCCCTGATGCCAACACTAAAAGCGCATTTTAACGAAGCCGAAATGCGCTGGCTGGCGGCTTGCGCAATTTGGCCTACGGTACACTACGACCTTACGCTTTGGCTCGGGCGTTGGCTGAAAGGGGCTGTACCGGCGGCTTCAGCCGCAGGAAACACACCGAATTTGTCAACTTTTAAAAAGTTGACAAATTTTATCTGGACCATTGTGAAACGCAGAGCGGCGACTAATGGCATCAAACTTCCCGAAAGTTTTAAACTTTCGGGAAGTTCAATACCCACCAACAGTGCCATCCAATCATCCGAACTCCAATCACTCTTTCGGCTCGAATGGTTTTTAGAAGGTGAAATCCCGCGCCACGACCGGCAGACCCTGCTCGAATGGCTGGAAACCACTGACCACCCTTTACTGCGCCGACTCCAGGCCGCTATCCACGGATTGCTGGCCCAAAACCCGCCGCCAAAAAACAGCGCGGCCTGGCCTGGCTTCGAGATGAACCTTGCCCTGCTCGAATGGCGCAGCACCGCCGGTCCCGCCCGCCGCGCCGAGCTGGAGGCCAAACTCGAAGAAATGCTCCGCATAGGCATCAAGCCTGATTTCACGGTGGTCAAATACCTCGACCGACCACGGAACCCGCTGGACAACCTCGTGCCAGATTCCTTCCGGCGCTACCTGCACCCTGCCGGAAAACCCGGCCTTGGCTGGCGCAAATGGGTCAAAGAAGCCGCTTTGGCCGCAGGCTGCTGGCTGGTAGCTTTGGGCGCAGCGCTCTGGTGGCAGCCCGCGCTCCCGGATGCCTGCAAGGGCGAATCCGTAGTTTGGAGAGGCCAGAAACTTTGCCTAGTCAACCCTGCCGACCATGCGCTTTACCGCGAGCGTTTGGCTTGCGATGCGTTGGCTCATGCGCCTATGATTTCATGGGATCAACCTGATGATAAAACAGAAACAGATATACCCTTTGTGGATTCACTCACAGCTCGCACACGCGCAGAACTCCCACCAGGCGATTCTTCCCGCGCACAATTCGAACGATATGTTGGATATAGCCTCGTGGATAAGTCGGGGCAATACTTGCGCCGGGCAGACAGCGTGATGGCCGTCTTCAATGGTCGTAAAAATGATGCCGTTGAATTTGATGAAGCATTTGCTTGTTACTATTTGAACCAAGCATTTTTAGTGGACTCTACCAACGAAACGACGCGACGAAACCATGTGGCTTGTCTAAATGGCAGTTTCCGCCCTTATGCGCAAACCGAACGCTACGCCAATGCCCTCACCCGCAATGCCGTGACAGCGGTCCGAACCGTTTTTGCCCAAAAAGGCTACGTTTTTGAAGAATATTACCCCAATATCATCGCCCTGCGGCGCAGCAAGAACCGCCAACCCGATGCCTGGCAAGACCAACTCCTGGTGCTCTGGCGAACGCCCGACAGTATCTGGCAAAGCCGAACCTACTTGTGTACCACCATGCCAGGACAATATTTTGCACAAAACCCAGGCAACCCCAAGGGCGCGCCCATGATAGCCCCGGGGCAATACCTCAATTTGTTCGAGCCTGGTGTGGTGCGTAACCGTTCTGCTTTGGTACAGCGCGGCATGCTCACGCTCTATCGTGATGCCAATAAATCAGGCGCCATTGATGCGGGCGATCCCATAGACCGGGGCGATTCCTTTGGCATGAATATCCATAATACCAAGATGGATCAAGAGCCAGCCACGATAGGCCAATGGTCAGAAGGAAACATCGTGATGCCCAGGAAAAACGAGCGGGCAGAACTGCAGCGCATTTACACCACGGCTTATCAAAACCAGGGCCGCCGCTTTGCGCTGACTTTGCTGACACAGGAGGATATGCCAGGGCTGTTTGCCCGGGTTTTGCCAGAAGACTTTAGTACAATTGATAGCACTCAACCCGAGAGAATTGATTTAGCCGGTACCGCAGCAGGCGAAGTTGTAGAAAAAGGATTGGAGACCGCCACAGCCCGCCCCCGCCGCTCCGGTCTCGAAATGGTGGCAGTAGAAGGCGGTGCCTACACCATGGGCAGCCCAGAAAGCGAGAAAGGCAGAAGCGACGACGAATGCCAACACCCCGTAACCGTCAAATCTTTCGAGATAGGCAAATACGAAGTAACCCAGGCGGACTGGCGCGAAGTGATGGGGGAATACCCACTGGAACTCAACAATAAAGGCTGCGACGAGTGTCCCGTGGAGCGCGTTTCCTGGGACGATGTGCAGGAATTTTTGATAAAACTCAACGAAAAATATCCGGGCAAAAACTACCGCCTGCCCAGCGAGGAGGAGTGGGAATACGCAGCACGCGGCGGCATCAGAAGCAATGGCTATCTGTATGCCGGCAGCAATAATATTGCAGACGTGGCCTGGTACGAGGATAATTACGAAACCGGCAACACTTTCGGAGAACAAAAATCCACCCACCCGGTAGGCGAACTGACCGCCAATGAACTGGGTCTTTTCGATATGAGCGGCAATGTCTGGGAATGGTGCCAGGATTCCTGGGGGCCGTACCCTTGTGACGCCAACAATCCTGCTGTCTCGGACCGTGTCTATCGCGGCGGCAGCTGGCTCAATATTGCGCAGTGGTGCCGTGTCGCTTATCGCCAGAGCTGGCAACCGGGCGGCCGTGACTACCTTCTCGGCTTCCGCCTTGCCTTGTCCCTGAAGTGAAAGTGGTTTGCCTTTCCGGCCCGCCTTCGCATCTGCTTCGGCGGACACGCTTTCCTGTGAGCAAAAAAGAAAAACGCCTCATGTTGCTACGGAACGAGCAACCCGCCGCCGAAGGCAAGGCGGGTAAAGAAGGGAGGGACGACTGACGGCGAAGTGAAGTGGCAGCATGGGCGTACGTCACGAGGGGAGAGACCTGTCCGCATTAAGTTCCCGTACCCCAAGTGTTTGCTCTTGCCCGCCCAAGCCATCAAGCTTTGTCTTTCCGTCGGAACCCGTCCGCATCAAGCGCACTTTGGCTGAGTGCTTGCATTCCCTAAAAACCAAAAGTGCAAATACTCGTGGTACGCGCACTTGATATGGACGGATTCCGACAGAAAGACAACCCAGGTAAAGATTGGGTACTCGGGTTAGGAAAGGAAGAAAACGATATAGCTTATCTGGTGCAGCCCAATGAAGATTAAAGATTTTCATGCATCGGCCATTCAGCGCGATTCAAATCCTGAATAATCCTTTTAAATCAAGCAAATCCTAATTCCACCCCCGCCCCATTTTTCTTTTCGCCAAAATCTATAGATGTTTGCAGCCCACAAAACGCATCCATCTGGTATGAACCTCCCCCGCGTACTGGCCCTATTGTTATCCTTTTTTTCGACGCAAGCCGTTTTTTCCCAAAAAACGCCCAACGAATTTCTCCCCCATAAACTGGGCGAGCAATTCACGCCCCATTATTTATTAAATGGGTACTTTGAGCAACTAGCTGCCGCCCTGCCAACAACCATGCGGCTGGAAAAATACGGCCAGACCAATGAAGCAAGACCTTTGCAGATCGCTATTTTCTCCTCTCCGGAAAATATGGCGCGGCTGGAACAAATCAGAATAAATAACCTCCAACTCGCCGGAATGGCTCCAGGCCAGCCTGATCTGAACAATCCTGTTGCA
>JBJXGO010000083.1:0-48101 GCA_046160345.1 Saprospiraceae bacterium
AATCATGAAAATCCTGCTATTTATTCGCAATGCGGCCATCACTTTCTTGCTATTGTTCCTGGCGACCCGGGCATCGACCCAGATTCCGGACACCATGAACCTGATCCCGATTCCGCCTTTGATCGAGCCTGTCAATGATACTATAAAGCTTGAAATGCGGATCAAACGCCACAAATTCGACCCGGCCAATCCTTCAAACAAGGCGCTTAATGGAACCATCTTCCAGCCATTTGGCCTCAATACCTATGCCTACAATCAGAAAGGCAGTTCTGCTATGACTGTGTTAGGACCTACGCTACATTGGGAGCGGGGCAAACAGATTAATCTTCAGGTAACCAACAGAATTGATGATACCACGACCACCCACTGGCACGGTCTTCAACTTCCCTCCATGTGGGACGGAGGCCCGCATCAGATGATCTTAAAGGGCGCTACCTGGAAACCTTCTTTCGAGGTATTAGATGGGCCTGCTACCATGTGGTATCACCCGCACCTGCACGACAAGACCTGGCAGCAAGTGCAGGCGGGTGCGGCCGGTATGATCATTATTGATGATCCCGCGGATATTATTAACCCGGACATGCCCCACACCTATGGCGTGGATGATATTCCATTGATCATTGGCGACATGAGCACCAGCTACGATGCTATTTTTGATGAATGGAAGGTAAACCTTTTACAGAACAAACGTCCCTGGAATGTGGTCAATGGGGTAGTCAAACCATATGTGAATGTCCCGGCGCACCTGGTGCGGCTGCGCATCTTGAACGGCTCCAGCCGCAAGGCAATTGTATTTGGTCTGTCAAAGACCATAACAAATGAGGAAGATACTACAAACCTGGAACCCTTTACGCTGATCGCTACAGATGGCGGATACGTGCTGAAGCCAGAAACGCTGACCATGCTCCGCACCGGTTCAGGCGAACGGAGTGAAATAGTATTGAATCTGGAAGGCTTACCCATTGGCAGTAAGGTGTATCTCAGAAACCTGAAACACCAATTGCCTGGCTCGGTGGTTGGCAGTCCACATTCTCCGCCTTCCCCGCCAAACAACAATCCCTCCTCTGACAAAGGTGGAGATGGGACCAATGGATATGCATACCTTGAATTGCGGATTGTAGCTGACCCTCCCGGGTATGTTCCCATTACTACATTTACCCCATTTGTCACTGAATGGCCGCCTCGGCTGCAGGATACTTTCAATATAGCCAAACGCCGTACGAAGGAGTTGGTGATTCAATATGATTCTACCATTTTTCAATTGCCAAACGGTCAGGATTCCATTAGGTATTTTAAAGTCCGTTTCACCTTCGATTCCCTGACTTATAAAACGACCCGTGTTGACGATACCGTGTGCGTGGACACCAAAGAAATCTGGACCATTGACAATACTTCGCGCATTGGGCACCCATTCCACATGCATAAGGTACAGTTCCGGATATTGGATATTTGGGATAAAAAGGCGAGCGAATATCTTGACCTTAAATTACTTGGCTTAAACGGCCCCAAAGATGATGTATTGGTGATGCCTGATTGGAAAATGCGACTTATGGCTGCATTTGACTTATACCCGGATCATGAAATAAAATTCCACCATGCTTATATGTACCATTGCCATATCCTTCCCCATGAAGACAACATAGGCGGTGGTATGATGCGCCAGTTTGTGGTTACAGATGACCATGGATATTGCCCACCAATGGTGGATAATGAGGAGCAAAGCAGCTTACCCAGTATGGATCTTTTTCCCAACCCGACGGAAGGCAGCTTGTTCCTACGGGGGCATTCTACTTTGCCAAGTACTGTTAATATTTTTGATCTGCAAGGCCGTGTTGTGCGAACACAGGAGATTGCTGCCTTTGAGGGAAATGTAGCGATTGATATAGAGGGCATTGCAAATGGCTTGTACCTCTTGCAATGGCGCACGGATAGAAGCGCTGTGACGGGTAAAATTGTGGTGCAGCATCCATGATTTGGTTCAAAAAATGAGTCTAGTATATCCATTCTTTACAATTTAAAAACAAAACGATGAAGAAACTTTGCTTTTTTTTCCTGCTATTCGGGCTGTGCCGAATAGCTTATGCCCAAGAAAGAACCATAACCGGCTTGATTGCCGACGGAGCTGGAGAGCCTTTAACAGGTGTTTCTGTCCGGGTGCCTGCTCGCTCCACCCAAACAAGCAGTGATGTAAATGGACATTACTCCTTAAAAGTATTCGCGGGAGATGTGATGGAGTTTTCTATGTTGGGAATGAAACCTGAAAAAATAACGGTGGGAGCCAGCAACGAAATCAATGTTAGCATGGTTGCGGATGACAGAACCTTTAGCGACGTAGTAATCACTGCATATGGAATAACCAAAGAAAAGCACAAATTAGGCTACTCTGCACAAAACCTGAGCGGGGATGATTTGAGCAACACTGGCGAATCCAATTTAGTCAATACCTTAAATGGAAAGCTTGCCGGGGTGTTTATAACTCCTTCCGGTGGTGGCGCGGGCGCAGCATCCAACATCGTCATACGCGGCTATTCGAGTATCAGCGGCAACAATCAACCCTTATTCGTGGTAGATGGAGTGCCCATCAGCAATCAGACAGACCCAAGCAGCGCGGGGGGCAATCCGTCGGACTATCGGGATGCATACATTATTTACAGAGGAACAAACCGGGCCATAGATATCAACCAATACGATATTGAATCTATTGCGGTGCTGAAAGGAGGCGCAGCGACCGCCTTGTACGGTAGCAGGGCGAACAATGGGGTGATCTTGATCAAGACCAAAAGTGGAAGAAAAGGCTTCGATGTTTCCCTGAACTCAACTGTAGAATTTTCTCAGGTCAATAAAACGCCCGGGATTCAACACAAATTTACCCAGGGTTCAGGAGGCGTTTTCAATGCAAGTTCTTACAAAAAATTCGGCCCGGCTTATGCTGACAATCCGACATTTCCCGCCGGGACAGTTATTGACCTGAATACGGACGGAACCCTCGAAGATGTGTCGGGGCAACGCATTCCAAATTATACGGGATATTACGATGACTTTTGGAGAACCGGGGTGTCAACCAAAAATTCCCTCAATTTTTCTGCGGGGAACAACAAAGGAAGCCTTTTTGCTGGCTTTACCAATGTAGACGATCATTCCATTGTGCCAGAAGACGCGTATCAAAGACGCTCTCTTTTGTTGAAAGGCGACTATAATTTAACAGACAAGCTCACGGTTGGCATCAGTTCCAATTACATTGGGACCGACTTGGTGGCCTTTCCTACCGGGTATAGAAGTCCTGCGTATGCTTTGAGCAGCATTGCCAATTCGGTGTATGATATCGATGGACCATGGAAAGATAGCCAGGGCAAGACGACTTTTTATTCAAAATCTAATAATAAGACCACTCCAGTTTGGATAGTCAATGAAGAGGCAGAAAATATACACGTGGATCGTTTGATCGGAAATGTCAGTTTGGGATATAAACTGGCGCGTAATCTGGTACTGAGTTACAAACTTGGAATAGACAACTTTAACGAAAAAAGAAAGCGGGTTCGCCCCATTGGTTCGCCCTTTAAACTGTTAGGAGATATTCACGACATGTATGCCAACTCCAGAGATGTTAATTCAGATTTGATATTGTCGGGCTCCAAGAGATTCCTTGATGATCAATTCAGCATCAATTTTTTGGTAGGTAACAATGTTTTTGAACAACACTTTGACAGATCCTTCATTTACGGACAGTCGTTGAACCTTAATAACTTCGACGACATTTCTAATGCAAAATTAGTTTCAGTAACCAACAGCATTAAAAGGAAACGGATTATTGGCGCCTTTGGAGAGTTGGGTTTTGGATATCAAGACTATCTGTTCCTCGAACTTTCAGCGAGAAATGATTGGTCTTCAACCTTGCCTGAAGACAACAATTCATATTTATACCCTTCGGCTAGTGTCGGATTTGTCTTCACCAAATTTCTTAAGATGGATTGGTTGAATTCTGGAAAGATAAGGGCTTCTTTTGCACAAATAGGTAATGACGCACCTATATATGCTACAACGAATACCTATTACCTGGAGAAAATAGTGGCAGGTCAATCTGGATTTTCAGTGGTAAATGAATCAAAGAACCCGAATCTCAAGCCTGAAATATCCAACTCAAGTGAGTTTGGCCTGGATTTGACCTTTTTGGATGAATTGTTCAATCTTAATTTGACCTATTATAAAAGAATCACTAAGGACCAAATCGCGCAGGCTTCTTTGCCAGGCAGTACCGGATATGCATCTTATATTCTGAATGCAGGAGTGATTGAAAACAAGGGTTTGGAAGCCTCTCTTTCAACTTCAAATCTGTTGAAAAACAAGAGAAACTGGAGTTGGGACGCAAGCGTCAACTTTACCAAAAATAAAAATGAAGTGCTTGAAATACCCGCCGGTTTAAATGAGGTCGTCATCGGGCAGTCTTCCTGGTTTGGTGCCAACATTATTGTTAAGCCGGGCCTTCCATACGGAACTGTGAGTGGTTCTTACTACGAAAGAGATGCCCAAAACAAGCTCCTGATTGGGGATGACGGATACCCTATTCAAGCCAGCGACCGAAAAGCCCTCGGTGATCCGAATCCGGATTGGACTATGAATTTTACCAACAGACTGGGGTATAAAAATTGGAGACTCAGCTTTTTGTTTGATATTAAGCAAGGTGGGCAATTATTCAATGAGTCCCGCCTGTCGATGTGGTATTATGGCAGCGATATAGATATAGAACAGTTGGGTACTACAAGGGTTTTCGATGGGATCGTAAAATCCACCGGAGTTGCCAATACCAAGGAGGTCGTTTTGGATGAAACCTACTTCGAATCAAAGCGAAGCTTTATAGATGAGCCAGCCATTGAGGATGCCTCCTGGGTGCGCCTACGAAATATCTCCCTGAGCTGCCAGCTCAATCCCAAATGGCTGGAACGTACTTTTATTAAACAAATCGTGATGACTGCATCGGGTCGAAATCTTTGGCTTAGCACTCCTTACAGCGGCATAGATCCCGAATCAGCCAGTGCCCTGGGGCCGGGCAATGTGCAGGTGATTGATATGTTTGCCGTTCCGGGTACTAAAAGCTACAGTTTCTCTCTAAAAATGAACTTCTAAACATACGAGCCATGAAAAAGATATTGTCTATACTTTCGATTCTCCTGTTCTTCAGTTGCGAAAAAAGCTTTGACGAACTGAATACAGACCCAAACAACCCCGTCACAGCGGATGTGAAACTGGTATTGACCGCTGCGCAAGACATTATTCTGTCGGAATATTGTCGAATAGAAGAGAGCTATGATTATATGAGCGGCACATTCATTCGGACTTTTGCCGGAAGGCTGAACTTTTTTGACCAGTGGGATGCAATTACCAATAGAGATTCCGATTGGGACAAGATTTATGACGGCATGTTGGATGCTAAGGATGTGATCAAGCGGGGAACGGAGCAAGAGTTGTGGCATCATGTGGCAGTGGCCAAGATTTTGACGGCCCATTCCCTCGGGTACATGACCGATATCTACGGTGATATCCCGTATTCTCAAGCATTGCAAGGCCCATTAGTGCCAGCCCCTCGTACGGATTCTCAACAATCCATTTACAATGACATTTTTACACTTTTGGAGGAGAGTGTCATAGACTTGGAGAAGACTCCTGTAAAGCCATTGGGCACGGAAGATTTTGTATTTGGTGGTAATGTTCAAAAATGGAAAGGGATTGCTTATTTGTTGTTGGCGAGGTATCATAACCATCTAAGTATCAAGGACCCGATGGGTTCTGCCACCGATGTTTTGGATTATGTGGACAAGGGTCTGGCCGCAGGGCTAATTGCTTCAAGCAGTGATCTGGTTTATCCGTATAAGAATTCAGGTAGAGATAATCCCTGGTCCGGGTTTTATTCTGTGTCCCCATGGATCGTTGCGGCTTATGACTTTATGAATTTATTGGAGACCACCAACGACCCCAGAAAGGAAAACTATTGGACCAAAACCTTGAGCGATGGTACTTACCGGGGGAAGGAGAACAGCAGTCCAATAACGGGCGATGTGGTTTCAAATTTTTCCAGATTGGGCGGTTATTTTGACAAAAAAGATTCTCCCATGCATATTGCCACTTATGCTGAATTTCGCTTTATTGAAGCAGAAGCTGCATTTAGAGCCGGAGATCTGCCCAGAGCGGCGGCGGCTCACAACCTGGGTATCGAAGCCTCTATTGACAAAGTGTCGCCATGGTATATTGGTACGCTGGGAGGTAACGATTTGACGCTATACATGCAGAAGATCACGGATTATAAAATGATCAATGCTCAGGAGACATCTGCCAGCATTACCCTGGAAAAGATCATGGTGCAAAAATATATTGCCATGTTTCCAATGAATGTTGAAAGCTGGGTGGATGTGCGGCGTCATAATTATCAATTCCCTGATTATCATGCTATTCCACGTGATGACAATGACGTCCCGGTCGCCACTAGTTTTACTTGGAGAGGGCTTTATCCACAAAATGAAGTGAGTAAAAACCCGAACATTCCGCAAGCCACGCTATATCAAAAGCTGTGGTGGAATGAGTAGCCATTAGGCACCGGATATTAGAAGTTGTTTGAGTTATTCTGTTGCACCCAAAAGGCATCTTTTGGGCCGCAGCAGAATAACTCAAACAACTTCTAAGACATTGGACGTTGGAATGCGTATGACACTGATTGGACGAATTTACTAAGATTTTTAATCTTTCCCAATCTGTGCCATAAGCATCCCACGTCCCACGTCCCACGTCCAATGCCTAGGCTCCAACGTCCTACGTCTATGAAAAAATCCTTCCTGTTCCTTTTCATTGCGGCTATTTTAGGTGTCATATATCTGGTCGGTACGACAAGTAAAAACACGCCGCAGATAGGCATACCATCTGGGTACAATGGCCCCGTTGAACGCATTGTCAGCCTTTGCAAACACCCGATACCCATTATTGTAATGGCGCTTGATGCCGGCGAGCGGCGATTGGTGGGAGTTAATCCAGCAACTAAGATATCTATGCAGTCCAATGTGCTGAACAAGTATTTTCCAGACTTTCAAAATCTGTCGGACAAGGTTTGTTCCAAGGCGTTTTCACCGAATATTGAGGAGCTAATCAGGCTTCAGCCTGATATTATTCTTTCTTGGAGCATGTTCGGGGAAGTGAACGCGCAAATACAGGGTTTTGGCTTTAATGTAGTGGGCATAAACTACGATGGAAGCGATCAAAATGACCGCGATATGGTGAACATGGTGGCGAAGACTATGGGTCGTGAAACAATGGCCGACAGTTTGATGCAGTGGCGCGATTCTACCCTTAAACAGATAAGAGCTATAAGCGACCCTATTCCACCCGAGAAGAGGCCCAAAGTAATCTTCTTCTACAATTATGAAACCCTGCGCGTTGGCGGAGAGAAATGTTATGAAAATTTTTGTATTAACTTGGCAGGTGGCTGGAATATGGGCGCTGGCCTGGGGATTGACCGCTGTGTAAATTTGGAGCAAATATTGGAATGGGACCCCGACATTATCCTTTTCGGGGGCTGGTTGAATAATACAAGCCCCGAAGATATTTATCAGAACCCGATTTTGTCGGACTTGAGCGCGGTGCGAAACCGACGCGTTTTTAGAGTACCGATATGGGCCAGCAACGAATCGGTACTTATCTGGAAATTTATGGCAGAATTGATACAACCAGATCTTTTTGATTTCAAAATGCGGGAAGAAATTCATAAGTCTTATTCCTGGCAGTATAAAATAAACCTTACAGAGGAGGATATAGACCAGGTGTTGTTTTATCAGGAAAATGTCGCATCCCCATTCTATACAAAATTTAATCGCAAGCAGCAATAATGGCCAAAAAACAAACAGCCCTTCAGGTATTTTTATTAATCGTTTTGTTCCTCTCTATAGGCTTGGCAATGATGCTGGGGCGTTATACCATTTCATTTGAAAAACTCTACCAAGCGATATGGTTGAGGCTTTTTCATCCGGAATTGGTGGTGAACTCGGTTGAATACAACGTGATTTTTCAGTTGCGCTTGCCCCGGATCCTATTAGCTGCGCTTTCTGGAATGGCGCTTTCTGTATCGGGCGCTGTTTTGCAGGGTATTTTCCGAAACCCATTGGTAGGGCCTACCATGATTGGCGTATCCTCCGGGGCGGCATTTGGGGCCGTCTCGGCTATTTTTTTGGCGCTGAGCGGCATAACGATGATAGCCTGTTCCTTTGTTGGTGGTGTATTGTCCCTTTTGTTTACCATGAGTATCGCGGGAAAAATGGGCAGTAAAAACATACTGGCCATTATTCTGGGGGGTATTGTGACTGGCGCACTCTTTTCTGCTTTGGTTTCAGTAGTCACCTTTATTGCTGATCCAAGAGATACCTTGCCGGTTATTGTTTATTGGTTGATGGGGAGTTTTAATGGCGCAGACGCCAATAAAGTCATGATGCTGGGTGCTATTTGTCTGGTTTGTTTTGCCATTATTTTCAAAAGCCGATATGTGATCAATCTGCTTGCCCTCGGCGATGAAGAAGCTTATGCGCTGGGCGTGGACGTGGTCCGGCTTCGTATCTTATTTCTGGCCTTGACCACGCTTTTGACTGCTGCAACCGTGTCGGTGAGCGGCACGATCGGCTGGGTGGGCCTTGTGGTGCCGCATATTGCCCGGATGATTACAGGTTCCGATTATAGAGGCCTGGTGGTGACTTCGGCGCTCATTGGAGGCATTTATCTTGTGGTAGCTGATACGCTGGTTCGTATTTCTCCTTTTGGGGAAATACCGATTGGCATATTGTCGGCATTGGTGGGCGCACCTGTTTTGGCGTATTTGATAAATACTCGAAAAATATCCAATTGAAATAAGAATATTCAGCATGCTTACAATCGAAAAATTAGCATTCACCTATCCTGAAAACCAGCGCCCCGTTTTCAGGGATATTTCCTTGTCGATTGCACAAGGTGAGGTGTGTGCCATTCTTGGGAAAAATGGCAGCGGCAAGACGACGCTTATCAAATGTATCACCGGAATTTACAAGCCCCAAGCGGGCAAAATTGACATTGTTCCCCCTGTCGGCTACGTGCCGCAAAAAGTAAATTTCGTGTACGATATGACGGTGTTAGACACGATTGTGATGGGTCGTTATCAATATATCGGTGCTTTTTCAGTGCCGAAAAAGTCGGATTATGAAACAGCCAGAGTTTGTGCGGAAAAACTGGGTATCACAGACCTTCTCGACAAAAACTTTTCCCAGTTGAGCGGCGGGCAACAACAGCTGACATTGATCGCCCGCGCACTGACCGTTGGTAGTAATTGTATAATTTTTGATGAACCCTGCGCTGCACTTGATTACGGCAACCAGAACCACATCCTGTCAGTGATCAGCGCATTAAAAGACTCAAATACCACAGCTGTTTTCTCCACGCACGACCCCAACCATGTTATCCATGTGGCTGATAAAGTGTTGATCATGCGCGGGCTTGACGATTATTTATTTGGCACCACAGAGGAGATGGTCACGGATCAGATATTATCCGATTTATACGGAATGCAGTTAAAAAAAGTAATGGTCAATGACCGGATCACATCGGTCGTTGCGCTGTATGATTAGAATCAGAAATGAAGCCTATTATGCCCTCAAAATCTGCATCAAAAACCTACAACATCGGCGAAAACTTCGCACCCGGGCCAATTCTACGCGCAATCGAAGACCTGGATCAAAACAACATTTTGCCTGAGACGGTATTACGCGTGACTACAGCTAGGGTGGTTTACGCCAATTACAGGTTGCTCCAACATGATTTCCCCCAACTTCAGGAGAATTCTCTGGAAATGGAATTCCCGCGCTTAAAGCAATTAAATGGAAGCGCAAAGCAAAAGGCAATATGCCATAAAATAGACGAATGGCTGGTGCGTCACACGGCTTTTATATCTCAAAGCCAGGCGAAGCAATCATTCGTCAATACGCCTATTGCCATCGGAAATGAACGGGTGACAGCATACCGGCCCCCAGGCTATGGCAGAGCCCTTGTATATTCCATTGAAGAGACCAACAAAGGGCTTTTATTGGGCGACGACCGTGAACCGCCTGCATTTGAAAACAGGTTGTTGGACGTAAAAGGTACCGGCGTAGCACCCCAGGTTAAGCCTGTTAACGGCATCCACAGCAACGGCATACTTCAGCTAGGGTTTGCCTTGATTGAACTGATCGTGCAGGAATTGCTCCAAAGAATTTTCAGGCACAGCAATAGTGCGGTTCAAACGCTTCCGCATTATGGAATCATTGATCTTGGCTTTGACGAACAAAACGACTGGATGCACAACAGCCCGGCTGCCCTGATGGTCAGGCGGGCACATCGGCGGCCCAAGGATTCTGGCGGGCTTTATCCCTACGGCTCGATCGGCCAAAATGTACAACTGGAGATCGAACAACTACTTCGGAGATATGGCATGACCTGTGCCGGCGGCTCCAGCAGGGTGAAGTTGAAGAAAGAAAACGGCGACTTCCAAATATACTATGGCGATCAGCACATCGATTTTTTTACCGAAGAACAAAAGGCAGAAATCAAAAAAGTCAGCCATTACAGTGACGACATGGGGGAACTCAGTTTTGATGGAATCAACCTTCAACATACCCGTGAAATCAGCTCAGCGCCCGCACAAGCAACCCTGGTTGATTTTGGTGCCTATGACATCAGGGAAGCGTTTGACCAGCCGCTGCTCAGCTTGGTTTCCGACAAGTTGTTGCGCTGGGGCGGTTCGATTTTACCGGACTACCCAGATTTTGTCCGACCCGACCCGGAACTTCAAATTCCGTCTTATTTATTTAGGGGAAAAGGTAGCATTTGGGGCTATAAGAGGGATGAGAAGGCAATTTTAATAGATTCGCTTTGTTATGGCCTCTCGGAAGATTTCAGAGCGAACAGAATGACCCGGGAAATGCTTTTGGCTACTATTAAGGCCTATTTGGATGCGCTTACGGCGCATTGGACAGATTAAAACAATCTACGAAAATACCCTCGATGCATACATCAAAAATTTACAATATTGGTGAAGGCTTTGCTCCTGGTCCCATTTTAAGTGCTATAGACGACTTGGATCAGAGCGGTGTTATGCCTGAAACCGTGTTGCGTGTCGTCGGAGCCAGGGTTGTCTACGCCAATTATCCTTTGCTTCAACACGATTTTCCGCAACTAAAGGATGCTGCTTTGGAAAAGGAGTATCCCCGCTTGAAATCATTAGAAGGGAACGCAAAGAAGAAGGCTATCAGCCATAAAATAGACGAATGGTTGGTGCGCAATACGGCCTTTGTATCTCAAAGCCAGGCCAGTCAATCTATCGTAAATACACCTATAGCTACCGGAAATGAACGGGTAACAGCCTTCCGGCCACCTGGTTATGGCCGCGCATTGGTATTTTCCGTCGAAGAAAATGACAAAGGGCTTTTGTTGGGCGACGACCGGAAAAAACCAGCTTATGAAAACCGCTTGATTGATGTAAAGGGCACGGGCGTTGCTCCCCATTTAAAGCCATTCAATGGGGAGCACAGCAATGGCGTGTATCGGCTTGGATATGCCTTTTATGAACTCATCATACAGGAATTGCTCCAAAGGATTTTCAGGCACAGTGGTAGCTCGATCCAAATACTGCCTATTTATAGCCTCATAGATCTGGGCTTTGATGAGCAAAATGACTGGATGCACAACTCGCCGGCAGCCCTTATGGTTCGGCGGGCACATCGGCGCCCCAAGGATTCCGGCGGACTTTATCCATATGGTTCAGACGGCCCGCAGGTACAACTGGCGATAGAATTGCTGCTACGGAAATACGGCATCACCTCCATCAATGAAGTCACTACAATTAAGATTAATAAAGTAGAGAGACAGCTTCAGATTTATTACGGGAGTCAACACATAGATTTTTTCAATGAAGACCAAAAATCTGAAATCGAAAAAGTCAGCCATTATAAAGATGGCATGGGAGAAATTCTTTTCGAGGGAATCAATATCCAGCATACCCGAGAAATAGGATTGAATCCTACGCAGGCTACCTTGGTTGATTTTCAATCCTACTCCACACAGGAAAACTTTAGCAACCCGGTGCTTAGTTTGGTGTCCGACATGTTGTTGCGTTGGGGAGGCACTATTTGGCCTGGACAGGATGGATTTGTGCTTCCTGACCCGGAATTGCGAATCCCATACCATTTAATGAATGCTAAAGGCAGTATTTGGGGCTATAACTTGGGCGATAAATTCATTAAAATTGATTCGCTCAGTTATGGGCTGGCGGAAGATTTCAGGGCGAATCGGATCACGCGGCCAATGATTATAAGTACCCTGCAAGTGTATTTGGATGCACTTACGGCGCATTGGAGTGATTAAGATGCCGAATTTCGATAAAACAAATTATTATGACGAAGTCTATCCACTCTATCCATCAAATTACATCTTACCCGCTCGATCTGAGTGGTGTGATTTATCAGGAATATCCTTTTTTAAAGTTGGGGGTAGTCAGCAGTGTCCAACATTATGCTGAAATACTGATGCCCGTAGTGGAAGAAATCATGGCAGCCAATCCGCAATATACATCCTGGGTGCTGACTTCTCCTCCCCGGCATCGGCTCCCGGCAGCGGCTAATCTCTTGTGTTGGGCGGTTTATGAAGGACTAAAAAACAAAAGTAAAATAGCGGCTCCCATTTCACTGCTCGATTTACACAATCAAAGAGAAGAAAAACTCAGCCTGAAAAATGCCCAGGATTTCAACAACTATAACGACTATAGCAAGTATTCTTGGGAGGATCGCTTAAAACTGAAGCGAAAACACAACTTTGTTATCAAGGAGGAAGATTTCATAGGCCAGGGCATTGTGTTTATCAACGATATCAATGTGACCGGAGCGGGCCAGGAATACATACGCCAGATATTTTCGACTGTATATCCCTATGAAGTAAATTGGGTGTATATCCTTGATTGCGATCCATCCGTTGGCAGAAAAGAACCGCAGTTGGAAAGCGAAATCAATAATTTTAAGATACTTACAATACAGGATTTCGCGACTGTGCTGGCCCTGGATGACATATCCTTTACGACCAAATGCATTTCTAAACTGTTCAGTTACAACACAGGAGAAATAGAGCAAATACTCAGCCTGTTGAATGAAAAGCAAAAAACCAAGCTTTGGAGTGCTGTTGTGGCGGAGGAGTTATACGATACTGATTTTTTTAAGGATAAAATGGAGCGATTGCGGGTGTAGTGTATTACCTGTCGAATAGCGTGGTAGAATCCGATTATAACTTGCAAAAGTTTAGCGGAAAATTCTCAACCCTGAACAGTGACGGTACTGGCGACTTTACAATTACTGATTATACAAACTCAGGGGCAACTTCGTACAATGCCTATAGCAACAACAATCACGAAAGACCTTTGATGGGTGGATGTATGGGTTGCCACTGCAATGCCACGAATGGGGGCACTGATTATAGTTTTATATTTGGGGGCCAATACCCGCAATTGGCACCCGAAGTCGCGGGAGAGCCGATTGACTTGAATTCAAATAAGAATAAGACCCTTAAAGCACTATTGTTGCGAAGACAATAGATTTACTTGAGTTTGCTGATAAAAAAGAGCATGTTAATAGTTTCCTCTGCGGCAAGATAACGTTTTTTTGTTATGTCGCACGGAAACCACTAACATGCTCTTTTTTTATTCAATAATACATAGCAGAGTCAGCCCCGGCATAATTGGCGGTGGCGCACAATAATCGTGTGCTACAAACCTCTGCAAAAACCGCCCACATCCCCCTGGCCTTAGAAAGGCCTTAAAATGAATGCTTTACTTTTGAAAAAGTTCAAGAAAACTCTTGAGCTTTTTGGAATTTATATTCAGTGTTTGTCCTGGGGGGGATGCCACCTCAGGTGCATCTACCGCACCGTTTTTCAAGATGAAACTATAGTCGGAGCCTGCATTGGTTGCATTGCCATGACATCCCATACAGCCACCCATCAAAAATTTTCCATTGTGGTAAGCATTGTAGGCAACGGTGCCGTTGGCGTTATAATCCGTGATGGTAAGGTTCTGCGAAGAGAATGTTCCGCTAAACTTCTGCAAGATATAATCGGATTCCACCACACTGTTGGCCATATAATACGTTGCAGAATCTACGCCCGTGTAATTCACGCCGGGTGTTTTCTGAATCGGTTGGTATTGAACATTAACCAGTTTATAAAATGGCCAGGGAGAATTAATGCCATTTTGCTTGTTGTAAGCAGCAATGGCCTGGTGCGCTGCCTGATTCGCTGCAATGACCTCTGGCGGGATGGGGTGCAAGCGCTTGTTTATGGTGACCGTACCGGTAGGGAGGCCTTCCCCGGGAGTGTTTTGATAATAAAGGCTGCTGCCGGGCGTGCTATTGGCTGTAGTCGGCGAAAAAGTTTGAGGGGTGGTTGGGGTGGCGTTCGTAACCTTAAAATACGGGTTGAGCGGCAAAAGATTGTTATTGGCAATAACATTCCCGTCCGAATCTTCCACAGGAGACCCCGAGGTGGTCAGGAGGTTGTCAGCTTGCTCGAAGGAGGCAAAAATAAAATAGGGGGCTGTCGGCGTTTTTTGAATAATATGAAGCGCGACCATCCCAAAGGTCTCATCCACATAACAGGGCTTCTGAGTGCTTGGGTTTGTTTGGTAATAACGAACGGTAGTGCTGAAAAAACGCCCGCTTTGTTTTTCCTTATCCGTCAGTCGTCTCCAGCCCGTTTTCGCTTCGATGGTGCCGTAAGGTAAGCTGACCAGACCAGGCGTGCCGGGCGGTGGCGTATTGCTGTTTTGTTGTATATAACTTTTAGTGTTGGCTGCCGCAGTGGGATTAAGTTTTATATTCCATCCGTTTTGGGTCGCATATACGTATTCTGCTTTATTTGCTTTGGCTAAAAACAAGATCTGTTGGCCCGGAAAGGGGTTGGCTGGGGCCCCACCAGAAAACATGTTAGCTACCCCAATTTCATTCACTTCATCCAGATTGATCCACGGTGTACTGGTAGAAGGTGTACCACAGGGCGCCACCTGGCCATCCGAAGTGCCCGTTTGGCTGGGGTCGTAAAAATACTGAGGTGGTGTGTTGTACCCGTAATCAGGTGGGCCTTGGCTTGCCCCGTGGGGCGGCTGACCGTTGCCGGGAAAAATTTCAACCTTATGTCGGAAAGTATGCCAGACCAAAACCTTTTCGTTCGGCGCACCAAAGAGCGCGTTTGTGTTCGGGACATCCCGTTGCCCGGGCAAAGCTGGCCAGTTGAGCGCGATAAATTCTTGCCAGGCAAAGACAGCAGCCTGGCTCAAGGTGGCGTTTGGGGCACCACCGGTAATGTCAATGTCGGAAGGTACTACAGGAGAAATGGTAATGGGCACTGCAGCCGAAGGTAGTACTGCTGTTTCTGCCTCAGGTTTTGAGCCGCCCCCGGAGCTGCAAGCCAGGTAGAAACTGAAGGAGAGAAAAAGCAGCATGGCGAAAAAGGTAAGATGGGTTCGATTGTCAAGATTGGTGAATCGCATGGTTAAGATAAATTTATATGATTGAAAACATTTGCATATGGGTTTAAGCCCAAACAGTTGACCAGTGTAGAATGAAGCCTGTACGGTAAGACCGAAGATGTGCGACCCAATCGGTTATTTTCGCACTTTATCTTCTGCGCCTAAAAATCTTGTTTGATGTGCAACGTTTTTTTCAGCCGTGGTGGTTACATTTTTTAGATTCGTGAGATGTTTTGTCGAGACGACAACCATTGCTTCAGCGGAGCTGACATGCATTTCCAAAGCATTCAACTACAGTACCGAAGAACTAGAGCAAATACTTGAATTGTTGAACTGCAGACAAAAGGCTATGCTTTGGGCTACGGCATTTTTGCCAGGTGACGGAAGCTTACTTAACTTTATCTTCAGCACCTATAAAATTCGATACGTGTGCTACAGAAGCTTTAGCGTTGTTGTGTGCTTTCTTGAGATTCGTTAGATGCTTTTCCGAGCTGGTAACCAACGCTTCGGCAGAGCTGACATGCACTTCGGCAACACTAATAAAATTTTCGGCAGACGCAGCGAGTGTTTTTGCATCTTCTGCCCCACTCACAAACATTTCAGCTGCTGAAACAAGATGGTTGACGCTTGCGATATGGGCTTCAACGGAACTGTTAACTTTTGTCATGGCTAAAAGATTGAAAAAATGAATGGATAATTTAGGATGGGGTAGCAAATTTAATAGGATGTGCAAAGGTGGTAAATAAAATATTAATTTGGATAGGTACTTATACCTATTTTTTAATTTAGGTAAAAATACCTGTTTGGCGAATGTCTTACTATCGGCTAAACCCTGTTGTCAAATGAAAAGCATGTGGGTGTCACTGTCCTAGCCCTCGCAAAGCGGTACCAAATATAAGTAGAGAAAGTTGAACAACGTAACTTTCCCACTTAAGGCGACTTTACGCATGACTGCGAAAACCCCAAAAAAATGAGCTGTCCCAAATATTCGCACTAGGATCTAGGCATCTGCCTTTTTCTTAGCCGCACGCTTTGGCTTATCAATTGGCGCTTCCGATTGTGTAGATTCGAGACCGGCATCCGCAATGGATTTGTGCACTACATCGTCAATAATAATTGAATCGGCGTTTTCTGTAGAAGCAGCGGTATCCTCTTGTTTGAAGGATTCCATCCCCTCCGCTTCTCCGGCCCTTTTGTGCACTACATCGTCAATAATAATTGAATCGGCGTTTTCTGTGGAAGCAGCGGTATCCGCTTGTTTGAAGGATTCCATCCCTTCCGTTTCTCCGACCGTTTTGTGCACTACATCGTCAATGATGATCGAATCATTTTCTGCGGCAGCTTTACCCGCCGAAGCCTCGGCGGATGCGGGTTGGGTAGCTAAAGGAAGCGCATCACCGGGTGTATCTTGTGAAGAAACAGAATCTTCCGAAGTTGATTTATCTTCTTCCTTCCTGAAAGATTCCAGAGCCTCTTCAGCCTTGTCCACAAATTGATGAATGGCCTCTTCCGCTTTGTCTGCGGCAACACTGGCAACAGCTTTGGCAGTATCGAGCGCATCAAGCAAAACGTCGCTTAAAAGGTTTGAGGCGGCTTCAAGAATGCTCTCTTCCTTTTCCGTTGCTGGCGAAGCGGCAGCGGCTTCAGCTTTGGCATGCGTTTCGGCCTCTATTTCTGATTTGATCGCCGCTTTTTTAGCTTCAATTTGTTGGCGTTCAGCTTCTTTGGCTGCGATGCGGGCTTCTTTTTCGTGGGCGGTGTTGGCCTGACGTTGAACGTCGGCGCGGGCTTTGGTTAGTTCGGCCAGCCGCTCGCGCTTACCATTGACGCGCTCTTCGATCATTTTGATTTTCGCGCCCCGGATTTGGGCCTCTAACTGGCCTTCAGAGGCATTGACTTTTTCTCGTTGAAAGGCCAGCTCTTCGTCATCGCGGCGAAGACTTTCTTCAAGGCGTTTGATGGCATCTTCAAGTCCCGACAAGCGTTTGTCGTGGCGATCGGCCACGGTGCCAGCATTGACCTCCGGACCGAATTTGCGCTCTTTTGCTCTTTTGAACGCCGCATCCAAACGTTCCCAAAGTTTGTTGCGGTGTTCATTGCTCATGCGGGTATTGTGGTACTCCCGCTGCATTTTTTTAAGTTCGTCGAACACCGCACCAAACTTGGCGCTGCCAGATGCTATACTTTCCTCAATTTCATCAAGCGCCTTTGAAAAATTGCTATAAACAGATTTTGAAGCCTCATTAAACTCCGAGTTTACCCGCTTCCTGGCTAGCTTTATATGCTCGAAAAGTGCATTGATGCCATCGCGCAGCTCATCGGCGTGTTGGCGGTATAAGTTGCGTTCGCGGCTCTGGTTCTGTACTTTGTCCCAAAACGAGCGAAGGCTTGTAAAAATAGTATTGTCGTATGTGGAAAGCGAATCTATTTTTTCTTTAAATTCTGCCAACTCCTGCTTGTAGGCAGCATAGAGTTTGTCTGAAAGCACTATAAAATGCCATTCGGTTTGCGCCCGCTGTACGAGATCAGTGCGGTCCACCTTCAGTCCCTCAGGCAAAATGCTGTCCGTTATACTGAGCTCACGCTCCAGGGTTTGGCTCCCTTCCGGGAATGTGACTTCTGCGTTTCCATCGCGCCAATCCTGCATCATTTTCTGCGCAAACGCATCATCCATAATAGATTCAGGGATGACATGCACCAAAACTTTACTGGTTTCAGATTTTAATTCAAGTGCGATCAGTACTTTTTCGTTTTCGGCATTACTGCCCCAAATGACTATCTTGTTCTTCATAATACTACGGTTGACGGTACACGGTTGACTGTTGACTGTTGACGGTTGAGGGTTAAGTTTTGGGCGGCAAAATTAGGCAGTAATAGGCGTTTTTTTCTCTTTCAATTTTAATCTCTATGATTTGACAGGTCGAACCCCTGTGAGCATCTCTACAAAATCGTCGGCAGAAATAACACGAACAGAGGGAAAGGGTATATCTCGGAGGACATTCAAGTGGCGATCATTTGTGACAATATAGTCAGCATTAGCGGCTATGGCACAGTCGACAAATTTGTTGTCATCTGGATCGACACTGATAAGGCGCCAAAAGAAATACTTGGAGATTCGAACGACATCTGGTGAATTCTCGATCGCCATTAAGGTATTTTCAACCACATGGAGGCGTTGTGAGTATTTTTCCTCCAACTTTTCAGCGTATTCATCCAAAATGTCTGTTGTGATATAAAGTTCAAAAGTGCCGTTCAGGAATGCGTCAAAAATTGGGTAGTACGACGTGCCAAAAGGTATGGCGACCAACAAGACGTTGGTGTCGAGCACTATTTTCATTTTTGAGCACTTTTATAGGGCGTGCGCATATTTTCTTGAAGTAATTGCTCCGCGATATAACCCTTTTCTAGCCATACTTTTTGAGCCTCGGCACTGGCTTTATCTGCAAAATATCGAGCAATCATGCGTTGAATTACCTTCAAATCATTTTCTGATACTCCGTCTGCATAAAGCTTGAGCAATTGGAGTTGTAAATTGCTCAGTGGCAATTTGAGGGATTCGGAAGCAGTAACTTGTGCTGACATAGCGTAATTTTTTAGCAAAAATACATTTTTTTATAAAAGGTCTAACCCTTTTCACGCGCCGTTTTTTTCTATTTCAAAATACCGACTGAAAGCAGGTATTCGGCAATTTGAATGGCATTCGTGGCAGCGCCTTTGCGGAGGTTGTCGCTCACCACCCACATATTCAGGGTATTGGGCTGGCTTTCATCGCGGCGAAGGCGGCCTACGAACACTTCGTCTTTGTCGTGTGCCATTAAAGGCATCGGGTATTCCAACTGCTCAGTATTATCAACAACCACTACCCCAGGGGCTTTTTCGAGCAGTTTGCGCACATCGGCCAGGGAGAAATCGCGATCGAATTCCACATTTACTGACTCGGAATGGCCACCCATGACCGGAACCCGGACGGTGGTTGCTGTGATCCGTATCTGGTCGTCGCCCATGATCTTTTTTGTTTCGTTCACCATTTTCATTTCTTCTTTGGTGTACCCGTTCTCGGTGAACACGTCAATATGGGGCAGCACATTCAGGTCAATTTGATATGGATAGGCCCGTTGGCCAGT
Organism: Saprospiraceae bacterium; assembly: GCA_046160345.1. Classification (GTDB taxonomy): domain Bacteria; phylum Bacteroidota; class Bacteroidia; order Chitinophagales; family Saprospiraceae; genus M3007. Next base: position 19,660 of record JBJXGO010000083.1, read on the forward strand.
TTTTCCTTTGCGCTCGTTCATCAGTTGTTCCACCGCTTTAACACCTGTGCCGGTCACACTCTGGTAAGTACTGACCACGATGCGGCGGATACCGTACTGATCGTACAAAGGCTTGAGGGCCACTACCATTTGAATGGTGGAGCAGTTTGGGTTAGCAATTATTTTGTCTTTTTTACTGAGTATATTGGCATTTACCTCTGGCACAATAAGTTTCTTTTCGGGGTCCATGCGCCAGGCCGATGAGTTGTCGATAACGATCGTGCCCCGGTCCGCAAAACGCGGGGCCCATTCTTTAGAAACGCTTCCTCCGGCAGAAAAAATAGCTACATCCGGCTTTTTTCCAACAGCGGCGTCCATGCTGATGATTTTGTAGCGTTTGCCGGCAAATTTTACAGTTTTGCCTACCGAGCGTTCAGAAGCTACAGGGAAAAGTTTGGTAACAGGGAAATTGCGCTCCTCCAGTATTTGCAACATTTTGGTGCCGACCAATCCGGTGGCGCCGACTACAGCTACTTTCATTATTTTTTTTGTATGTTTGTTGGTGTGATAATTTGGGGTATTGGGGATTTGGCCCTGCAAAGGTATGAAACTCGACAAATCTATTGGAAAAGTGATGCTTCTATCCGTCCTTCGCTCTGGCAAATTGCCCAAGTGCTCCTACTATGGTGCATACTCCATACTCTTAGGAGTGTACGCTAGCCACAGACCGTTTCTATGAATACAAAAACCGTTGCAATCGTAATCGCGTTGATACATGGGTTTGCGGTCTTTTCCACCCAGGCGCAGAGTGGTTTTTCTTTGCCTGGAGGCTCCAGGCAGATGGAAATCCCATTTGAATATACCAATAATTTTATCATTCTGAATATCGCTTTCAATGGTCCCTTGCCATTGAGGTTTATCTATGACACAGGCGCCGAACATACCATTCTAACCAAACGCGAGATAAGTGACTTTCTCCATGTGCGTTACGACCGGGAATTTCGTGTAAAAGGTTCTGACCTCAAAACCGAATTGGTGGCGTATCTGGCGCGAAACATCCGGCTGCAGATTTTAGACAAGGACATTATTGCGTCCAACGAAGATATCCTGGTGCTGAAAGAGGACTATTTTCGGTTTGAAGAATACGCAGGGTTATCTGTGCACGGCATCCTTGCAGGCCGCGTTTTTTCTCGTTATCTGGTGAAGATCAACTACCAGCGAAAAGTGCTCACCCTTTACGAACGCGGATCTTACAACATGCAGGAACAGGGCTTCAAACCGCTTTCCATGGAGGTGTACCGCAACAAACTATACGTCAATACAAGCGCCCGGCTTCGTTCCGATTCCATCGCTCCCGTAAAATTATTGCTCGATACCGGAGCGGGAATGCCGCTCATGCTTTTTACAAACACCCACCCATTTATTCAACCTTCGGCCAATGATATTCCCAGCAACATCGGAATGGGCCTCGGCGGGTATCTGGAAGGATTTATCGGACGAACACAGGGCCTGGAATTGGGCGCTTTTTCCCTAAACAACGTGCTCACGTACTTCCAGGCTGTGGATACGGCCCAGGACATTAGTTATCTTAACGGACGAAATGGCCTGATCGGAAACACTATTTTGAACCGTTTTCTGATGGTCATTGATTATGAAGGGGCTACCCTCTGGCTAAAACCAACCAGGTCTTTTCAAAAAGAATTTGTGTTCGACCGAAGCGGGTTAAATATTATTGCCTCAGGGGCTCACCTCAATTATTTTTCCGTGCTGAATGTGCTGCCGAAATCGCCTGCTGCCGAAGCCGGTATTCTGGCCGGCGACCGGATCATGCGTATCGGATGGCTTACAGCAAGCCTGCATACCCTGGAAGACTTGCAGACCATGCTCCAAAAAAAGCCCGGGAAAGTGGTGAAAATTGTGATTAAGCGCGATGGAAAATTGATAAAAAAGCGGATTGTGCTGCGGGATTTGATTTAAATGGACGAAACGCTTGTCTCCAAGCAGACAACTGGCCTATCATTTAATAATAATTTACCCCATGCGATTTTAACCTGCGTTATCTTTCGTCCTGCAAATTGCTCTCCTTGAGTCCACACGTTCCGAAAATAGACCATGCATATCGTAATCCTTGGCAATGGTATCAGCGGCGTTACCTGCGCCAGATACCTCCGTAAACTCAGCAATCACGACATCACGCTTGTATCCGACGAATCAGCAGAGTTTTTTAGTCGCACGGCCTTGATGTACATCTACATGGGACAAATGCGATTGCGCGATACGATGCCTTACGAGTCGTGGTTTTGGGAAAAAAACCGCATTGGGCGCGTTCAAGCCCGTATCGAACGCATTGATTATCAGGGAAAAAAATTGATCGGCAATAAGGGTGAAAACATCTCCTACGATAAGCTGGTACTGGCGCTTGGCTCGCAATCCAACAAATTTGGCTGGCCCGGCCAGGACCTGGACGGTGTGCATGGCCTCTATCATTTGCAGGATTTGGAGGCCATGGAACGGCACTCTGCCACATTGTCCAAAACAGGACAAGGCGCAGTCATCGTAGGCGGTGGATTGATTGGAATTGAAATGGCCGAGATGTTCCATTCACGACATATTCCAGTCACTTTTTTGGTGCGTGAAACGGGATTTTGGAACAATATTTTGCCCTCAGAGGAATCCGATATGGTAAGCCGACATATCCTCGAACACCACATAGACCTTCGCCTGGGGACAGAATTGAAGGAAATAAAGGCCGATAAAGAAGGCTTGAAATGTGCCGCCGTAGTTACCAACAAGGGTGAAACCATTCCCTGTGGGTTTGTGGGCCTCACGGTGGGGGTCAGTCCGAATATCAAATTTTTAAAAAATTCCACCCTGGAAACAAACCGGGGAGTCCTTGTAAACGAATACTTGCAAACCAACCTGCCCGAGGTTTTTGCCATTGGCGATTGCGCCGAACTCCGTCAGCCCCAAAATGGACGTCGCAGCATCGAGGCAGTATGGTACACCGGGCGAATGATGGGTGAAACAGCGGCTTATAATTTGATAGCAGATGCTGGCCCAATTGATTTTTCCGGCAAAGCAGGCATCAGCCGACGTGCTTACAACCCGGGTATTTGGTTTAATTCCGCCAAATTTTTTGACATTGAATATCAGGTATATGGCGATATTTCAGCTCAAATCCCTGCAAATCAATCCACCTTATATTGGGAGCACCCGGAAGGCAAAAAAAGCATCCGGATCAACTTTGAACAGGCATCCGGCAAGGTGCTGGGCTTTAACCTTATGGGCATCCGGTATCGCCACGAGTTGTGTGAAAAATGGATAGGCGATGGAACGCACATTGAAACGGTGCTTCAAAACCTTGGGCTGGCGAATTTCGACCCGGAGTTTTCAAGACAATATGAGGCAGAAATTCTGGCAATTTACAACCGACAGACAGGCAAAAATTTGACCCTCCAAAAAAAACGCGGACTCGGCCAGGTGCTCGAGTTCCTGAAACATTGAGCACCTTAACCAACATCCTATGAAAAGTCTCTCACTGGCCACCCCAAACCCTATGCTTACCACGCCCCTGCAAAAACTGGGTTTGGCATTGCTGGGCATATCTGGCGCCTATATACTTTTTGAAGGGATCCGCGCGCAGACATTGCCCGCAGAACCGCTCACTTTGGTCGCTTTTTTCGCGGTTATAACAGGGATTTGGCTTTTTATGCGCGATGAACAGGTGGATTTTAACAAAAACGCCAATTCATTGGCCGTTTGGTTGAAGAGCCTCTCGGCACGTGGGGTATGGGGATGGCTAACGGGCATCGTGCTGACGGAATTCTATGTTTGCCTGTATTGGGCTCCACAATATCTGAGCAGCCTGATCAATTTGTTTGATCCATTTAGTCAGTCTTTTCGCCACAAGCCTGCTGACCAGTGGTTTGTTTACGGCTCTTTTTATACCATTTTAGTACTGGCAATGGGCGTTCGTTTTATTTACAAATATCGCCACAGCCGTTATCAATTGATCCGGACCGTGTCCGTTATGTTTTTTCAGCTGGGTTTTGCTTTCATTATTCCCGGAATAATGCTGCGCCTTCAACAGCCCGAACTATATTTCACTTACTTCTGGCCGCTTTCCTACAGCAACGCCACGCCCGATACCTGGAGTTGGCAATCTCAGACTTCAATCGGCACCTGGTTCTTTATTTTCGGGCTTGCGATGTTTTTTGTCGGTACGCCCATTTTGACCTATTTTTTTGGAAAAAGGTGGTATTGCTCCTGGGTATGCGGCTGCGGGGGCTTGGCCGAAACTGCGGGCGATCCATTTCGGCATCTTTCCGACAAGTCTTTGAAAGCCTGGAAAATAGAGCGATGGATGATCCATGCGGTGCTTGTGTTTGCAGTGGGCATGACAGCATTGCTATGGGCCAACGTGGCCACGGACCGGGTACTGCTTGGAGGGGCATCCGAGGGCTTTTACAAAACCTACTCTTTTCTCATTGGCTCTGTGTTTAGCGGTGTAGTAGGGGTAGGCTTTTATCCGCTTATGGGCAGCCGGGTTTGGTGTCGTTTTGGTTGCCCCATGGCGGCTTGGCTGGGATTATGGCAAAAAAAGGCCTCGAAATTCAGGATTACCACTAATGGCGGGCAGTGTATCAGTTGCGGCAATTGCTCCACCCATTGTGAAATGGGGATCGACGTGCGTGCTTATGCTCAGAAGGGACAGGATGTGGTCCGCGCCAGTTGTGTTGGTTGTGGCATTTGTGCAACAGTCTGTCCACGAGGCGTCCTTCGGCTGGAAGGTTCAAACAGCGATATTGGAACACGAGCAACACAGCAACGAACGATTCATGTAAAACTGGAGGACGTGAAAATGTTGTGACATTGATCCTGCGTCAAAAAATAAACAAAAAGAGGCCGAACAAGGAGTAGATGCAATTACTTTAGCGACTTAAAACACATACCAATGGTCATTACAATCACCATCATCATCATTGCAGGAATACTGGGAGGTCTGGCCAATTATTATATGGAACAAGCCAATGGGTCGAGTTTGTATAAATCAGTGCTGTTGGGCTTGACTGCTTCGGCCACGGTGCCACTTTTGTTAAACACACTTTCGAGCAACCTTACTGAAAAATGTGTGGGTGGCGACCATGTATCCTATTTTGTATTTTTTGGCTTTTGCACCGTAAGCGCTATCTTCTCTTCCAAATTTCTCCAGACTTTGGGCGACAAATTGCTTCAGGAGTTGAAAGATGTGAAAAAAAAGCAGGACGAACTAAGCGACACAACCGATGTGCTCGTGGCGCAAAATTCAGACCCTTCTGATAGCCCAGCCGCCGCAACACCGGCACCTGGCGATGGATCCGAATTTGAATCTTTTAAAGGCGGCAGCGCATCAACATCAGCCCAGGCAGGTACAATGAGCGAGGAACAAAAAATACTTACCACCCTTCAGCGCTCAACGTTCGCGTTTCGCACGGTGGAGGGCATTGCAAAAGATGCCGGTCTGGATTTGGCCCTGGTTCAGTCAAAACTGCTCGAACTGGAATTGCAAGGCAAGGTCAAAAAAACCAATCGCAAGCGCGATGGGGTCATGGTATGGAGTTTGCGTTAACAGACTCCAAAATAATTTATGCTGACTTTTTTTCAAGTCCCTTGGAATTTTGTCGCTGCGTTTTCTACCTTTGCGGGCATTTTTGAAAGATATATCACTTTTTAGCGCACAACACAATGGAAATCATTGAATTGCAGGGTCATCGGAAAGAAAATTCCGGCAAAGAAGAAGCAGTAAAAATCCGTCGTAACGGCCAAATTCCGGCGGTGATGTATAAAAGCGGTGGTGGCGAGTCATTACAATTCGCTCTGGAGGCGTCTGTGGTCCGCACACTCGTTTTCACACCGAAGTTCCGAATCGCTCAAATCAACCTGAACGGCGCCAATTACAAGTGCATCGTAAAGGATATTCAGTTCCATCCTGTTTCTGAGGAGGTGCTGCACCTTGATTTTCTCGAATTGGTGCCTGGGATCAAATTTAAAGCATCCGTTCCATTGCGTTTTTCTGGCACCGCTCCGGGTGTGAAAGAAGGCGGAAAGTTTATCCCGCGTATGCGTACGGTCAACATCCTCACCACGCCGGAAAAGGCAGTAGATGAGGTGTTTGCTGATATTACGAATATGCAATTGGGTGACACGATTCGGGTAAAAGACATTACAGGACTTGAAGGCGTCGAAGTGACCAACTCAGGTTCTGTACCTATTGCTTCCATCGAAGTCCCACGTGCACTCAAAGCAAAGTAATCAGTTAAAAGTGCAACGTTTAAAAAAACGGGCGGCTCGAATTCGAGCCGCCCGTTTTTTTATTCCAATTAGACACCTCTAATTACATTTGCAATAATTCTTGCAGCCATGCTAAACTTTACATGCCTCCCATTCGACAAACTTTCCCCCCATTTACTCTACGAAATTCTGGCACTTCGGCAGGAGGTTTTTGTAGTAGAACAAAACTGCCCCTATCAAGATTGCGACGGCAAGGACCTGCAAAGTTGGCATCTCATGGGACGTGACGAATCGGGAAAACTGATCTGTTACACGCGGCTATTGCCAGAAGGAGTAGCCTATCAGGGCTATGCATCTATTGGAAGGGTAGTAAGCGCGCCTTCAGTGCGCGGCACTGGAGCCGGAAAGATCTTAATGGAAAATAGCATCGAAATGTGTCGTCAACTCTTTGGTGATCAAGCCATTAAAATTGGTGCACAAACCTACCTGCTCAAATTTTATGAAGGTTTTGGCTTTCGCTCAACCGGCGAGGAGTATTTGGAAGATGGTATTCCGCATACGAAGATGGTTCTATAAAAGAGGCTGTCTAAAGTTTTTTAAATGGATGCTTTTTCAATCTTTTCGGCTACGGCTTCGTTAAATTTTTGACCTTAGTGTCCAACTAAGGCTGCAAAATTTGCCTCGCCTCGCTCGAAAATTCTTGAAAAATCATTCCATCAAAAAACTTTAGACAGCCTCAAAATGAAAAAAACAGGTTTTTCACTCCTTTTCTTGTTCGCAACAGCGGCCTTATGGTTTACCTGTTCCTATTGCCGCAGTATTAAGCGCAGTATTGACTCCCAGCCTGTGACCCACGAGATATGGGCCGATTTGTTGCGAAAACACGTCGGTGTTGATGGCAACGTAAACTATAAAGGCTTCATCCGGGATAGTGCCGAACTCAATCGATACCTGAAGCTGCTTGAGACCGCCCATCCCAGTGATAAAGGATGGACGGTACAGGAACAAATGGCGTATTGGATCAACGCCTACAATGCCTATACCATTGCGCTCATCGTGCGCAACTACCCTGTGGAGAGCATCAAAGACATCAAACGCGGCCTTCCGTTTATCAATTCAGTGTGGGATATCAAATTTATCACGATTCAAGGTTACACTTATGACCTCAACAACATTGAACACAACATCCTGCGCCCAGTTTTCAAAGACGCTCGGATCCATGCTGCCATCAATTGTGCTTCCTATTCCTGCCCACGCCTGCTAAACGAAGCTTATACCGCCGAATATCTTGAAAATCAACTGGATAAAAGTATGCGTGATTTTGTAAACGATCCTTTGCGCAACCAAATCACAGCAGAAAAAGCCAAGATTTCAGAAATTTTTAAATGGTTCAAGGGAGACTTTGAGCGTGATGCCGGGTCGGTACGCGCCTATCTTAATCGTTACGCCACAGTAAAATTGACCGATAAAACTACCATTTCGCATTTGGATTATCAGTGGACTTTGAATGAAGCGAAATGAATTTTTGTTGGGGAGTTAGAGCATGTTGGGGATTGGTAGTGGAATAGTGACCTCGGAGGTCTCCATTCCACTACCAATCATATAATCTTCAATTTTTACCTCCGCAAACGAATCGAGTAAGATTCGCCATTGGCCAAAGTAAGTGTTCCAAAACGGTCGCAGTTGCCGTCGCCAAAATCCAGCGAACGGGTGCGCAGTCCCACCGTAAACTCAAGCACGCCGGAAGATATCCACCTGCAAGACGCGCGTTTCACCAAGGGTTCCAGGACGGTTGCCGTGAAATCGATTCCATTACGGTTTGTGCCAGAAGCAGTACCTGTGCTGCTCCACACATCGTCCCAATGGGTGAGGGTGTTGCCGCCTTCGATGAGCGTGCTGTTGCGGGTTTTGCTCCAGGTCGTTACGCTGCCGTCTTCAAAAGTGAGTTTCATATCAGTGGCAACTTTGGTATAAGACCATTGACCATCAACATTTTGTCCATTGTTTGTCCAGCTGCGCGTGCCTTCTACCTGTACGCCATCTACGAAGAAATTATCGTGTGTAATGGTGCGGACGGCTCCGGGTGTGCGAATATCTGCTGTTTGGTTTATGATAAGTATGCCACTCAAAACCCTGCCATCGGGGCGGGTACAGGCAGTGCCATAATCAATGGTAATGGTATTGGGCCAGGTGCCTTCAGGTTGAGCAAAAGTAACCGTGGGACAGGGGCCGCCTCCGCGTTCTTCAACCGCAACATCGGCGTCTAAGTCAAGCTGTTCGATGTAGTCTTCATTTGCAGCAAGATCTTCTGCAGTAGCAACGAGCGCATCGTTGTTGTCGTTTTTGCGGCAGGATTCAAAAGCAAATACAGATGCAAAAAGAACCAGAAAGAAAAAAAGAGACTTCTTCATGTTGTAAGTGAGTGTTTGTGATTGTAAGATGAGAAAAACGTTTCTCCGGAGGAAACTGATGCAGTAGACGGCAGGCTGGGTTAATGGTTTAACGGATGCTCCGTTAAGTATTCGGATTTGAAGAAGATCGGCCTGGTTGAAAAGACGTCTGAGTTTAATCATCAAATCTACTGACCAGCATCATTTTGAAAGTTATGGCCAGGACTGACCTTCGCGTAAAACATCCCGTTTCTTATGCCTGTATATCATCGCGTTGGCAAAATTCCACCCAAAAGACATACACAATTCCGCAATCACGCTGGCGTGTTGTATCAGGAAGAACTCGTTGGCACCCAAGGGTTTTCGGGCGTTTCTTCATTGGTGTACCATATCCACCCACCTACCATCGTTAACGAAAAAGGCTCTCCCTATTCCGTCGAACCAAAAATTGCGATTGATAAAAACCTTTCGGCCCTTAGTTTCAAAGGCTTTGATTTGCCTTACGAGAACGATTATCTGGAAAGTCGCAAGACCTTATTCGTCAACAACGACCTTCATATTGGCCTGGCGGCAGTGCACGAAAGTACCCGGGACTACTTTTTCAAGAATGCCGATGCGGATGAGATGATCTTTGTGCACAAAGGCCACGGATATCTGGAAACAATGTACGGGCAAATCCCTTTTGAATACGGTGATTACCTCGTTATTCCGAGAGGTACCATTTACAAAATTCATTTTCTGACCAGCCAAAACCGTCTGTTGTATATCGAGTCGTTTAGCCCGATCGAGATCCCAGGGCGGTATCGCAACCAGTATGGGCAAATGCTGGAACATGCGCCTTTTTGCGAGCGAGACCTCAAGTTGCCGCAAGACCTGGAAACCCACGACGAGCGCGGCAATTTTCTGGTAAAGATCAAGAAACAGGGCATGATCTATCCCTATTTCTATGCAACTCACCCATTTGATCTGGTGGGTTGGGATGGCAACCACTATCCCTGGGGCATGTCAATTTTTAATTTTGAACCGATTACCGGGCGGGTGCATTTGCCGCCGCCCATTCACCAACAATTCGAGGCGGCAGGCTTTGTGGTCTGCTCATTTGTGCCTCGAATGTATGACTACCATCCCAAGGCTATACCAGCCCCCTATCACCACAGCAATATTGATTCTGATGAGATACTTTATTATGTGGATGGTGATTTCATGTCAAGAAACAATATCCATAAAGGTCAGCTGACCCTCCACCCGGGAGGTATCCCGCACGGCCCCCACCCCGGTGCTATTGAACGGAGTATCGGCAAAACTGCCACTGAGGAACTGGCAGTAATGATAGACCCTTTCAAGCCAATGAAAATTACCGAAGTCGCCATGAACATGGAGGTAGAGGACTACTATAAATCCTGGCTGGAAGCCGACATACATACCCTGGCATGAAAATCTTAATCATCATCAACGATGCCCCTTATGGCTCAGAAAAAGCATACAACGCATTTCGATTGGCCAATCAACTCCTAAAAGACCACGAAACCATTGAATTGAAAGTTTTTCTATTGGCGGATGCGGTTACCTGTGCCCTTGCAAACCAAAACCTGCCAAATGGCTTTTACAATATTGAGCGAATGCTGAAACTTGTTTTGAATAAGGGAGCGCAGGTGAAACTATGTGGAAGCTGTGCCGAAGCAAGAGGTTTGACAAGCATTTCCCTGATTGAAGGAACTGAGATCGGCACAATGGCTGAACTTTCACAATGGGTATTTGACAACGACAAAGTCCTGACATTTTAAAACGGTTTGAAACCATAAATTTTTTAAAAAAATGGCCAACCTCACCGGTATCTCTGACTATAACTACGGTCTCCAAAAAATATTCATCGAGGCCGAAGACTTTCTGCCATTGCTGGGAACCGATTACGTCGAGCTATATGTTGGCAATGCCAAACAAGCGGCGCACTTCTACAAAACAGCTTTTGGATTCCAGTCTTTAGCCTATGCTGGCCTGGAGACGGGCGTGCGCGACCGTACTTCCTATGTGCTCGCACAGGGGAAAATCAGGCTCGTGCTGACCACGCCCCTCACATCCCATTCTCCCATTGCCGACCATATCAAACATCATGGCGATGGCGTAAAAGTAATCGCCCTGTGGGTGGATGATGCCCATGCCGCCTACCATGAAACCACCCAACGCGGTGCAAGGCCTTATCTGGAACCCATTATTGAGCATGATGATTTCGGTGAAGTAGTGCGTTCTGGCATTCACACCTATGGCGACACGGTTCACATTTTTGTAGAACGGAAAAACTACAACGGCGTATTCCTGCCGGGCTACGAGCCCTGGATTTCCAACTATAACCCCACCGAAACCGGCCTTAAATTCATTGACCACATGGTGGGCAATGTGGGCTGGAATCAAATGAATGTATGGGCCAAGTTTTACAACGAAGTAATGGGCTTTGCCAACCTGATCTCTTTTGACGACAAAGACATATCAACGGAATACTCCGCCTTGATGTCGAAGGTGATGACCAACGGCAATGGGCGCATCAAGTTCCCGATCAACGAGCCGGCAGAAGGCAAAAAAAAATCACAAATCGAAGAGTACATTGAGTTCTACGAAGGCCCTGGCTGCCAGCATATTGCCGTGGCTACGGATGATATTGTGTTCACCGTCAATGAGATGCGTAAGCGCGGCGTTGAGTTTTTGCATGTACCCGGTGCTTATTATGACACGGTAGGCGATCGCGTGGGCATCATTGATGAGAATCTGCTCAAACTCAAAGAACTCGGCATTATGGTTGACCGCGACGACGAAGGCTATCTGCTTCAAATATTCACCAAACCCGTGGAAGACCGCCCTACCATGTTTTTTGAGATCATTCAGCGCAAAGGTGCTAAATCCTTTGGTAAAGGTAATTTCAAAGCGCTGTTTGAATCTATAGAAGACGAACAAAGGCGAAGAGGAACGCTTTAAATTTGGGTAAGCAGCATCTGCGTAACATCTGCGTATCAAATCTGCGTAACATCTGTGTGAAATTATTTAAGTCGAGTACAAACGATACATATTTCACGCAGATGTTACGCAGATCACCCCACAGATGTTACGCAGATTTGAAATACAAATGCTAAATGCCAATATACTCAACCTATGGATATTCAAGAAAAACTGCATGAGTTTCAACAGTACATCGATGCTGAAGAAAAAATAGAGCCAAAAGATTGGATGCCTGAGGAGTATCGGGCGCACAACATTCGGCAAATTAGCCAACACGCACATTCTGAGGTGATTGGGATGCAGCCTGAAGGCAATTGGATCACACGCGCCCCTACTCTGCGCGCTAAAAAAATCCTGCTCGCCAAGATTCAGGACGAAGCCGGACACGGACTTTACCTATATAGTGCTGCAGAAACACTAGGCATAAGCCGTGACGAGATGATCGAACAACTCCATGCAGGCAAAGCCAAGTATTCCAGCGTATTCAACTATCCTACGCTCAACTGGGCTGACATTGGCGCTATCGGATGGCTTGTTGATGGCGCGGCGGTGACCAATCAGCTTTCGCTCCGACGCACCTCTTATGGCCCATACTCCCGTGCAATGCTACGCATTTGTAATGAGGAAAGTTTTCACCAGCGTCAGGGCTATGAGATCATGCTGAAAATGGCCAAAGGCACACCCGAACAACACGAAATGGCCCAGGATGCGCTCAATCGCTGGTGGTGGCCGGCGCTTATGATGTTTGGTCCCCATGACAACCAGTCGTCTCGCACCACCAAGGGTATGCTTTGGAAAATTAAACGTGCCGGCAACGATGAATTGCGCCAGCGGTTTATTGACAAAACCGTGCCTCAGGCAGAGTTTTTAGGGCTTAAGATTCCGGATGACAAGCTTCGCTGGAATGAGGAAAGCGGTCACTACGACACCGGTGAGATCAATTGGGAGGAATTCAACAAGGTCATCAATGGCAATGGCCCTTGCAATCAGGAGCGCATGGAACACCATAAGAAGGTACACGCAGAAGGCGCGTGGGTGCGAGAGGCTGCGGAGGCTTATGCGGCAAGACAAAATCCAAAATCGTAAATCAAAATGAACAATACACAAGGCCCTGTTTGGGAAGTATTTACCCAGAAAAAAAGTGGCGCTCCATACCAGCATGTTGGGAGTTTGCACGCCTTCGACAAAGAAATGGCCCTTGAAAATGCACGGGACCTCTATACACGGCGCGACAAGCCCACTGGACTCTGGGTGGTACTCGCTGCCGAGATCGTAGCGGTCAGTCCTGGCGATGCAGCCCCGTTTTTTGACCCATCTGACGACAAAGTGTACCGTCACCCAACTTTTTACGAGGTCCCTGAGGGGGTACAAAATCTATAATCATGGACACGCAACAAGCATTGTTTCAATACTGCCTTCGATTGGGCGACAGCAACCTGATCCTTGGGCACCGATTGTCGGAAATGTGCAGTTGTGGGCCTATGCTGGAAGAGGATATTGCCCTCACCAATTTTGCGCTCGACCACATCGGCCAAGCCGAAGCTTTACTTCAATACGCTGGTGAGGTAGAGGGCAAAGGCAGATCGGAAGACGACTTGAGTTATCTCCGCACCGCAGACGAATTCTGCAATTGGAGGCTCGTGGAGCAACCCAATACCGATTTTGCGTATGTAATAGCCCGGCAATTTTTAGTGGACTGCTATCAGTGTCTGCTTTATCAAAAATTACAAAAAAGCAGCAATGAAATCCTGGGAGGCATGGCCGGACGTTTTCTCAAAGAATGCAGCTATCATCAGCGCCATACTTCGGCCTGGGTGCAACGACTTGGTTTGGGGACACCGGAAAGCAACCGTCGTATCCAACAAGCATTCAACGATCTGTGGAAACACGTGCCTGAAATGTTGAAGGAAAAGCCTCATGAAAAAATGTTGACCGATCAGGCTATTATTCCTGATTTGAAGCAAGTGGCCGCAACAACTCTATTAATCAACTCAAATTATGAAACCTGATTTGATTGGCATAGAAGAACTCGTTTGGGAACGGCTTTCACTCATTCCCGACCCGGAGGTGCCGGTCATTAATATCCTGGAATTAGGGGTGGTGCGTGATGTCATATACGATGGCCACAACCTCGAAATTGCGATAACACCCACCTATACCGGATGCCCTGCCATGAACTTGTTCATGGCAGAAATAAGGGCAGCCATGCACGATTTGGGCTTTGACCAATTAACGATCACCACGGTTTACAGCCCAGCCTGGACCACCGATTGGCTTAGTCCTGTAGCGAAAGAAAAACTCCGCCAATATGGTATTGCCCCACCGGTAAAAGAGGTTCAGGGAGAAGATACATTTGCACCCATGCCTGCCATTCCCTGCCCGCGTTGCGATTCGGAAAATACGCATTTGGTAAGCCAATATGGTGCAACTGCTTGCAAGTCATTGTACACCTGCAACGATTGCAAAGAGCCTTTTGAGTATTTCAAGCATTTTTGAGGGGGGGGGCAGGTTTCAATTTAAAGACAAGGAACGAGTCTCCGCATTTTCAACGCCAACCGACAAGCGAACACGGTTCTCCGTGATACCATACGCCAGTTTGTCTTCGGGCGCCACGCCCGCATGGGTCATTGAAGCAGGGTGTTGCGCCAGCGATTCTGTGCTGCCCAGGCTGACCGCGAGTTTTACCAATTTTAAGGTTTCCAGGCTGCGGAGCAGGAGTCATCTAGTATTAGGAGATATCATGCCCAACCCCAATCTGGAGCGTGTTCAGAAAAGTGTGGCGCACCTGAATTTTTGTATTGATGATCATAGTGGTTGGTGAACTGTGCCACACTTTCTTAAACACTATCCCAAAATTGAATTACGTTTGCCTCCACGAACCTTATTTCTTTGACCTTTTTTATGAGCAATAATTCCAGCCGCAACCCCTACCTCATTCCCTTTGCCCTTGTTTGTAGTTTGTTCTTCATGTGGGGCATCGCCAACAGTTTGAACGGCTCCCTGATCCGGCATTTTCAATTTGCCCTGGACTTGGAGCGTTGGCAGGCTGGAATTGTTGACTCTGCCTTTTACTTTGGCTATTTTGTTATGGCCATACCAGCGGGCATTTTCATGCGGCGCTGGGGGTACAAAAAAGGGATATTGGCAGGTTTATTACTTTATGCGGGCGGAGCATTATTGTTCTATCCAGCAGCGGATTGGCGGGTTTACAGTTTTTTCCTCTTTGCCTTGTTTACTATTGCTTCCGGCTTGGCATTTTTGGAAACTGCTGCCAACCTTTATGTTACGGTGTTGGGGTCAAAGGAAGAAGCCGCCTGGCGTATCAATTTTGCCCAATCGTTCAACGGTATCAGCATTATTCTTGGCCCTATCATCGGCAGCTTGTACATCTTTTCAAAAACCGAATACACTGAGGAACTATTGCGAACCATGAGCCCGGAGCAAATTGATGCTGCCCGGATATCAGAAGCGCTTTCTGTACAGGGCACTTATCTGGCGATTGCCCTTGTAGTGGGTGCATTGGCCTTGCTTTTTGCTTTTACAAAAATGCCGGAAGTAGGCCGTGAAGAAGAACAAGCCTCCGGCAGCATTGGTATATTCGAATTGTTGCGCAAATACAAACACTTGAGTCTGGGGGTATTGGCACAATTTGCCAATGTGGGCGCCCAGGCCACGCTTTGGGGCTACTTTGTTGATTTTAAAATGGATTTTGCCCAAAACACCCATCTGGGCATTGCGGCCTCCTACGCTGATTTAATTCGGGGAATAATTGGAGACGATGCCAACCTGACCCCCGAAAGAATGGCGGGCTTCCATGCCTCTTTCGCCATGGTTTTGTTTATGTTGGGGCGATTTATCGGCACCTACCTGATGACAAAATTTGATGCCCGGAGGGTAGTTTCGTGGTACAGTATAGCCGCTGTTGTACTGGTCGTTTTGGCGTTTCTAACCGGCGGCATTACAGCCATTTTATGTCTGATGCTGACCTACTTCTGCCAAAGCATCATGTTCCCCACCATCTTTGCCTTGGCAACCAGGGACATGGCTCCTGCCGAAAGCAAATTGGCGTCCTCGCTGGTCATCATGGCCATTGTAGGCGGAGCGGTCATGCCACCAATAGCTGGTTTGTTGTCTGCTTCAGGCGGCATGAAAATGGCTTTGATTATTCCATTTTTGTGTTTTGGTTATGTGGTTTATTATGTGATGAAGGGGGCAAAAGCGGAGGCGTAGTCCGCTCCCCAATTTTCCAGTTCTTCTTTGCTCCACAACTCCGGAAAAAATATCCGCCGCTGGTACTTCGGCAACATGTACTTTTTCCAGTCGCTGCCGCCCGTCGCTTCGGCAGGCGGGCCATCGCTTTCGAGGTATTTTTGAGCGGCATGATAGTGCGCCATCACCCAGGAAATATTTACAGTGTAGTCATAATGGCGCATGGCATTTACCAGAACCGGGTTTTCGCGTTCTTCAACCGGTAGTTGTCGGAATCTGGCCCAAAGGTTTTTTTCGTTGTAGGCCTCCATCGTGCGCAAAAATTCGGCCTTGTACCGTTCCTCAAACAATTGGATAAGGGTTGTCTTTTCGCCCGTAGTGTGGTTTTTCCCGGCTGCTTGCCAGTAAAGATGGTCGTAGGCGTGCTCGTAGGGCGTATTTCTGTCAATAGTTGCGCGGAAACGATAGTCGATCAGGTTTATCAGATCGGTAGAACAAAACTCGATCATTCGATATTGCGCACTTTGGAACCCACTGGCCGGGGTGAGTGTGTTGCGGAATTTCAGGTATTGTTTCACATCCATGCCATCGCCCATGATGTCGAAGGAGTTGGACAGCATATCAAAGTAGCGGCTGATCCGGGTCAGTTTTTCTGCAAAATACACGGTGGTCAAAGCCGGACACATCGACACTTGCTGAATTTCCCACAAAATCATTTTAAAGAGCAACTCGTTGATTTGATGGTACATAATGAACACCATTTCATCGGGCAGTGTAGTGCGCTGTATTTGGAGGTTTAGCAACGCGTCGGTCTGTATGTAGTCCCAGTATGTGATGGGTTTTGCCCACACCAGGCCTTCGAGGTGGGTGCTGGGATTTTGGCCAATGGCCTGAAATTTCTCTTCGACGCGTTGAAGTAATTCGTGCGGTATTTTTTGCATGATTTATAGAGCGTGTTAAACCTCGTAGGTTTTAAAAACCTACGAGGTTTTTGGTTTTTTATTGAAAGAAAACCCCTATATTTGTTAGCCATCAATCCATTTGAAACCATGACTATCACAACACCACTTGAACCAGGTTGCTTTTATCATCTTTATAATCGAGGCAACAACCGCGAAATTATCTTTCGCGAAGAGCGCAATTACGCCTACTTCCTCAAACAATGGAAAAAGCACATTTCACCAGTTGCCGATACCTATGCTTACTGTTTACTGGGGAACCATTTTCATGTGCTGATCAGGGTTAAAGAATCTATTTTAGCAGAGAAAATGTCTGACATGTCTCGAATGAACCAGGCCGAGCAGCATTTAGCCAACTTTTTTAATGCTTATGCCAAGGGTTTCAACAAAACTTATTCTCGCTCAGGTAAGTTGTTTGAGGAACGCTTCAAAAAGAAAAAAGTAACGTCCAACCGATACTTCACACAGTTGATTTACTACATCCATTCCAATGCACAAAGGCATGGATTTATACACGACTTCCGGGAGTATCCCCACTCCTCCTTTCCAAGCATTTTGTCAGAAAGGCCGACCAAGCTTTTTCGTCAAGAGGTTTTAGATTGGTTCGGCGGCACGGATCAGTTCAAAGCATTTCATCTTGATTTGCATCGAAAGTTGCTTGACTTAGATCGGTTTATCATAGAAGACGACGAGGATTGTACCCTCTAAACCTCGTAGGTTTTTAAAACCTACGAGGTTTCATTCAGTGGCAATCCATCCCGGCTTTTGGCACAGCAGATTCAAACAACGACAAATCCAGATTTAATCCTCGCTGTAAGAGCAGCAGCCCTACTAATCCGAGTAAAATGGGTTGTGCAATTTTGATCTTCTGCCGAATTGGCACGCTGATCGACGACCCCAACAAGCTCACCATTAGCAAAAGCGGCAAAGTGCCAAAGCCAAAAACGGTCATAAAAAATCCGCCTTCCAATGCTCCCGTTGTAGCAATTGCCCCTGCAATCGCGGCATAGACCATTCCACAAGGGAGCAAGCCATTGAGCAAACCAATCGAAAATTTACTGCCATTCGGGTTGTGCCGCATCAAATTGCCAATCCCTGCTTTAATACTCAGTGTAAACGCTTCAAAGCCTGGCATAGCGGTCACCAAACGTTCAAAGCGCCAGGCCATAAAAGCCATGCCAAGCATGAAAACACCCGCGCCGATGGAAAGCAGTTTTTGAAATCCCGCAACAGCCAATCCCTTTCCCAAAAGTCCAAACAGAAAGCCCAACACCGCATAAGTCAGGATACGCCCGGAATGGTACACCATCATTTGACGCAACACCTGCCACTTGCCCCGGGAATCGAGCGGAAGTGCAAGCAACAATGGACCGCACATCCCTACACAGTGCAGGCTGCCGGCAAGGCCGAGAAGGAGTGCGGTTAAGAATATGTTCATTGCAGCATTTTTCTAAAAGCGTTGGGATGACTGCTCAATGGACAACGAGTGCTGTTTCCCAAAAATATTTTTTCCCATCGGCTGTTTCCCAGTCCAGCTCTACGTGCCAACGACCGGGCGTAAATGCTTTAGCAGGAATGTCAATTGCCGAGGTGTTTTCGAGTTTGGTTGAAAGATCCTCACTGGTGGTAGCAGAACGGTAGCATTTTGCAGTACCTGTTTGGGCGGTCATTCCTTCTGGCAATTTCACCTGAATTGCTTTCGAACCCCCATCGAAACTGACCTGAGGAGGCGCCACGAGGGCCGCAGCATTTTGTTTTTGCTCCATGCGCTCCTGATAGTTTATGTCAAGGGCGTAGTAATCTTTTTGTACCAGTTGCGGCGGGTACCGTGTGGTGGCCACAACCGCACAGGTCATACTGACCGCAAAAAAAACAAAGAAAATCACGATGCCGGTACCCCAGTTGAATTTCATATTGTGGGTGGATTTGTGTGAGAAGAATCTTCTTAGCTGTTATTTTTCCATTTTAGGCAATGGGCCGTTTATTCCCATGAAGTTGGTCCTTACCTCATCTACTTTTTCGCCTTCGGAAACAACCTCGATCACTATGGGCGTTTTGCGGCCAGATAATTGGTTTTCAGGCATTTCTACAAAAAAAGCACCTTCTATTTTCCCTCCTTTTGGAATGCTGCCCGGCTCTTTCCCAACCACCTGAATTTGAGCTCCGGGGGTGTTTATTTTCAACTGAACAGGCAGTTCGCGGGTGGTTTTGTTGATGAGAACATAGGTATAAAGATTGGTCAAATGCGTATCGTCCTTTTGTTGATAAAGTTGTCCGGGCGAACGCAGGATAATTGTTTCGACCAAACCACGCCTTGCGATCAGGAACACATCAAGTGCCAACAAGGCCAACAAGACCCCTGTGTAGGCATAGACCCTTGGGGTGAATATTTTACGCTGGCCCAATGCAATGCCTGTCATCGAATCATATCGAACAAGGCCGAGCGGCCGGTTGATTTTTTCCATGATTGAATCGCAGGCATCTATACAGGCAGTGCAATTGGTACATTCAAGTTGGGTACCATTGCGTATGTCAATCCCTGTTGGGCAGACTGCGACACATAAGTTGCAGTCGATACAATCGCCTGCTTTAGATATTGGAGGCGGAACGGCTGATTGGATCTTCTTCCCGGGATCGTGATATTCAGCGATCTTTTCTTTCTTCAATTTCGTGCGCGGCTCGCCCCGCACATGGTCATAGGCCACGACTATGGAATCTTTTACCAGAAGTACACTTTGCAAACGGCCATAAGGACAAATGGTAGTGCATACCTGTTCGCGCAACACCGCAAATACACTATAAAATGCGAGGCTGAATACAATCATTGCTATAAAACCTCCCCAATGCTGGTCAATTGGCTCCCGAATAATTTTAAGCACCTCGTCCATGCCTATCAAGTATGCGAGGAAGAAATTAGTAAAAATCAGGGCAAGACCATAAATAATGCCATGTTTCAGCAACTTTTTACGAATTTTAGTTGCTGTCCAGGGGGATTGTGCCAGTCTGCGTTGTTCGCCAGCATCGCCTTCTATCCAATATTCGATCTTTCGGAAAATCATTTCCATGAACACCGTTTGAGGACACACCCATCCACAAAACAAACGCCCGAAAATCACGGTGAACAAAATGATGAATACAATAAAAGTCAACATCGCCAACCCAAACAAATGAAAATCCTGGGGAGTAAATAAAAGTCCAAACAATACAAACTTCCGCTCCAATATGTTGAATAGCAAGAATTGTTCACCATCCACTTTTATAAACGGCAAAGTAAAAAAGGCCAAAAGGAAGGCTGCTGTCACCCATGTTCTCCATTTGTAATAACGTCCTGATGGCTTTTTTGGATAAAGCCAAATACGCTTTCCCCTTGCATCCACCGTAGCCAGATGGTCACGATATGCTTCGGTATCTTCGATTATATTATTGACAACATCTTGGTTCATAGCCTCCTCTGATTTATATGTCGATAAGGGTTTATTAAGGTTGATGAGGGTTGGTTATCGACCCTGTTAAACCCTAACAAACCCTTATAAACCTGCCCCGATCTTACTTTGTCCCAGTAGAATCTTGAGCAGTAGATTCTTTCCAGATTTCCCCTTGTGGTGCCTTCGGATTCGGAGGGTTGGTGCCTTCCAAAGTCAAAATGTAACTGGCAACCTTTTGAATGTCAACAGGCTTTAGCTGTGCCGACCAGGCAATCATGCCCTTGTCCGGCACGCCATATTTGATGACTTTAAATAGGTTTTTGATACCTCCACCGTGTATCCAATTCGCATCCGTAAAATTTGGTCCAACGGTTCCTTCACCTTTTTGACCGTGACATGCGGCGCAAACGCTTTTGTATGTCAGCTCGCCCTCGCTGAGGGATGCGGCATCGGTCAGCGCGATTACATTGGATTCATCCATGACCGCTGCTTTGCCAGCGACTGCAATAGCGATCTCCTTTTTTGCAGCTTCCATTTCTGATTTATACTCCTCAGCCTGGTTCATACCGTTACCTCCCCAATGGTAATACCACATATAACCCACCGCCCAAATGATGGTAAGAATGAACATATTGACCCACCAGGGCGGCAAATGATTGTCCAACTCCCGGATACCATCGTAGTTATGGCCCATGGTGATGTCTGCCTCTTTTTCTAATGGAATCGGGTCTTCCCAGTACTTTTTACGCAACCTGGTAAAGAAATCCTCTTCAACAGGCGGGATCTCATCAGATTCCAGAGGCAAAGCAATCCCCTGTTTTTCTGATTCCAGCCGTATCAGGTTTTTAGTCAACATAGCGTTGGTACGCACTACTACCGCGATAACAAATATGAACAACACCACGGCCATGATCATGAATGCCTTGGTCATAATGTCCGAAAACCCGTCAGCGTTGGGTGTTGCGGAAGTTGTCACAGTTTGCCCCCAAATCATGGTGAGACTACAGAGAGTCAATAAAAGCGTTGGCAGATATTTTTTCGATGTCATGTTTAATAAATTTTTTCGCTTTGGAGACCTCGTAGGTTTTTAAAACCTACGAGGTCTCCAAAGCGGTATTAATCCTCCAGCGGCATTTTTGCCATCCGGTCCATTTCCTCTTTTTTGAAGATAAAAGCCCGAATAGCTGCGAAAGAGAAGGTGCAGAAAAAAAGCAGCAGTGTTGCAATCCCAAACCACTGAATGCCTTCTACGGATTGAAGCAGGTATTTGTACATTGAATTGATTGTTGATAAGGGTTGATTAGGGTTTATGAAGGTTTATGAGGGTTGATAATAAACCTTCATCAACCCTCATAAACTATTTTTGAATTTTAATGTCTGTGCCAAGCCGCTGCAAATAGGCGATTATGGCTACGATTTCCTTTTCTTCGATATTCTGATCCTTGACACCCTGATCGGCCAGATTTTTTGCAATTTTCTGTGCCTGTTTTTGGGCATTTTCGATGGCGTATTTTTCAAAATCCTTTGCATACGGCGTACCGAGTTTACGCAGCGTGTTGATCTTGGCAGGCAATTCACTCAGGTCGAGCTTAGCCTCCAAAAGTTGCGAATAAGCCGGCATGATCGAACCTGGCGACATGGTAGTGGGGTCCAACATGTGGTTGTAATGCCAGCTGTCAGGGTACTTTCCACCCTCACGCCAGAGGTCCGGACCTGTGCGCTTGCTTCCCCAGAGGAAGGGTCGGTCATAGATATATTCTCCTGATTTAGAATACTCTCCGTATCGTTCAGTCTCATCGCGGAATGGCCGGATCATTTGAGAGTGACAGCCGACGCAACCTTCGCGGATGTAAATATCACGCCCAGTCAGCTCCAAGGGGGTGTAAGGGGTCACCGTGGATATCTTCGGAACCTGACTGTCCACAAATACCATTGGAACGATCTGAATGATGCCACCAATTGCAATTAATATGGTGCTCCAAAGCAACATTTGCATCGGACGGCCCTCGATCCAACGGTGCCAGTGTTCGCCTGCATGAACCACCGGGCGACTTTCACGGGCGGGTGCCTCAGCGTCTTCATTGGCAAGGAAAGAGCCTTGTTTTGCTGTTTTCCACAAGTTATATACGCCTAAAATACCACCGACAAAGAAGAAAGTCCCTCCCCAGGCCCGGATGTTGTACATCGGCATAATCTGTGTAACCGTATCCAGGAAGTTGCCCCAGGCAAGGGTGCCTTCCGGTGTAAATTCTTTCCACATCAAGGCTTGAGTCCAACCGGCCCAGTACATCGGAACTGCATAGAACAGAATACCCAGTGTTCCTAACCAGAAATGGATATTGGCCAGTTTTGTGGAATATAAGGTGGTACGGTACATACGCGGCCAAAGCCAGTACAAAACTCCAAGGGTCAGGAAACCGTTCCAGCCCAGAGCGCCTACGTGTACGTGTGCAATCGTCCAGTCTGTAAAGTGACTGATAGCGTTCACTGATTTAATGGAAAGCATCGGTCCTTCAAAAGTGGCCATACCGTAAGCGATTATGGCGACCACCATAAATTTGAGCACTGGGTCATTCGCCACACGGTCCCAGGCACCGCGCAAGGTGAGCAAACCGTTGAGCATTCCACCCCAGGACGGGGCTATCAGCATGATACTGAATACCGTACCCAGCGATTGAACCCAATCAGGCAATGAAGTGTAAAGCAAGTGGTGCGGCCCTGCCCAGATGTAAATGAAAATCAAGGCCCAGAAGTGGATGATTGAAAGCCGGTAAGAAAAGACCGGACGGTTGGCAGCTTTCGGCAAAAAATAATACATCAAGCCGAGATAGGGTGTGGTCAGGAAGAATGCAACCGCATTGTGGCCATACCACCATTGCACCAGGGCTTCCTGTACCCCGGAAAACAGGGGGTAACTTTCCGTGAAAGAAACCGGCATTTCCAAACTCCGAACGATGTGTAATACAGCTACCGTGACCCAGGTGGCGATATAAAACCAAATGGCAACATAGAGGTGGGTTTCCCGCCGGGTGAGAATGGTGCCAAACATGTTGATTCCAAATATGACCCATACCAGTGTGATGAGAATGTCAACAGGCCAAATCAATTCAGAATATTCACCACTGGTAGTAAGGCCCATTGGAAGCGTGTAAGCAGCACAAAGGATAACCACCTGCCAGCTCCAGAAATGTATCCAGGAGAGTTTGTCGCTCCACATCCGGGCTTTCAGCAAGCGCTGAAGGGAATAATAGATCCCCATGAACATACCATTGCCCACAAAGGCAAAAATAACCGCGTTGGTGTGCAGCGGGCGCAAACGGCCGAAAGTAAACCAGGGCTCAAAATTGAGGGAGGGGTAAACTAGCTGGAAAGCGATGGTTACGCCTACCAACATACCCACCAGACCCCAAATAAAAGAGGCCATGCCAAAGGCTCTGGTAATTTTGTTGTCGTACTGGAATTGTTGAATGTTGCTCATAAAGAAGGCTTTATATCTTCGTCTTGTAGTTTTTCTTCAATTATTTCTTTTTCTGAGGTAAGAATGGGGTTGTCAAAAAGCATCCTGACAGCAGGGGTGTAATCATCGTCAAACTGCCCATCGCGCGCCGCCCGCAGGTAGGCAATCAAAAAGCCCGCTGCAAGCAGTAGGCTGACAAGAATGAGGAATAGCATGATTTTCATTGCCCGTGATGCGAGTTTAAATGAGACTGAAATCGGGTGCAAGATGTGGCGGGCAGGAAAAATTGGCAGATGATGCAGGTCAGGGTGGGGGGTGATTTTGGTTCGGGGGAGGATAAATGGATGGGTTTGCCTATTTTTGTGACCGGAAGTCAGACCATTTGATCATAGTTTGTTTCCTTGTTTCAAGCCTTTCCTTATGCCCAAAATAATTGACAACCAATCCCTGCGACTTACCGACGAACTCCGGGCAACACTTGACACCGCAAAACGCGCCGATTTCTGCGTTGGATACTTCAATTTGCGCGGTTGGCAGCAATTGGCTGATTTAATAGAACACCTGCTTGGTGATACTGTATTGGAGACCGAAAAAGGCGACACGGTAGAAAAACACCGCATTTGTCGGCTTCTTGTAGGGATGCACAAAGCCCCGGACGATTTGCTCCGCGATTTTTTCCATGAACCAGAATCCATTTCAAACGAGCAGGCAACCCGTTTGCGCCAACAAATGGCCCTGGAATTCCGCCGACAACTTACCATCGGGCATCCGACGACCCGCGATGAGGTGTACCTGAATAAATTGGTGGAGCAAATCAAAACGGGCAAACTGGCCATCAAACTTTACCTGAAAACCACCCTTCACGCCAAACTTTACCTTGCCCACACCACCCAGCGCAACGCGCCCATCGTCGGTTTTGTCGGCAGCAGCAACCTCACTTTTGCGGGATTGAGCGCACAGGGGGAATTGAACGTAGATGTTGTGGACGGTGACGCCTCCCAAAAACTGGCCCATTGGTTTACCGACAAATGGGACGACCGATGGTGCGTGGACATTTCAAAAGAGGTGATCGAAGCAATCCTCGCGGGTTGGCCCACTTCAAAATCGCCTTATCACATCTATCTGAAAATCGCCTACCACCTGTCGCAAGAAGCACGAGCTGGCTTGAACGAGTTTCGTTTGCCCAAAATATTTTCTGAACGACTACTAACCTTCCAGCAACAAGCCGTGAAAATAGCCGCCTATCACATTCAAAAACGCGGCGGGGTGATTATCGGAGACGTGGTAGGTCTGGGCAAAACCATCACAGCAGCAGCCGTAGCAAGGGTGTTTCAGGAAGACTTTTTCTACAAAACGCTCATCATTTGCCCGCCCAACCTTCAAAAGATGTGGGCAGACTACAAACAGGAATACGACCTCCATGCCGACATCGAGTCCATGGGGAATGTGCAACGCAAACTGGCTGAACGCAAACGATACAAATTCGTCATCATTGACGAAAGCCACAACCTTCGCAACTGAGAATCCAAGCGCTACAAAGCCATTAAAGAGTACATTCAGGAAAACGACTCCAAAGTCCTGCTGCTCTCCGCAACGCCGTACAACAAATCGTACACGGATCTGGCAAACCAACTGAGCCTGTTCATACCGGAAGACTCCGATTTGGGCATAAGCCCGGAAACCTACATACAGCACCTTGGCGGTGCAACCGACTTCGCTTCACAACACCCGGAAACCTTTATCCGGGGAATCAAAGCCTTTGAACTCAGTGTATTTTCTGACGACTGGCGGGAATTGCTCCGGCATTTCATGGTGCGAAGAACCCGCAGTTTTGTCAAAAGCAATTACGCCGAAACCGACCCTGCAAACAACCGCCGCTACCTCACTTTTTCGGATGGATCTCGCTCTTATTTCCCGGACCGTATCCCCAAAAAAGTGGAATACCCCTTTGACCCGAACGACCAGACGGACCAATACGCCCAATTGTATTCTCAACGGGTGGTGGACATCATCAACCAGTTGAACCTGCCGCGCTATGGGCTGGCAAAATACATAGACGGAAAAGCGGAAAAGACCGCCAACAGCGAGGAGAAGATCATCCTCGAAAACCTCTCGCGGGCGGGCGAACGGCTGCGCGGTTTTTGTCGCACCAACCTTTTCAAACGCCTGGAAAGCAGTGGCTGGGCCTTCCTCTTGTCCATCAGCCGCCATATTCTCCGCAATTATGTGGCGCTGCAGGCTTTGCAAAACGGCAAGCCCTTGCCCATCGGCACCCATATCGCCGATGTGTTGGACGACTTTATTGAAGACCAGGATACCGACGACAATCCAGACGACGCACAAGAAGAAAGAATTGGCATCCATATCACAGCCGACAACTACGAGCGGGAAGCCGAAAAAGCCTACAAACTTTTTGAAACCAAAAAATACAAAGACAAATTCGATTGGATTGACACCCGGTTTTTCAAAAACACCTTGGCCGCCGACCTCGAAAGCGACAGCAAAAACCTGCTCAAAATTCTCGACCTCGCCCGAGAATGGACATCGGAAAACGATCGAAAACTCAACGCGCTCGAAATACTCCTGAACAAAACACACCACGGCCAAAAAGTGTTGGTGTTCACCCAATACGCTGATACTGCTGCATATATCTCCGAAAAACTCAAAAAAAGAGGCGTTGCCTCCATGGAAAGCGTCACTGGCAGCAGTGCCAATCCACACGAGTTCTCCTGTCGGTTCAGCCCTGTCAGCAACAACAAACGCGAGGTGGTGAAAGGCAGTCAGGAACTCCGGGTACTCATAGCTACCGACGTGCTTTCGGAAGGGCAAAATTTGCAGGACGCGCACATCGTCGTCAACTATGATCTGCCCTGGGCCATCATCCGGCTCATCCAACGCGCTGGGCGCGTGGACCGAATCGGGCAACAATCCGACAAAATCCTTTGCTATTCCTTCTTGCCAGAGGACGGCATCGAAAACATCATCCGCCTGCGTGCACGTTTGCGCACTCGAATCGGCGAAAACGCGGAAGTGGTCGGCTCCGATGAAGTGTTCTTTGATGGCGACCCGGTGAACATCCACGACCTGTATTCCGAAAAATCGGGCATACTCGACGAAGTGGACAACGATTTTGAAGTGGATTTGTCGTCTTACGCTTACCAAATCTGGAAAAATGCCACCGATGCCGACCCTAAACTCAAAAAGTTGATCCCGGACTTGCCCAACGTTTCCTTTTCCACCAAATCGCCCAACGGCGAGGACCCACAGCGTGGCGTCATCCTGTATGCCCACACCGGGCGGGAAAACGATGCGCTGATCTGGCTCGACCAACAAGGCAAAACGGTGACGCAAAACCAGTTCCGCATCCTGAAAGCAGCCGCTTGCAATGCCGACGAACCCGCGCTCGAACGTTTGCCAGAACACCATGATCTAGTAAAAATGGGGCTGGACGAAATTGCCATCGAAGAGCGCAGCATGGCAGGCACCCTTGGAAAACGCACGGGCATCAAGTACAAGGTTTTTCAACGCCTAACCTTGTTCAACGAGGAAACCCGAAACACCCTTTTCCAGCCGCCCGCAGATTTAAAACGCGCACTCGACGACATTTTTCGCTTCCCCCTGCGCGAATATGCCCGCGAAACCCTCAATCGCGAATTCAAACTCGTGAACGACGAAAAACTCGCCGAACTCGTGCTCTCGCTCTGGGAACAGCATAAACTCGTCATCCGCGACGAAGACAATACCCAGCCCGCTGAACCTCAAATCATCTGCTCACTCGGCATCCGATGAGGTTTCGTTCGTTTTCACGTTTACGAAACTTTGAAAGTTTCGTAAACGTGAAAAACGTGAAACCTGACCCAAACGCAATCGCTTGACCCATGAAGAAAGACGTTTTTTCAAAGCACATCCAGGCTGCCGACTTCCGCACCCTGTTCAACGAACTCGGCTGGGATCACAAACCGCTCGCTCGCACCCTGAACGCGGCAGATAACGCCTTCTCTTTACAGGCTGTTGCCGAAAAACGCGATTTCTACGTCCTCCAATGCAGCCCGGACACCAACGGAAAAATACCCGACCAAAACGCCCGGCGGGCCATCAGCCGACAATTTGAAAAGGTAAAAAACTACCACGTCATCATTTTTGCCAACCGCGACGGCTCCGAACAGGTTTGGCAATTCGCGCTGCGGCTGCCTAACCGCCCGCCCAAGTTCATCGAAACGCGCTGGCAACGCGGGCAGGATGTGGAACTGCTCTACCAAAAAGTACGCGGGCTGTTTTTTGACCTCGACGAGGAAGGGAACATCACCATCGTGGATGTGCTGACCCGGGTGCAGGAAGCCGCCGGGGCCAATGCAGAAAAGGTTACCAAAAAATTCTACGAGGGCTTCAAAAAAGAGCACTCGGCTTTTCTTGGGTTTATCAAAGGCATCAAGGCGCAAGGCGATCAGGAGTGGTACGCTTCGCTCATGCTCAACCGCCTGATGTTCTGCTATTTTATCCAGAAAAAACGCTTTCTGGACAATAACCCCCATTACCTCAGCGACAAACTCCGTGAGGTGCGCGAGCAACAGGGAAAAGGCGTTTTTTATAATTTCTACCGCGAATTCCTGCTCGTGCTCTTCCATGAAGGGTTGAACAAAAAAGGTGATAAGCCCGCGCTCATCGGTCAGGTGCCGTACCTCAACGGCGGGCTTTTCGACGTGCACGAACTGGAAGACCGTTACCCCGAAATCGCCATCCCCGACGAGGCTTTTGAACGCATTTT
>JBJXGO010000084.1:0-7151 GCA_046160345.1 Saprospiraceae bacterium
TTCCACCATCTTTGGGCCTGGGATATTATCAGACCCACTTGCCGGATTGCGCATGGGTAGTTCCGGATGTGCTTCGGCCAAAACAGGATCAACACTTGCCTCAACATTTGCTTTTGTTTTTGGGGAAGCTGTTTTTGAAATCCTGGAAATATGCTTGGTGTTTGTTTCAAGTTTTGGGCTTTGTGGCTTGGAAAATTCACCCGATGTCAAGGCATTGCTATTTGCCTGGCCGGACGGTGTCGCCGTTGACTGGAAGGAAGGCTTGCCGCTTTCCGGTTGGATGGTTTGAGGCAATTGCTGAGTGCTTTCTTGCTGCACCATTGTTTTGACAGCCATCTCTTTGAGTTTCCCCTGATAATAATAGTGCTCGCAAACCAGTGCAGAAAAAAGCAGCAAAATAACCGAAGCAGCCAATGCCTGCCAGGTATAGCGACGGAAGAACTTTAGCGAACGCCAACCAGTCATAGAAGGATTCAATCCGCCTTCGACGCGGCTCCACATCTCTTCTGGAGGCTCTTCTTCATAGCCCTCGAACGACTTGCGAACGTAATCGTCCAATTTGTCATCATGTATGTTTTTATTCATGACTATCAGGTTGTTAAGCTGTTTTCAAGTAATTTTCTAAAAAAGGCTTTTGCCCTCAGTAATTGGGATTTGGAGGTCCCGACCGAGATGTCAAGGATTTCGGCAATTTCAGGATGTGAGTAACCTTCAAGAACGTGCAGATTAAAAACGGTGCGAAAACCGGGAGGCAGCTGCTGCAAAATCTGGATCATGTTTTTGGCAGGAGTTTCTTCCGGTTCAAAAGGCTCGGACTCGTCGGGAAAATCCTGTCCGTCCAGTTCAACCAAACTGAAATTCCTTTTTTGTTTTTGGAGCTGCTGTAGGGCGGTGTTGACGAATACTTTGCGCACCCAGCCTTCAAAATTACCTGCTCCGGTATATTGGTTCAAATCTCTGAACACCTTTATGAAACCTTCCTGCAACACATCTTCAGCATCCTCCCTGCTATTGGCATACCGAAGACACAAGGCAAACATTTTGCCCTTATATCGCTCAAAAAATTGTTTTTGAGCCAGTCGGTCGCCACGCAGGCAGGCAGGTAAGTTGAGTTCGGCCATGTCTTTCGTCAAGGTTTGCCAAGGGCATTCAGTAAGGTAGGTAAAGCCAAAACAGCAAGGGTTGCATTTCGGGGGAAATTTATTACAGAAAAACATGGTTCCCATCAGTTTTGCTGTTTTCCCGTAAAATTTTCCCCCGAAATGCAACCCCTGGAAAAAACCCTGACCTAATCTGGCAAACACTGTTCAAATGACAGCGCCTGATCTACACTGGATTTGAACAATGACATCCGCTAATTATTTCACTTTCAAAAACTTTTCAAACATGTTAAAAGCACTCAAATTATTTCTGATTCCCATCGTAGCCATCGTGGCAGTGATGGTAGCCTGCAACAAGTCTTCTGACTTAACAGTAGATGAGTTCGTAGATCAAGCGCTTTACAGTGCGCAAGAACGCGGTGGCATGGGCCGTTTTGGCTGCTACGAATTGGTGTTCCCTGTTTCGATCGTTTTGCCCGATGGATCTACGCAGGAGGTAAACTCCTATGAGGAAATTAAGCTAGCCCTCCGCACTTATTTTGGAACGCATGGCGGCGGCCCGCGCCCGCATCACAGCGATCGCCCGCTTCTTTCGTTCGAGTTTCCGATCTCGGTGATTAATGAGGATGGAGATATTATCACGATGGATTCAGATGAGGAATTGCGCAGGCTACGTGCAGATTGTGCCGGCGCCACTTTTGGAAATCACGGCCCACGAGGGCATGGAGATCACGGCCTTGCCTGCTTTGAGATCGTATTCCCAATCACGATCGCTTTTCCCGATGGCACCACGGCAGAAGTAGCTGACCGTCAGGCACTTCGCCAATTGCTGCGCACTTGGCGGGAAAACAACCCTGGTGCTACCCAGCGCCCGAGAATCGTATTTCCGATCACGGTGAAAATGGACGACGACGGTTCTTTGGTCACGGTAAACAGCCCTCAGGAGCTGCGCCAGTTAAAGCAGGACTGCGAATAAAATTTAATCTGCAAAACGGCAAAGCCGGAGATCCAGGTGGTTCTCCGGCTTTGCCGTTTCTATTTTATACCTTAATGTATTGCATGTCTGCAAGAATTTTATCTTTATCAGCTTCTGTTTGACAATATTGGTCTTTATAAAAAAATAATAACTACACAAATACTGCGCTAAATCAGTACCCTAAACAGAAAATCCTCCAAAAACTGGCTTGTGAACTCTTGCTTGTTTGTTGGAGTGGCATCTGTTAATCTGGGCAAATAGGCACTAAAATATTGCTGATGGTGCGATGTTTCTATCAATGTTGTACTTAACGACCTTGGGTATTTGTACTCCGGGTTATACTCTGAAATAACCTCCGCAATTTTTGCGCACAAATCTTTGTAGGGCTTAAATACTTCGCCCTTATTTATTTCAGACACCTCTTTGACCAAATAAACTTTGCTGCCCTCGGTTATTACTATTTGGTTTAGATACTTCTTGTTATAATCAAATTTGCCTGAACTTTCAGGCAATTCATGGGTCAACAACTCTACAATCAGTCTTAATCTTTCTTTTTTATCGGCTACATTTTGCAATTTGAGCATGACCAAAAACTCCATGTAGCACCAGTACCAATTAAGGATGTAGAGCAATAGACGGTGTTTGTTCTCAAAATACCTGTAAATGGTAGCCTCCGTACTGTTGATTTCCACAGCCAGTTTTTTGAAGGTAAATTGTTCGAAGCCTAATTGGTAAATTAGGTCTATCGCATTTTTTACGATTTGCTTCCCCACCTCGCTACCCTCCGGGTCCCGCAAGTATATTCTTTCGTTAATCTTAAATGTCACCTGAAAATCCATATCAAAAGACTTTTCCGCAAAGGTAGCAAAATGGCTGTCAAAAGTAGTAAAAGTTTTCGTAAAAATATTTTAACACTTTTTTATGATAGTAATACTATTTTTGAAAAAGATTTCACTACCTTTGCCGGGTCAAAAATAAAAACTTGAAAGGATGAAAAAATATTTTAGTGAAATCAAGCACGACCTGCCAGCCAGTATCGTCGTGTTTTTCGTCGCCGTTCCCCTATGTCTGGGCATCGCACTGGCATCGGGCGCACCTTTGTTTGCGGGCATCATTGCGGGCATCATTGGCGGCATTGTGGTTGGGGTTGCCAGCGGTTCGCCGTTGGGCGTAAGTGGTCCGGCAGCGGGTCTTGCCGTAATCGTATTGACTTCAATTGCTACGCTTGGGGGTTCATGGGAGGCGTTTTTGCTTGCGGTGGTTTTGGCGGGCATCATCCAATTGGCATTGGGATACGCCAAGGCAGGTTTTATTGCCTACTTTTTCCCTTCATCAGTCATCAAAGGTATGCTGACAGGCATCGGGCTGTTAATCATCTTAAAACAGATTCCGCACGCGCTGGGCTGGGACAAGGATCCGGAAGGCGATGATGCGTTTTTACAAAGAGACGGCGAAAACACCTTTTCCGAAATCTTTAAGGCATTAGAGTTTATGACACCCGGTGCTTTGCTAATCGCAGCCATTTCATTGGGCATACTCATACTTTGGGATAAAGTTTTGTCCCAAAAACACAAAATATTTGGCATGCTGAACGGGCCGCTCGTGGTGGTGGTCTTGGGCATTGTGATGAATTACCTTTATCAAAACGGCACGTTGGATTTTACTTTGGCAGCCGACCAAGTGGTCAACATTCCCGTTCCTGAAAATTTGGCTGGTTTTTTCGCACAATTTACTTTGCCCGATTTTTCTGCCATAACAAATTGGCAGGTTTGGAAAATCGCTTTTGTTTTGGCAATTGTAGCAAGTCTGGAAACCTTGCTTTGTGTGGAAGCCACTGACAAACTTGACCCCTATAAACGGGTCACACCCACCAACAGGGAATTAAAAGCACAAGGTTTGGGCAATGTGCTTTCGGGTTTGATTGGTGGCTTGCCTCTCACACAGGTCATTGTTCGCAGTTCCGCAAACATTTCTTTTGGCGGTAAAACAAAAATGTCCGCCATCCTGCACGGCGTGTTTTTGCTGATTAGCGCTTTGACAATAGCAAGCCTTTTGAACATGATACCATTGGCAAGTTTGGCTGCCGTACTTTTAATGGTGGGCTACAAATTGGCAAAACCCGCACTTTTCAAGCAGATGTACAAATTGGGTTGGGAGCAGTTTGTTCCTTTTACGGTCACGGTCGTCGTTATTTTATTGACAGATTTACTGACCGGTATCATTGCGGGATTGGTTATGGGCGGTTTTTATGCCTTGCGCCACAGTTATCGCAATTCCCACTACATGAAAGAAGTGCTGGTCACCGAAAATGGGGTGAATACTTACCGCCTTGTTTTGGCAGAAGAAGTATCGTTTTTCAACAAAGCAAGCGTGATACGGGAACTGGAAGAGATTCCCGAAAACTCAAAAGTGATTATTGACTGTACCAATTCAAAATCTATTGATTATGATGTGGTCGAGTTGATTAAAAACTATGAGAGCAATGCGAAATCCAAAAACATCATTGTTGAAAAAATCAATTTCATTGAACCTGTCGCATGAATACGGAAGTGCCGTTTTTTGAATCGTGAACCCTGCAAAAACAGGGGTTTCAGCACCCAAAAGCGGCACTTCTTGAACACAAATTTTCATTAACAATCATTAAAAAAATAAATAGATGAAGACCTTGACTAAGGAAATGCAAGACGCAATCATACCTTCCATTGCGCTTGATTTGTTGAAGGAAGGGAACAAGCGGTTTGTCAACAACCTGAAAGTGAACCGGAATCTTTTGCAACAAGCAAATGAAACCTCGGATGGGCAACATCCTTTTGCGGTCATCCTGAGTTGCATTGACAGCAGGACTTCCGCCGAACTGATTTTTGACCAAGGGTTGGGCGATATTTTTAGCGTCCGTATTGCCGGGAATATCATCAACGAAGATATTTTGGGCAGCATGGAATTTGGATGCAAAGTTGCCGGCTCAAAAATCATCGTCGTATTGGGTCATACCAAGTGCGGTGCGGTAAAAGGGGCTTGCGACCATGTGGAAATGGGCAACCTGACGGCTTTGCTTACCAAAATAAGACCAGCCGTTGAGGATGAACTGACCACCACCGAAAACCGAAATTCAGGCAACGGGGAATTTGTTGAAAAAGTGGCAACCATCAATGTAAAACGAACCGTTAAAAGCATTGTGGAGCGGAGCCCGATTCTAAAAGAAATGATAGAAAAGGGAGAAATAGGGCTTGTTGGCGGCACCCATGACATTACCACGGGCGAGGTGACGTTTTACCCGGATGCGATTACATTAAATCCTCCATTTGTTTAATGGCTTCTTAACTGTACATGACAAATGCATGAAATTCGGGGTAGGTCCACTTGTCGGTCTGAAAAGCCATATTTTTGAAACTTCGATGTTGTGAGAAGGGTGTGAATGTTTTTAATAGCGAAAGTTTCCAAAGTTTGAGGATTCAAGTAGGTTTGTCCTATGAAAAACCTGATCCACTTTGCGCTCACGCTCGTCACTTATGCGATGTTCGACCTTGCATGGCTCAATCTTTTTGCCAAAAACTTTGTGCATCGGCAGGTCGGCCAATATCTGGCTGCAAAACCAGATTTGATGGCCGCACTCGTTTTTTACCTGATCTTCACAGCGGGACTGATCTATTTCTGCATTTGGCCGGCCAACAGCGCCCGACAGGCGTTGCTCAACGGCGCATTTTTCGGGCTGGTCACCTATGGCACCTATGAGTTGGTTAACAAGGCCTTGCTCCATCAATGGCCTTATCCTTTGGTGGTTGTGGACATGGCCTGGGGCATATTCGTAGGGGCTATAGTCAGTTGGATTGGTTTCAGGATGCAGGTTTGGCTGGGAGTTCGTTAATGAGGGCTTATATTTTCAAAAATTTCCCGGCTGCAACCATCTTATTATCCTGCCAGATTTGTACAAAATAAGAGCCCGCAGGAATCCCCTTTGTATCCAAGATGGTATTTTCAGAGAAATCCATTACTTGTTTCCACAAAAGCTTCCTTCCGGCAATGTCGGTCATAACGAGCGTTACTGGCTGAATATCAAGCCCTTGGATTTCCAGTATCAGGTTTTCCGCTGCTTCCGTAACCGGGTTGGGGTAAATTTTCAATTTGCCGGTCATCGTTCCCGAAACGCCTGAAATGATCACCTGAATAATATTGGAACTAACCCAGCCCGTACCCAGACAATCCACCTGAACGGAGTACTCCCCAGAGATGGTCGGAACAAAAGTCTGGCTGGTTGCCCCGGGGATCGGAACCCCATTGAGTAGCCACTGGTAAGCCGTGCCAGGCGTCGAAATTAAAACACCATTGACAAATGTGGCCACAGGGGCCGCAGATGCAGATACCATCACGCAGGCCGTGTCCGAACAGAACACTCCACCGCGGCCGTGCTTTAGGGTGAGACAGTATTCTCCAGGTTGATTCACTGGTACTGTCGGCTGATTATTCATGCCGATAATGCCTGGGCCAGTCCATTCGTAAAGTGTTACGCCACCGATGGCCGTGTTCAGGTTGGAACCAACGCCACTGAGTGTGATAAAAAGGTTTGGGCCGCAGTCCAATGTAGCAGGTGGGGCAATCTCTGCAATGGGGTGCATCACGGCCAGATCAATATTCACGATGCTGTCGCAGCCCAAAAAGCCTGTACAAAATGTCGCGTAGATCCCGGTCGTGGTATAGGTTTCGTCGCAGACCTGGTACGTTGAGGGGTGGCATAGATTAACGAATTTAGTCTGGCCAATAAATGTTGGAACAATGGTTATTTTGCAGGTCACCACGCTGTCGCATCCTTGAAAGGTCGTGAGCGTAACCGGGAAATTGCCCGGTGCAAAAAACTCCTCCCCCGCGCACATCGCAGAACCGCCCTGGCACATCCTGTGGGTTTCGTTGACGTTTACTGTCGGAATTACAGTCACTAAGCAGTTCACAAGGCTATCACAACCCAGATAAGAGGAAAGCGTGACCAGGTAGTTGCCCGCTGTTGAAAAACTTTGCCCGGCACATGTTACAGTCTGACCTTCACAGACGCTTACATTTTCGATATTGGTAACGGCGTTATT
>JBJXGO010000085.1:0-6183 GCA_046160345.1 Saprospiraceae bacterium
GGATCTAAAAAAAGCGGAGGCGCGGCATTGCGCTGCGTCTCCGCGGGGGAAATAAACACAAAGTTTTTCTAAGGTTATTTTTAAGCACCAGGCGATCAAGCCTAGGATTGAATAATTGCTGTAAAACAATCCTCAGCAATGCATTTGAAAATGCAATTGATGGCTGCTGTAATTGCCTAGAAAAACTTATGCTTTATAGTATTTACTAAGAAATATCAAAAAACACCTTTATCGCAGACATATAGCATACCGCGCAGCTTGCCAATAAAGGGAGTTACAAATGGCTACTTTTAAGGTTGTTTCAGGGCTTCAGGGTGGTTGATTTTGGGATGCAGGTGATCGAACTGCTTTAAAATGAGACAAATCGGATAAAGTGTTTTTTTTCATGACAAACTTATTTATCTGGGTTAGCGTTCGCAATGCGTCTTTGTTGATACAAAGTTCGGGGCCGGCCTTTGTGAATAAAAGGACAGTTTCATCAAGTCATACCGGCAAAAAAAGGAATGGAATCAGGTGCAAAAAGCCCAATTTTATCAAAAAGGCCACTTTTTTGAGCCAAATTGGGTAAAACACGATCCCCAAACTGGACAGAAAACGGAGATTTTTCCAAGAATGGTTTTTAAACACTGGGGTTGCAGAGCATGGAATAAACAGAAACCCAACTTTTCACCAGCCCTTCGCAATTATATTTAAACAAAGTGCGGTTCACCACCAGTTATTCCAATACCAGCAATTTAGCCGAGGCTTTACCACTTCTTGATAAAACCTGGACAAAATATACCCCCGGCTCCATGCCTTCCGTATCTATTTCAAGTTCCTGGTTCGTGATGACATTGAGTTGTTTTCTCAAGTTCCCGAGCGCATCGAATATCTGGATCTCTGCCAATACACCCGTCTGTTCGAGGGTTATCCTGAATGCGCCAAACGTAGGGTTGGGAGTGATTTTGAATCCGAAGTCTTTCTTTTGATTAGCGTGAAGGCAATAATATTCAACATCATTGCTCAGCAGTTTCGGGCGAAACAGCTCAATATTCGCCCAGATTTTTTCCTTCTGCCCGGCTGTGAACAGGAGCATACACGGATCGTCCACATAATCCATGAAATTCATAAACATATCGCTATCTGTGCAGGATTTTTGCGGATAGGATGGGCATCCAATATGTCTATATTGTTGCTTCGGCGTGTCTTCAATGCCATCGTCCGTCTCGCATAGAGGGTCACTTGCCCATACATGTTTCAAGCCAAAATAATGCCCTGTTTCATGCACAAGCGTTCGCCCCAATCCGTATTTTGCATGCCCGTTCTGGCCAAAATATTTTGGGTTGATGATCACTCCGTCTTTATACGGGGGCACTAGCCCTGGGAAAGACCCGAAGCCGGAAATTAAGCCCCCTGTATTGGCAACCCAGATGTTTAAATATCGTTCTGTGTCCCAGGCGCTGCTCCCGCCGGTTGAGTCAAAAAACAGGCTGTCCTTAATCCCTATAGCATCAACTGTTGTCCTGACCCTCAAAATACCGTTTGTTGGTTGGCCAAAAGGGGTTTTGGACGCAAGACAGAAGGAAATTTCCAGATTGGCGATCCTGTCCTGAAACTCTTCCGGAATCTCGTCTAAATCGAGATTTTGGGCATTAAAGTCGCGGTTTAACGCCTCCAGTTGTGAAACAATGATTTCATCGCTGACATGCTCGCCAACCGTATGCCAGACAACATGAACGATTACTGGGACGACCAGCGGACTCCGTTCCTGCAGCTGAGCGAAGGGCTCTGCAGAGGGCATTTTCGAGATTGACTGGCTCCAGTTTCCTCCTAAAAGACGCTGTCCGCATTCCGGGCGTCCGGACGGTTGCGCAGAAAGCGAGAAAAATGATAATCCCAGGAACAGTAAACCGACGAATATCTTAATAGCCATTGTGCAAAAAAAGACCCGCCATGCCAAAACCAGGCAAGACATGGCGGGTCGAAGGGTTAATGTACAATACTGAGTTTAAAAGTTTTCACTTGCCGTTCTCCGTCCAAAAGGCTCACTGCGTAAAGCCCATTTGGAATATCTGAGACATCTAATTCGTCTGAACTAACCTGGGTGAATTCTTTCACGACACGTCCGCTCAAATCAAGTAATTTAAGGTGGTAGTTGCTACCAGGATCGTTCATGTCGATACCTGACAAATGGAAGCTGGAGTTCGCAGGGTTGGGTGCAAGGCTGATATCTGATTCCTCAAACACCCCCTTGCATAAAAGCCCTTCCGGACAAACACCAAAATTTGAAATACCCGATTCCACCCATTCTGAATTGCATTGTCCCATTATAGCAAATTGCACATCATAAGTAACGCCACTGGTTATCGGAGCAAAACTTCCACCGTTAGTAACTTGGGACCAAACTGTCTGTAAATTGATCTCATTGTTGGGGATAAATCCAAAGGTCCAACCGAGGCCCCCGTAACGATTTTGACCGCCTCTTTCAAATATTGCGATCCACCAACGGTCGTAGTTAATCGTTCCAGTAGTATTGATCTTGGGTGTTTCGTCATAATTGAACAAAGCGTTATCTAAAGTGCCGTATGTCTCAATGTACGTCGCCGCAATTTCATTCTGTAGGGTCGGCTCCGTCACCACAACGTTAGAAACGACCTTGGGCGCATTGATGTAAGTGCCGAGGTAGCCAATCCATTGCTCGAGGACGTTGTAAACCAGAATGTGACCGCCTTCACAACCGCTACCGTTGGATTCGATCGGGTTTTGCCCAATAACCCTCCAGGTGCCGTGCGGCAGGTTGCTAAAGGTGGGGCATTTTTGCGGCCCTGCAAAGTTATTCCAGGTGCCTGTTGCGAAATCATATCTCTCAAGGTAATATTGAGGCTGATTTGCTCCATTTCCACATCCATTGGCCGACCAAAAAACTCTCCGGCATGGGTTTTCAAATACAAAAGTACCTGTCCACAGTCGGGTTGCAGAATTGACCGGTGGCATATTGACAGCAACAATGCGGTTGGGATAGTTGATACAATCGATGGTTGCGGTAAAAGGTGATAATTGCGCCTCTGATTTTTGTGCCCCTAAAAGGGTCATCAATAAAAAGACAAAAGATAGTTGTTTTAACATGATAAAAGTTGAGTTGTGGGCCCACAAGGCCCGGTGAATTCCCTCATTTTAGGTGGTTTCGGGTGGCCACTGCCTGTCACGGCGATTGTTGAAGAATCCACTTTTCCTGAGTAGTTTTTGTGTTTGAAAAAGTAGTTTCTGTGCATTCGTTTGGTTTGGCGAGTATTGATTGCGCAATCGTTGAGGCAAAGGTGGCACCAGGCTTCCCTGACCTCATTGGACAGTTTGAGGAAGCCATACCGCCCAGTAAAAAGAAAAGGGATAGTGTCAGAAATGCTCGACCCATACAAAAAGGCCGCTTTTTTGCACAAAACGGCAAAAAAGCGGCCTAATAAGCAGGACATAAAATCAAGCGCATTCTGAAAAGTGGCCTCGGAACAGCAATATTTACCCCAACTCTTTTGCTTTTTCGAGCAGCCAGGCACGCTCTGCCACTAATTTTTTCTCTTCGATACGCTCTATCAGGCGGGCCGAGCGAATTTTATCCTTTGGTAGCGACAGGTTTAGTTGGACCAGGAAATAGAGGAAGTTGAGATGCATCGTCCGAATGTTGGCAGCGAGTGATTTTGGGGCGGTACGCTCTATGAATTTTCGGAATGCGTCTATTTTGTACTCCAAAAGATCGGAGCCCATCTCGTAGTAGATCTTGAGTTCAAGCCGTCTGATGATATGGTGATAATGTGTACTGGATGGTGCATCTGGCAAATAATCTAATGCATCGTCAAACTGCTTTACTGCAAACAGGTATTGAGCCTTGTTTAACTGGTAGTAAAATTGGTCTTCATCTCCACCTACGATCATGCCTTTATAATCTTCTGTAAACTTGATAGCCCAAGCATGTTCTTTTGCTCTGGTTGCAATTTGTACCAGATTGAGATAAGTGTTGGAAGGTATTTCACCATTGTAAAACAGAAAACCCCGGGCCAGGTTATCTATATGTATTTGGTGTAAAATGGGAACAAAATTCAAATTTCCTGCATTGATCAGCATCGTGCAGGAGCTTCTGATATAAGAATAAATATCATCTAGCTTTTCATAAGACAAACTTTTCTCATGGATTTTCAAGAATTCAATTAATCCCTGGGTGTCTTGAATGGAGGGTAGGTCCTTGCTGAAAATTTCAAATACCTTGTATGAAATCTGTAAAAGAATGCTTTCTTTTAAATAAGAGTCCAAACTGATGTTTCCAAAATCAATGTCTGGCAACTGGGCACCTTTCTTCTGTAACAAATATCGGTTTATCCGCTCTATCCGGTAGTTGTGGTAATAGAGATCAATTTGGTGAATAAGTGCTGGTATATTTAGGCCACCCTTAACCTGATTGTAGGTTGATTCCCACCTGTGTTCTTCTTCTGCAATCAGCAAGTCAAAATAATATTTTTCCAGAGAGGTGACTTTTTCGAGATTATTTTGGGTTTTTAGCTTTGAAAGGGTATGTAAGGAGCGGTCTTTCATCCCGTGTTCTCGCAACCATGTTGCCCAGTCAACTTGCAATCGCTTCTCATTGCTTTCCGCAAAATAATTTTGAGCAAGCGCAAACTTGCGTACGATCTTATTCAAATCGGCCATCAATTTTTCCAATTTTCCAGCTACCACAATTTGATTCGGAAAAAGCTGCTCATAAACATCCTCTTTCTTCAAGGAATCTTCTGAAAATTCAGGCGCGGCCGCCAAAATTATCTGGTAAAGACGCAGCAGCTCCTGGGAATTCCCTCCTCGATTTTCATAGGGTCCTTGCAAAAACAAGCCCAATTCTTCCCGTTCTTTTGGTCGAAATGCTTTGATAACGGCAACTAAATAGGTGTTGGTCATATTTTCCTTCGGAATAGCCTCTTAAAAGTGTCCAGTTTTTTTGAAATTGCGGGCCCTATGTTTGTCCCAGTTTTCACAAAATAGACACAAGTTAATATGCAAATCAGATTTTTTTTCATCCTAGCCTGCCTAATGGCAACAACCCAATTAAAGGCAAATGAACGCCCTCCTATTGAAAATAACAAACATAGCCTTCCCACCATGGATTGGGCTTGTAATTACCCGGCGCCCACCAATTTTATGATAGATGCCTGGGGGTATCAGCCGGACTGGGTTCATTTGAAGTGGGATCTTACCAATCCAAACCGCCAACATCGAATCAACGTTTATTCCTGCGAGGACAGCAGCCTTATACGGTCGGTCGTTGTTTCTGCAAATGTTACCGATACAACCCTCTATTTTTACAATCCTCCGTTGAACATCTTTTATTATGAGATCAAGGCAATATGCACAAGTGGTGACAGCCCTAATTCCGCATGGATAAACTGTTGGGGCCCAACAGGCACGGGCATCATTCACGACCTTATCGTATCCGGGATAACCCCCCTCGGTTCTGGACCGGAGAATTGTACATTAAGATATGGTTTTAATCATCGTTGTTACTTTTCCAATACCGAAACTACAACTTTTAGGATCCAGCGTATCAATAATATTCAAAACAAGAAGAGCTTTACCATGCTTCGAATTGCCAATTGGGAAGGGGTAGGCCCTCGTTATGAGTTGGATGCTAGAGTGCATAATGGCCCTCCGAGCGAATACACCTATCAACATTTTTCCAACGGCCATCCCCCAGTTTGGCTTCTTGGTACGCAATATGAAATCCATCAAGCTGGGAGACCAGTGGCAACTTTGGCTGTTGATGTTGACTTTTGGACTGGAGAGAGTTATCTGAAATTGCTTTACATGGATGATTTTTATGAAATTATTCGGGTTACAGCCTATAATTCAGGTGGAAAGCCTGCCGGTGAGCGTGATGAAAATCCAACTTCTAAATCTCACCCGGCCACTGTTTCCCCTAACCCGTTCAAGGACGTTCTGGATGTATTCCCGGGCAATATCTCCGCAGAACATATCCGCATGCAAATGTACAACTTGAGCGGACAAATATTGGTAAACCAATTGTTTGAAGGGGGCAAGGAGCAATATTCTTTACCCACCGGAAACCTGAGTCCCGGATTCTATCTGCTTCGTATTGAGTCAGATGGCGAGGTGCAGACCTTGAAGGTCATCAAATCTGAGTAAAAAATCCATTGAACATATTTTCCA
>JBJXGO010000086.1:0-4408 GCA_046160345.1 Saprospiraceae bacterium
CGCGTATCCGAATCAGTGCAGCCAAACGGGTGCGGGGAAAACACTTAATTGGCTTGCGCTTTTTTTTGGATGATTACCACATCGCATCCGCATCGCCAGATGGGGAAATAGCCCTGGGAAAGGTCCCAGGGTCAAACGGCGGCTCCTCCTCGTCTGTTGGCCCTGTGTGGATATCGGACGCGCGCGACAACTCCTTTTACCCCCGAACAGGCTGGTTGACGGAATTTGCGATTACGGGAGAAAATCAGCTCACAGGCAGTAGTTTTAAATTTGCGAGGTGTTCTCTGGATATAGCCAGGTATTTTCCTTTGGGCAAAAACGTGTTGGCAGTCAATGGAATAGCCATGTTTACAGCGGGCAAAGTCCCATTTTTTCAACTCCCTCAGATCGGTGGACCTAGCCGCTTGCGAGGCTATCCGCTTGGAAAATTTCGAGACAAGCACCTGATAATTGCACAGGCAGAACTACGATTTCCGGTTGTTTGGCGATTTAAAGGGGTAGTATTTGGCGGCGGAGGAACAGTGTTTGGTCGTGCAGGAGAACAGGCGAAATTCCGGCCGAATGGAGGGGCCGGTTTGCGTTTCGAATTTGACCGAAGACAAAAACTTCATTTCCGGATAGATTACGGAATCGGGGCGGGAAAAGGTAATTCAGGAATTTACATCACATTAGGGGAGGCCTTTTGAAGCTTGACAAGGGTAAAAGTCAAAAAGGTTTGAGACCTTTGGGGCATCATCTACATATCACCTGGCGAAAAGGAAAGCTACATTCAAACAAAATCTATGGGCGCACTCAAATACCAACGAATTCTCCTCAAACTTTCTGGCGAGAGCTTGATGGGGCAGCAAAAATTTGGAATTACCGCAGAAATGCTCCAACACTATGCAAAAGAAATAAAAAATTTGCACGGCATGGGGGTAGAAGTAGCCGTGGTAATTGGCGGGGGCAACATTTTTAGAGGTATTCAATCGGACGGCACGGGAATAGAAAGTGTGACCGGAGACTACATGGGGATGCTAGCCACCGTGATAAACGGCCTGGCCCTCCAAAGCGCCCTTGAAAGCATAGGGGTCCAAACCCGGATGATGACCGCTTTAAAAATGGAAAGTGTGGCCGAGCCTTATATCCGCCGCCGTGCGATTCGGCACCTGGAGAAAGGCCGGGTGGTTATTTGCGCCGCAGGAACGGGCAACCCCTTTTTTACTACCGACTCCGCTGCTGCCCTTCGCGCCAACGAAATCGGCGCCCATGCCATCCTCAAAGGTACTCGCGTGGACGGGATCTATTCTGCTGATCCGGAAAAAGACCCAATGGCCATCAAATTTGACAAACTTA
This sequence comes from Saprospiraceae bacterium, assembly GCA_046160345.1. Classification (GTDB taxonomy): domain Bacteria; phylum Bacteroidota; class Bacteroidia; order Chitinophagales; family Saprospiraceae; genus M3007. The sequence continues at coordinate 1,336 of JBJXGO010000086.1, forward strand.
CCTTCGCTAAAGTCATCAGCCTCGGCCTTGAGGTGATGGACATGACGGCGTTTACCCTTTGTCAGGAAAACAATATGCCCATTATTGTTTTTGACATCAACGCTCCTGGCAATTTACCGGATATAGTTTTGGGCAAATCCGTGGGGACGCTAGTAGAAGGGTGATTTTCGTCATTTTGGCATTGGGGTCATTGGTCATTGGGGTCATTGGTTGGAGTCATTATTCTTGTAGGTTAATTTGATTCCGTTTATCAAATAACGAAATGCCCCCAATGACTCCAATGACAAAATGACAAATGACCAAAATTTCCCTCCACGACACCCTCAACTTCCTCTCCAAACTCACCCTTCGCCGCATTTGGAACTTCGCCCGGGTGCTCTCCTCGTTTTATTGGTCAAAATGGACCCGCCATGCCGTACAATGGGGTATGCCCGTTACCATCAGCATAGAACCTACAACGGCCTGTAACCTGCGCTGCCCCGAATGTCCGAGCGGGCTTCGGGCATTCACCCGCAAAACCGGCAATTTGAAGGAGGATTTTTTTCGCAAAACCATCGAAGAACTTCATCGCGACCTGTCGTGCCTTATATTTTATTTCCAGGGTGAGCCGTACATCAACCCCAATTTTCTGGATATGGTGGCCTTTGCCCATCGTAAAAAAATATACACGATCACCAGTACCAATGGCCATTTCCTCGACCACGACAACGCGCGTAAAACGGTTGAATCGGGCCTGGACCGACTCATCATTTCCGTGGATGGCGCTTCACAGGAAACCTACGAGCAATACCGGATCAATGGCAACCTGAGCACCGTTTTAGACGGTGCCCGAAACATCGTGCATTGGAAAAAAACGTTGAAAAGTCGCAGTCCGCATATTGTATTTCAGTTTCTGGTGGTCAGGCCCAACGAACATGAAATCCCTGAAATATACCGATTGGCCAAAGAAATAGGCGTGAACGAAGTAAAACTAAAAACAGCGCAAGTATATGATTATGAGCACGGCAATCCACTCATTCCAAGCATTGACAAATTTGCCCGCTACCGCAAAATGCCAGGGGGAGAATGGCAATTGAAACATGCTCTGGACCCGCATTGCTGGAAACTCTGGCACGCCAGCGTCATTACCTGGGATGGTATGGTGGTGCCCTGCTGTTTTGACAAGGATGCACAGCACCGCCTCGGAAATTTGAAAACTACTGCTTTCCGCGCGATTTGGCAGTCACTCGCATACTACGATTTTAGGCGTGCAATTCTGCGTGGCCGAAATCAAATTGACATCTGCAAGAATTGCTCGGAAGGCTGTAGTGTTTGGGTTTGAATGGCTGGGGCCTTGTGTTCCGACACCCGTTAATTTCAATTCCAACATTAAATTTGGAGGAAATAGGTTTATATCTTATTGTTTTATTCCACAATTTTTATCTTTCGCCCTTTATTTCATTGCTCCAATGAATTTACCAACCTCGTACCTTACTGTGACTGGCTTGCTCAAGCCAATGGAATTGGACATGATCAACCGAATATTGTCCACCGCTAATTTTGAAGACGGCACTGCTACCGCTACCGACGCAGCAAAATCCGTAAAGCGCAACCTTCAACTGCCTAAAACAGGCAGCATGGAAAAGCAACAAACGGATGCGATCGTGATGAATGCTATCATGCAAAGCCCGCTGATACAGGCTGCATTGATGCCCAGCCGGATATTGCCTCCCATCATCAGCAAATACGAACCCGGGATGCACTATGGGATGCATGTGGACAGCCCTATCATGGGCGACCCGCAAGTCGGGGCTATTCGGACAGATGTTGGGATGACGATCTTCCTTTCAGAACCAGATAGTTATGAAGGTGGCGAACTCTTAATACATACACAAGCCAATGAACAACGGTACAAACTAAATCCCGGGGACGCCATAATCTACCCTACCACCCAAGTGCACGGAGTTTTGCCCGTGACTTCAGGTGTGCGGCTTGCAGCAGTGACCTGGATGCAATGTGCCGTTCGGAATGCCCAACAAAGGGAAATGCTCTTCCATTTAAAAACGGTACAAGCGGCCCTGGAAAAACAAAATCCCCAGGGGGAAGAAAATCTGCTGCTTTTGCAAGTTTATAGCAACTTAATTCGGATGTGGGCCGCTCTGTGAGTGCTATAGAGTAAGAATAGAAGGAAGCCTCCCGACTTTGGCAATTTTATGTCTTTCAAACCATAAAACAATCTCTACATGGCTCAATTGACTCGTTTTTACATCTACAAACTTACCAATGCCCAAGGACCGGTCACCCTGACCGTTACCCTAGGGAATGCCCAGGCAGGCACATCAGACCTTTATCTCAACGAAACAACTTTGCAAACGGCTATTAAAGACTCCTTTACTTTCGACATTCAAGACCCCGTGTCCTTGTCGGGCAAGGAACTGGACATTAGCTCGACCGTGGTAGATGTGAATCATGAGAGTGACGATATTTCATACCGAATAAAATTGAGTGGTGGCCAATCGGTGCTCAACCCTCCTGCAGACCGAATCCGGATCGAAACCCACGGGCGTGCTTATTTTCTCACCAAAATAATCTTTGTTTGAGTCATGAAAACAAACACTGCCTTGTCCATATTGGCTGCCATTGCTTTTTTGCCTTTCTCTGCCTTCAGTCAGCAGTTGCCGGACACTACCGATTTCAATCTGGACATGCTTCAAGTGCCCAACAGCCCAGCATTCGCATTGATGGATTTGGCGCCTTCCAGCATTGACGAGCCAAAAGTTCCAACCGATTTCGCAGTTTCGCTTCGTCAATCCACTGATTCCTTTACAACATGGCCTAAAAGTTACGCCATCGAGTTTGCACCTGCCTGGGTGTTTGGCCGCGATAAAATTGACTTTTCCAAGTTTTCCAGCAATAGCCTTGGCAACAATATCTGGCAAAGCCTCACCATTTCAGCGGGCATCAACCATCTGGCAGATCCGACCTTGCCCTCAAACAACGGGCGCTCCACCCAGTTGGGTTTGGGCCTGAAGTTTTCATTGCTCCGTGGGGAAATGGAGGAAAAGCACCAAACTATGGATTCTTTGTATCAAAC
>JBJXGO010000087.1:0-4880 GCA_046160345.1 Saprospiraceae bacterium
AAACGCGCCTTGATGCCGAAAACCTGAAACCCTCAAAATTCATTTGCGACCGATTGACCCATTACAAAGCCATTCTCCCAGCCAACAATGCCGAATTTTTGACCCATGGGAACGCCTTTTTCGGAGGTAGTATCCCGGCGGGTGGCCACCCGGATTACGGCTCCGGCTGGTACAACATCTGGAAAAATCAATACGACTCGAGTCATGGGACTCTGGGCAAACAAGCCGCGCAAAACATCATTGACCTTTATTTCCCGGGCGGCTGTCCGGCGGCTGCCCCCGCGCCGACCGTGACCGTTACGAGCCAAAGCATTTGCTCCGGACAGTCGGCGACGTTGACCGCGAGCGGCGCGATGTATTATCAATGGAGCAATGGGGAAACTGGCAATACCATTACAGTAAGCCCAATCTCGACAACTACTTATACCGTAATTGGAAAAACTGCCGGCTTGAATGCTGCCCCGGCAACCGCTGAAGTTACCGTCAACCCAATCCCTGTTGTATCCGTAAACAACACAACTATCTGCGAAGGCCAATCGGCTACCCTTACCGCAAGCGGAGCGGAAACCTATGTCTGGAGCACCGGCGAATCAGGCGCGAGCATCATCGTCAGCCCGACCGAAACTACTACGTTTACTGTCACGGGAACGACGGCAGCTTGCGCTGCTGCGCCTTTGACGGCCGAAGTAACGGTAAACCCCGTCCCGGAAGTTACTGTCAGTCATGCAACTATCTGCGAAGGCCAATCGGCTACCCTTACTGCAAGCGGGGCGGAAACCTACACCTGGAGCACCGGCGAATCAGGCACGAGCATCATCGTCAGCCCGACCGAAACTACCACGTTTACGGTTACAGGCACGACGTCAGCTTGCGCTGCCCCGCCTTTGACGGCCGAAGTAACGGTAAACCCCGTCCCCGAAGTTGCTGTCGGTCATGCAACTATCTGCGCAGGCCAATCGGCTACCCTTACTGCCAGCGGGGCGGAAACCTATGTCTGGAGTACCGGCGAATCAGGCGCGAGCATCACTGTCAGCCCAAGTGAATCCACCACGTTCACAGTCACAGGAACCACGGGCGGTTGCGCTGCCGCGCCTTTAACGGCCGAAGTAACGGTAAACCCTGTCCCGGAAATTACTGTCAGTCATGCAACTATCTGCGAAGGCCAATCGGCTACCCTTACTGCAAGCGGTGCAGAAACCTATGTCTGGAGTACCGGCGAATCAGGTGCAATCATCATCGTCAGCCCGACCGAAACTACTACGTTTACTGTAGTGGGCAACTCCCTGGGGTGCAGCTCGTTGCCAACCCCTTCGCTTGTGACAGTAAACTCATTGCCATCGGTAACAATCACCACGGAACAACAGGGGCAATATACCCTCGTGGATGCTGCAGGGCAGGGACTGACATATCTTTGGTCTACCGGGGAGTCCACATCATCCATCCTGGTAAACATCTCGGGAATCTATACAGTCACGGTTACCAACGACGCCGGTTGCAGCGCAGTATTCAGCATTTCGGTTACCGTTATATCTTCTGTAAAAGACCCGTATGACGGGATTGAAATAGGGGTTGCGCCGAATCCTGTAAAAGATATGCTGAATATCCTGGTCAGCGGAAGCTCAACTACCAACATCAGGATATTGGATAAGCTGGGACGCGTAGTCTTAGAAGAACAAACTTTTATTCCTGATGGAACACTAAGGACATTAAATGTGGCGAGATTGCCTGCAGGGGCCTATTATTTGCAAATTTCCGGAGCGAACTTTGTCAAAACCCTAGGTATTGTGAAGTAAAACACGGCGGTTGCAAAGGAACAAGCTAAGGAAGTAATTATTAAAAAACATGAGTCATGCGAATCAGGGGTTAAAATAAGTGCGTAGCAACTAGTTTTGCCCCTGAGCAGCTCAAGATGGAAGTGTTGGTAGAGTTGGAAATGTTGGCAGACTTGGCACACCGGCTTCCAATGGCCGGCCTGACTGGATGCCAGATTCAGATTGTTGAGTGGAACCCTGGCCAAATTCCACTCACTTTGCCTTGATTGTCAACAAGTTGAGCTTAGAGCCTGTCCAACTCAAGTTTAAATTTCTCCGTAGCGATAGCCCGGTGGCTGATCCTGTTTTTTATTTCCTCGCCCAATTCGGCGAAACTTTGGTCATAACCTTCAGGCACAAAAACAGGGTCGTATCCAAAGCCTCCTGTGCCCTGTTTTGCCAAAGCGATTCGACCTTCGCAAATACCTTCCAGAAGGATTTCCTTTTCATCAAAAGTAAGGGCTATAATAGTACGAAAGCGGGCATTTCTCGGGGATTTTCCCTCAAGATTTTTCAGTAAAAGGGCGATGTTCGCTTCCGGATCTTTGTCCTCTCCCGCATAGCGTGCTGTGTGCACCCCCGGCGCGCCGCCAAGTGCATCCACTTCGAGTCCGGTATCTTCAGAAAAACAGTCATAACCGTATTTCTCCTTTACATAACGGGCTTTCAGGAGGGCGTTGCCTTCAAGCGTAGCCTCTGTTTCCTCGATCTCTTCGTGGCAGCCGATGTCCTTCAAGGTCTTTATTTCAAATCCAGGACCGAGGATCTGTTCTACCTCCCGGGCTTTGTGGGCGTTGTTTGTGGCAAATACGAGCGTCTGCATATAGTGTAATGATCCGTTGATTCTAAAATTGCAAAGTAATCGTTGTGGTTTTGAAAACCTAGCCTATGTACACATCTTTCATTTATCTACTCCATCCTGGTTATCCTGTACATCCTGTCAAAAAAAGAGGTTTAGCATGTGTTCGGAAATCTGCAGTCAACTTGTGTACAACCTGTAAGTTTTCATAACCTCACAGGTTTTCGGTGCAGATAGCTACCTTTCGCCGTAATTCTACGGCAATATGATTTTACGAAGCCTTTTCTCTACGCTCCTTTTTTCTTTTCTTTTTTTCAAAACGTTCGCGCAATCATACGTGCCGGGCCAATCCTATTTTGGCACAAACGGCTATGTGGAATATCTCGCGGGCAATTTGCCCATCATTGTTAGCGCGCCACACGGCGGACTGCTTTCGCCTTCCAGTATCCCTGACCGAAGTTGTGTGGACTGTATCACGGCCAACGACTTCAACACGCAGGAACTCGCCCGAGCATTTGCCGAGGCTGTGCACGAACACACAGGTTGCTGGCCGCATGTAATTTTCAATAAACTTCATCGACGCAAACTTGACGCAAACCGTGAGATCGTGGAAGCCGCTCAGGGCAATTCCGACGCAGAACTGGCTTGGAACGAATTCCACATTTTTGTGGAAACGGCCAAAAATCAGGTGCTTCCGACTTTTGGTAAAGGGTTTTATTTTGACCTCCATGGTCATGGTCACGATATTCAGCGGCTTGAATTGGGCTATTTGCTTTCTAAAACCGAACTCCAACTGACTGACAATGTGCTGGATGGAAATGATTACATAATCCAAAGTAGCATCAGACATCTTGCAGGCGACAACGCGCTGGAATTAACCCATTCCGAACTTTTGCGCGGTCCGCAAAGCCTTGGTTCGTTGCTCTCCGGGCGAGGCTACCCAGCCACCCCAAGCCTGCCCGACCCTTTCCCCGAACCTGAGGAGGATTATTTCAGTGGTGGCTACAACACGGTCCGCTACAGTTCATACCAGTATGGAAAACTGGATGGTGTGCAAATTGAGTGCAACAAACAAGGTGTGCGCGATAACATGCAAAACGTGTTGCGTTTTGCTGATTCGCTCTCCATTACCTTGCTGGAGTATTTGGGCCTGCATTATTTTGGGGATGCCACAGAATCGCTCTGCCCTACCGATCTTGCTTCGCCTGAACCGCCTGTGTCGGACTTTTTTGAAATATTCCCCAACCCTTACTGCGTCCAATTTTTAGTTAAATTAACAGATCAGGCGGCTGCCGGAAATTGGGTCTGTGAAGTGTACGATTTTTATGGCAATCTATTGAAAACAAAACCTTTAGAACAAGATCAAGTGCTTGAAATATCGCCCAGAAACCAGAAAAACCTCATCGTAGTGCTGCGTCGAGACGGAGAAGTATACGCCATTCGTGCAGTAATACACGCTTGCAGATGATTCCCATGAAACGTGCCTACACATGAACTTACCCATTGCCCTTGGTGGCTTTGACACCCTCCTCTTTTTGATATTGCAGGTTGTCCTTTTTTTTGATCGTCCCCTGGTTTAAATTCGGCAGATTATTCGGTATTTCTCCCCCTCCCCTCAATCCTGCATCCATTTGATCAAGTTTGGCTCCCAATTGCAGTGCTTTTTGATAGTCCTGCTCCGAGCCTGCTTTATCGCCTGCCTGGGCTTTGGCACGGGCGCGTTCGAGGTAGGCGATGTTGAGTTTTGGGTTGATTTGCAGGGCACGGTCGAGGGATTTAATAGCGTCTTCGTTGCGTTTCATGACCCGCTGAACCATACCGCTTTCGTACCAAAAATTGACATTGTTGGGGTCAAACTTTAAATATGACTGGTAATCAGCGAGCGCTTTTTCATATTGTTCGGTATTCAAATAAGCGATGGAACGGTTGGCATAAGCGTTTTTGTTGGTAGGATCAAGTTCTATTGACTCTGTGATGTCGCGGATACTTTCTTCAAATCTGCTGGACATGCCAAAGGCCGCACCGCGGTTACTGAGCGCTTCGCTTTTTGACTTGGGGGTGATCTTTGCTTTTGAAAGCGCCTCAGTGTAGTCTTTGATGGCTTTTTCAAGCAAGGATTTTTCCTGGTTTTTGTACTTGCCCGAGCTTGCCATGTCAAAATAAGTTTTGCCCCGACTGTTCAAAAGTTCGGGGTTGCGGGGTTCCATTTCTACCGCACGGGTATAATCCTTTAGGGCGTTTTCGTAATCGCCGCGTTCGTTGCGGAGGTA
>JBJXGO010000088.1:0-16254 GCA_046160345.1 Saprospiraceae bacterium
GCTGTTGACTGCCAAAAATCTCCATCACGATATGCCTCCAGATAGCCAGTATCCATCGGGCCAGGGAAGGTTTTTTCAAGCTTAGCAGTTTGTTTATCCTTGTTACAAGCGGAGAAAGCCAATGCAATTAGCAAAGTGCAAAAAATAGGTTTCATGATAAGCTAGTGTTTGTTGATGAAGAGTTTGTGTGTTTCTGTCGTGACATCGGTAGCAATGGTCACGAAATATGTACCTGCAGGCCAATCTGTTGTGCTGACTGTAAGACCCAGATTGCTCAAGGCACTAAAGTTTTTTACAAGATTTCCGGCACTATTGGCAATGTGTACGGTAGCAGCTGACACGCCACCATCTGAAAAGGTGATGCTGAACGCATCATTGGCTGGATTGGGGGACAGGGTCGCAATGCTTTGGATGGAGGCCTCGGTAGAGCTGCTTGTACTCACCTCACCACCCCTCGCGTACAAATCGCAGGGATATATTTTTTGTGTTACCGTTCGGGTAAGTGCATCGCTCGAGGTAACTTTAAGTTGAACCCAAAAAGTGGGCTGGCAATACGGATTTGAAATGGTGATGGAAGACTGGTTAGAAATGAAGGCCCATGGCCCAACCGGGCCGCAACTAAGCTGCCATTCGTATTGATAGGGTGGTAGCCCCACGTAATTCCCCCAGCCTGGAGTAGGTGGGATCGAAATTGCATCAAGGGTAATGGAAGGTGGGCACCATTGGTTGGGGCCTTCCATTCCAACTGTCCAGTCTGCCTGATTGTAATCGTCCGTTGTGCAGGCGGCGTTGCGGATTATTCGAGCATTGTTATTGATCTCTGTTCCGGTAGCCCCTCCATTAAATTCTATATCAGGATTGGAGAAATGCGGGATACGAACGGCACCTTCATTGTCAAACATTCGTGCCAAAATAGTCCTTTGTTCGTTGCCAGCGGCATCATCGAAAAGCCATGCGTGGGCACAAACATCAACATCGTCGTTTCCACAAGTTCCTGAGTTGCTGCAATTCGATGAGCGGTTGTGACGTGCACCCAGCAAATGAGCAAACTCATGGGCAAATGTCCAGCGCGGGTCTGCAATAGATTGTATTTCCACGATGGCATAAGCACAATTTGAAGATGGTGTTGGATATGGACAAAAATCGAGGGCGCGAGCAACCCCGGCAATGCCCGGATAGTCTCTGGCGGTCAACATCATTACAACGTCTGCCTGGCGTTGCTCTCGCAGGCCGCTGGCATCGGCAGCAAGTTCTGCAATATCACTCAAAGCATTTAGTGGAATGTTGTATCCACCAAATTCAAAGGTTTCCATTCTCCAGCGGATATGTTTGTTGGGTATTCCGCTGTTGGCAAAGGCCAGGTTAATTGATTCCACGCCTTGTATGATGGCAGCGATAGTTACGAATGGGTCGGCCTGCATCCCAAACCACTCTTGTACATCTGGGGTAGAGATCAAAATTAACAAATCAATTTCAGCAAAACAGTTGGTGTTCGCAGGCTCGCACCAGTTCATTTCGGATGGGGGAGGTTCCGTATTACTAAAGAATAAAGCACAGTCTTCTTGTGGAATTTTGGTCAAGTCAAGTTCTCGCAAAAGACTTAGGGTGGAATTAATAGGGCAGATACTAAAAAACTGCCCTTGCAATTGAACAAAGCCAACTTTTGCGCCGGGTGTAACGATGAAAGAAAGGTAGCCTGGCTGATTTGTCATTTTTGCTGACCAAATGTAGTTGGTGGTATCCGTGTATTCCACGTGAACTGCTTCGGATTGAAGCGTGCCCAAAACGCCGGGAACAGAAAAATTGAGCACGCCATTTGTCTCAAACTGTGACACATCTCCGAGCGTGATGAATTTCGTCGTTTTAGTGTCTTCCAACTGAGTCAATTTTTGAACAAAAATTTGTTCGCTTGTGGTTAACGTAACCTCAGATGGATTTTTTTCCTGAATCAGTTGGGCGAAGGACCAGAATGGGATGTGGAGCAAGAAAAAGATCAGGAGCGGTGTGCGGTGTGCGGTGTGCGGTGTGCGGTATCATATTGGAAACTATTTTGGTGAAAAGATTTACGAAAGTACAATTTTTTTCTGACTTTCGTCATTTTGGAGGCTACATTTTTTCGGTATAAAACGGTTCCATTCTATCGGACAATGCCTTGTAAAATTTGATTAAATCCCTGATATGATCCGTTTAAGGCTAACTTTCATTACCTTGGACATTAAAAAAGGCCTCCCGATTTCTCGAAAAGCCTTTTTGTGACCACGACTGGAGTCGAACCAGCACATCCGAAAGGACACTACCCCCTCAAAGTAGCGCGTCTACCAATTCCGCCACGTGGCCAATTTACCCGATGCAGCCTTTTTCTCTGCCGAAGTACTAATGAAGGCAGCGCTGAACAAGGGGACTTTCTTATCCCCAATGCCTCAAAAAAAGCACAGGTCTCCAAAAGCGGGTGCAAAGATATTGCTTCCTTTCACTTTTCGAAGTCAAGGCCTAAAAATTTCTTGACAAATCACGCTTGCAATTTTTCCAACTCTGCCATGATCTGGTGCACCCCCTGTTCTGTCATTGGCACCAGTGGCAGGCGTACTTCGCGGTTGCAAAGCCCCTGGAGTTCCATTGCTGCTTTCACCCCAACAGGGTTTCCTTCCGCAAAAAGTATTTTGTACAGCTCAAGCAGTTTAAAATTCAACTTTTGAGCGGTTGGCAAATCTTGCCGCAAAGCAGCGCGCACCATATCGGTGAACGGGCGCGGCAATGTGTTTGCTATCACAGAGATCACGCCGTCTCCCCCGGCAGAGATAAGGGGAAGGGTAATAAAATCGTCACCGCTCAATACCAGAAAATTCTCAGGCCTTCCCTTCAGGATTTTCATGATCTGATAAATATCATCCGAAGCTTCTTTGACCGCGATGAATTTGTCAGAGGCATGGGCGAGCCGTAGCGTGGTCTCTGCCGTCATGTTTGAAGAAGTCCGGCTAGGCACATTGTAAATAATGATAGGAAGGGGTGAAGCCTCGGCCAAAGCCATGTAATGCTGGAAAATACCTTCCTGACCGGGTTTGTTATAGGCAGGATTGCTTGAGAGCAGGGCGTCAATGCCTTCGAAGTTGAAGCCCTTGATTTTTTCCACCAACACAGCGGTGTTGTTTCCACCAAATATGCCAGCTACAAAAGGCACCCGTCCGCGATTGATCTTAATGGAAAAATCTAGGATTTGGCGGTGTTCGGTATCCGTTGTCGTGCTCGATTCTCCTGTAGTGCCCAGGCTGACGAGGAATTCCACACCGCCAGCGATTACATGCTCGATGATGCGTTCGATATCCTCCCAATCGATAGCGCCGTTTTTGAAGGGTGTGACGAGTGCAACGCCCGTGCCGCGAAGTTTTTGGTGTAAGTTCATATGCTGTATCCCGGAACTCCGTTCCGGGAAGGGTTTGGCCCCGGAACGGAGTTCCGGGGTACATTTAATTCAAAACAATTTTTCCAAGATAAAGCGCCAGTTGTTCCGTAAAATACTGAATACCCTTGCCTTCGGGCGTTTCTAACTGAATATCAAAATCATTGGGGCGGCTGGTAGCAAATCCGATCTTAAAGGCCGCTTGCGATTGTGCTGCGAGCCATTCCAGGGGGGGCAGTTCATCGGGGTTAAGGGTAAGCAACAGGTCAAACTTTTGTTTTATAAAACTGGTGGCCTTCTCGCTTTTAGGCTGGCCAAGCCAGGTGGTTTCTTTTGCAAAAAATGAATCAAATATCTGATTTTCAGGGGTTTGTTTCATGTTAAAAAACCCAAGAGTGGATACTTTTTTCCCTTGCTTTTCCAAAGACCTGACAAACTCAAGGCTCTCGCGACGCGTGGTTTCAGAACCGGCGTCGAAAAGCACTCCGACCGTGCGGGCGCTTTCCAGCGTATGCACCTGACGGCTGCGTTTTTGCGAAGCAAGCAGATTGCGGAGGGCTTTTTTGAACAATAGGGTGCGGAGCGGTGCAAGCATGAGATTGTTTGTTGAGACGCAAATGTACGGCGAGGATAGCCACAGATTATGGGTATCTGCCAGCTTGGATCAACAGCCTTCTCAAAATTATGCGGTCTGGATTGTTTATGTCTAACACCTTGATGGTTGCCGCCCCAATTTTGGTCAAAGGCATGATTTCTCCTTCATCCACTTCAAAATGTTTTTCCCAAGTATCCTTGCGCGGATGGAATAGTCGGGTAAGCCGATTGCTTTCAGAGACATAGGTGCCCAAATCAGAACCTTTGTGTTGATTGCAATGTGGGCAGGCAAAGGCAAGATTTTCAAGATCGTTGCTGCCACCATGTTTGAGGCTTACAATGTGATCAATCTCAAAAGCTACAAAGAATTCGGCTTCGAGCATTAGGCAGTATTCGTAGCGACAATTGGCACGCTCGGCTACAGCTTGGCGAATGGTTAACGGAATAGCGCGGCGGTTCATGCAGCAGCCAACAAAATTCTAGCGCGAGCCTTGGCCAACGCGATTAGGAGGTCAATTGCAAGATAGCGCTCCAGTTCGGAGGCTTCTTCTTCGCTGATGATTCCATCCTTTTTTTTGAACACCAACTCCTCCACTCGATCAGACATTGCTTTGGATGCTTTAAGATTGAGCAATTGGGAGGGGTTGAGCATAGCGATGGAATCGGCAATATCTCCTACACCTATAGTCATATCCGGGTATTTTGTGCAAATATCGAGGTTTTAGAGGAAACCGGAAAAGAAAACTCAATTAACCGCAGTAAGGATTTCCCTGACTTTTGCCCGTACTTCTTCGTTGGATTTAGTATGGCCCGAATGCAAATCTTCCAGTCCTCGTTTTATCTGGGCTTTTTCGGCCTCGCCAATTGTATCCCAAAGGTTTTTTTCGTCGCGAAGCGCGGAGAAGAGTAGTGCGATTTGTTCCAGCACATCTACATCGTCGGTCTCAATAACCATCCGGTGTAGTTTGTCTTTAATTTCGAGTGCAGTCATGGCTGGGTATTTTTATGCAAATAACGCGGTTTTGAAGGAAAAACGGAAAAGAAAAAGCCGCCCGAAATTAAATTCCTGGCGGCTTAATATTCTCAAAAAAGTCTAAATTTCACGCTTAGCTCTTCACTTCCTCAAACTCCACATCCTGTGCCTCGTTCCCTGTAGCGCCGCCCGTTGGGCCGCCCGTAGTGGAGCCATAAGGGTTCTCCGCGCCGCCGCCGCCTTCGCTACCGCCGGCAGCTTGTTGTGCAGCGTAGATTTCCTGACTGGCAGCATTCCAGGCTTCTGTGAGGGCCGCTTGTGCTGTATCGAGGCAATCAATGTCCTCCGCTTTGTGTGCCTCGCGAAGTTCTACGAGTGCTTTTTCGATGGTCTCCCGGTGGTTGGCGGGTACTTTGTCGCCGAATTCCTTAAGCTGCTTTTCTGTTTGGAAAATCAGCGTATCCGCAGCATTGAGTTTTTCAGCGCGCTCCCGAGTCTGACGATCGGTTTCAGCGTTGGCTTGTGCCTCAGCTTTCATCCGCGCAATTTCGTCCTTGCTCAAGCCCGTGCTGGCTTCAATCCGGATGTTTTGTTGTTTGCCCGTACCTTTGTCCATGGCGGTCACGCTCAGGATGCCGTTTGCGTCCATATCGAAGGTGACTTCAATCTGCGGAACCCCACGCGGGGCGGGCGGTATGTCGTTGAGGATGAATCGGCCTACGGACCGGTTGTCGCGGGCCATCGGACGTTCGCCTTGCAAGATGTGAATTTCAACTTGAGGTTGATTGTCTGTGGCCGTAGAGTACGTTTTGGCTTTTTTGGTCGGCACTGTAGTATTGGCTTCAATCACTACGTCGTAGATGTTGCCCATCGTTTCGATACCGAGTGAAAGCGGGGTCACGTCGAGCAAAAGCACGTCGGTAACGGCACCACTAAGCACCCCACCTTGTACAGCAGCGCCAATAGCAACCACTTCATCCGGGTTCACCGAGCGGTTGGGCTTTTTGCCAAAAAACTTCTCTACCTCCTCCTGAATGCGCGGGATCCGGGTGGAACCCCCTACCAGAATCACCTCGTCCACCTCATTGGGTTTCATGCCAGCGTCTTTGAGCGCTTTGCGACATGGCTCCAGCGTGCGTTGCACGAGGGCATCGGTCATTTGCTCAAATTTTGCACGACTAAGTTTTACCACCAAGTGTTTTGGCACCCCATCCACTGCTGTGATGTAAGGGAGGTTAACTTCCGTTTCCATTCCGCTTGAAAGCTCGATTTTGGCTTTTTCAGCAGCTTCTTTCAGGCGTTGTAGCGCCATTGGGTCTTTACGGAGGTCAATATTTTCCTGGCGTTTGAATTCGTCGGCCAACCACTCGATAATGGTTTGGTCGAAATCGTCGCCACCCAGGTGCGTATCGCCATTGGTTGATTTTACTTCAAAAACGCCGCCGCCGAGTTCGAGCACCGAGATGTCGAACGTACCGCCACCGAGGTCATAGACAGCGATCTTCATGTCTTTTGAACGCTTGTCGAGTCCATAGGCGAGGGCTGCTGCGGTTGGTTCGTTCACGATGCGTTTTACATCAAGGCCCGCGATCGCACCTGCTTCTTTGGTAGCCTGGCGCTGAGAATCATTGAAATATGCCGGTACCGTGATAACGGCTTCGGTAACGGTTTCGCCGAGGTAATCTTCGGCTACTTTCTTCATTTTTTGCAGGGTCATTGCGCTGATTTCCTGCGGGGTATAGAGGCGGCCGTCAATGTCAACACGTACCGTATCGTTGTCGCCTTTGACCACTTTATAGGGTACCCGTTTTATCTCGTTGGTGGACTCGCTGTGACGCATGCCCATGAAACGCTTAATAGAAGCTACGGTACGCGTTGGATTGGTGATGGCCTGGCGCTTGGCAGGTGCGCCAATTTTACGCTCCCCATTGTCCAAAAAGCCTACTACTGAAGGAGTAGTGCGCGCGCCTTCGTCGTTGGGGATAACGGTAGGCTCGTTGCCGACCATTACGGAAACGCAAGAGTTGGTAGTGCCAAGGTCAATGCCGATTATTTTTCCCATGTTTTACTTGAGTTGAAATTAGTGATTGGTTGATTGGTGATTGGTTGATCGATTAAGGTCGTTTTCTAAAAAGATCCAATTGGATAATCCAAGCTATCAATCGTTGTGCCACGCAGGGAAATCTGACGGAATGGCAGAGACAATTCGTTGAAAGGGGATATATTTGTCAGGAAAAGGTAGTTCGGACTGGCAAAGCGGCATATTATTACTGAAAACGCGCCACCATAATCCCAGTTTGGCCGCGCTGCGCAAGCACGTATTGTGCCAAAGGTTGCGTGGATAAAACCACTTTTTTGCCCAGAGAGGAGGCGTGCAAAAGGTGAATACGACCCTTAATTTTCACGGCAAAGCCCTGGTGGGCGATATCAAGTTCAGGTTTCCAGGCCGTTAGCGAAATGATATCCCCGTCTTGTATAAATTGTTCGATCTCTGCTATACGATTTTGAGGAATGAAAAACCACCGGTGCGCGTTGATCCGGCGTTCGGCGGCTTTTATGGCGCGCAAATTATTGGCATTCTTGATTTTGGGATACTTAGCCGGACGCGCAGAAATGTAACCTACATTTTTGCGGTACGGTATTCCTCCCATTGTTTCGGTGAGGTCTTTAAGGATGCCAAGTTTTTCACATTGCAACAGCCATCCCGTGAAATAATGGATGCGCGAGCCGTAGCCATTGATATAGCCTCCCCAATACCTAAGCTGCTGTAAATGATCTTTGTACGATTGAAAATCTCCAGGCTCCGCCAGGGCAATAGCAAGGCTGTTTTCTACAAAAGTCCAACAGTCTAGCTCACAAAGGTTGACGGCCAGGCATTCTTCTGAATTACGATCGAGGCAGCCGCTTACATAAGGGATACCAACAAAGCTTCGCGCTACGGCCAGGGTTTTGGCAGATAGCGTTGTTTCGACAATCGCAAGTTTTTGCTTCGCCAAAAAAATAAGGGAGTCGGATGTGTTTGTTGCCGGGGAGCAAATCCTGTCAAGTTTTGACAGGTTCATAGCTGTCAATGCCAAACCTGGCGACTCCTTGAACCCTGCAATATCATTCCTTGTGTGGAAAGAAGCGGCAAACAGTAAGTTGATCAGCAATAAACCCAACTTGCCGAAAGCGGTTAACCTTCGGGTGGTTTTCCCAAGATTAATTGTGTTTGTTCTACTCGCCATTACTTCATTTCAAGTCGTTAAAACAAGAGCCCTGCAAGTGTAGCCGACAGGTAACTCGCCAGGGTGCCTGCTATAAGTGCCCGGAAAGCCAGTTTCGCCAAATCGGCCCGGCGACTGGGTTCCAACGCAGAAATGCCGCCGATTTGGATACCTACCGAGCCAAAATTTGCAAAACCACAGAGTGCAAAACTTATAATGGCGATGGTTTTTTCAGAAAGCAGTTGACCCTCAATGATTGGTTTTAGCTGTAAGTAAGCAACAAATTCGTTGGCAACCAACTTCGTGCCCATCAGCGCTCCCGCTTGCGATGCCTCGTGCCAGGGAACCCCCATTACAAATGCAAATCCAGAAAATAATCCACCAAGTATGCTGTTCAAGCCAAAATCCGGGTATCCTGCCAAGCCACCTGCTGCACCTAAAATATAGTTTATCAAGGCAATAAGCGCCAAAAACCCAACCAGCATGGCCAATACATTAAGGCCGACCTTGAGGCCATCCGTGCAGCCTGCGGAAATAGCATCCACGATATTGGAATGCTGTTTGCCAACTTTAAGTTTCACCTCTCCCTGTGTTTCAGACTCTTCGGTTTCAGGCCAAATGATCTTAGCGATGGCAAGTGCGCCCGGCGCAGCCATAATACTTGCCGCAATAAGATATTCAGCTTTCACGCCAAATGCAATGTAGGCCGCCATAACTCCACCCGCTATACAGGCAAAACTGCCCGTCATGGAGGCCATTAATTCAGACATGGTCATTCCCTTGAGGTAGGGTTTGATCATAATCTGTGCTTCCACCTGCCCAACAAACGCGCTGGAAATATTGCTCAAAGCCTCCGCTCCACTCACTTTCATGATGTAGTTCAGCCCTTTTGCCAGTTTTTCTACTATCCATTGCATCAAGCCGATGTGGTAAAAAATATTGACCAAACAGGCAACAAAAATGATGGTGGGAATAATTTTGAAAAAGAAAATAAACCCGCTCACAAAAACCGGGTCGCCCAAGCCGTCAATACTCCAGGGCTGAGGGCCTACCGTTCTTTCAGTGCTTTCTACTACCTTGCCAAAAGCCTTGTCATCTGCCAAAATGCCAAAAACAAAGCGAGCTCCTTCAACAGAAAAGTCCAGGACTTTGGTGACCGCTTTGCCCAGCCAACCAAAGATCGCCTGCCCGACCGAGGTCTTTAGGATAAAAACCGCCAAACCAGCCTGAAGCAATAGCCCCATTCCGACGGTGCGATAGTTAATGGCTTTACGGTTGTTGGAGAGCAAAAAAGCGATTCCAAGAATGACAACGATGCCTACAAGGCCAATAAGACGATCCATGGATAGTTAATTTATTTTAGGTCTGCCAGCCTGCTGGCGGCAAGGTTGAAGTGATTTGAATTTCAAAACCGCCGAAATGTACGCAGAGGGTTTGTTTCGGAGGGAATTTTGAAGGAACCCCTATTTTCGCCGAATAAAGAAATCAACCATTACAAATCAGCACATCCATGCAACCATATCTCATTGGAATATGCGGTGGCAGCGGCAGCGGAAAGACCAGTTTTATCCGCCGATTGCGCCAGTCTTTTTCAGAAGATCAACTTTGTATCATTTCTCAGGACGATTATTACCTGCCTCGCGAACAACAGCACAGGGATGTGAACGGCGAGCAAAATTTCGATTTGCCCAAATCTTTCGACAAAAAAAAATTTCGAAACGATGTGGAAAAACTTATGTCAGGAGAAACCCTGACTCTTGAAGAATATGTCTATAACAACCCTAATGCAAAACCTAAGTTGCTGATCTTCAAGTCCGCTCCGATCATTGTAATTGAGGGTTTGTTTGTATTCCATTATAAAAAAATTGCCAAAAAGATCGACCTTAAAGTTTTTGTGAATGCCAAGGAAAATCTCAAAGTCATCCGCAGGATTATGCGCGACCAGGTGGAGCGTGGCTATCCCCTGGACGATGTGCTGTACAAATACCAGCACCATGTGTTGCCCTCCTACGAGCGGTTCATTTTGCCCTACAAAGAGGAGGCGGATATAGTGGTGAACAATAACCGGGATTTCGAGCGCGGATTGGAGGTGGTTGAAGGTTTTTTAAAGCACAAATTGGCGACTGAACCTCCTGGAAAGTAATAGGGTATTCCCCCTTACCTTTGTGAAAAATTACTAAAACCATTGCTATGGAATTGCCCGGCAAACAACCTTGCATTCCAAAAAACATCGATTGGGAGCATTTCCTGCCCGTGCTAAAGTTGTGAACGGCTTTTCGATTGATTTGAACAAAATATTCTGTGCCCAATAAGTCCAAGGCTGGGTTAGACTTTGCTGCCAGCCCAGCGCTTTACACGCGCCCTTTCATTCTCCTTTGCATTTCGCACGCTTTGTTCGCGGGTAGTTTCAACATGATGATCCCCGAACTGCCTTCTTACCTCACGTCCTTGGGCGGCGCGGAACACAAGGGCTGGATAATTGCCCTTTTTACCATTTCAGCGGGCATTTCAAGACCCTTTAGCGGCAAACTCGCCGACACTGTGGGGCGAATCCCTGTCATGTATGTAGGCACTTTTGCTTGTGTGGTCTGTAGCCTGTTGTATCCGCCCCTTGCCATAGTTTCCGGGTTTCTGTCCTTGCGGTTTTTTCATGGATTTTCTACGGGGTTCAAACCCACAGGCACTTCGGCTTATATGGCCGATATTGTTCCGGATGGGCGGCGTGGAGAAGCAATGGGCACGCTTGGGATATGTTTTAGCCTGGGCGCCAGCGCCTCACCACCATTGGGCAGCTGGCTGACTAAACTGTTCGATATTAATGTAATGTTCTACGCCTCGGCGGTATTGGCGGTGTTCTCCATGCTCATTTTGGCTAATTTGAAAGAAACGCTCCAAGAAAAACAGCCCTTCCGGTTCGCCTTGCTGAAAGTGGGTCGCAAAGACATATTCGATCCGCTCGCCATGCCAGCTGCCATCGTTATGATCTTTTGTTATCTCAGTTATGGGATCATACTTACTTCAGTCCCGGATTTGAGCGACGATCTGGGTGTGGAAAACAGGGGTATTTTTTTTACACTCTTCACCCTGGCCAGCGTCACCACGCGCATTTCGGCGGGAAAACTCTCCGACAAGATGGGACGTGTGCCCGTGTTAAAAGCATCCGCGATCCTGATCGCCATTGCAATGTTTGCCTTCGCCCTCGCTGATTCAAAACCGATGCTCTATCTCGCTTCAATATTGTTTGGACTTGGAAATGGCATTTTTGCGCCTACTATCAATGCCTGGACGGTGGACTTGGGCGACCCCGGCCGAAAAGGCCGCTCATTGGCTACGATGTATATTTCGTTGGAAATTGCCATTGGCGCTGGGGCCTTGGTGGCTGGAGCGTTTGCAGGTCATTTGTCCGGGGTTTATTATTTTGCAGGTATAGCGAGCTTGATCGGCTGGGGTTATTTGATATGGCGGAAATAAGAGCGTGTCAAGTTTGTTTGACCATCTTAAATCTTTCAATCTTCTGGCAGCGTCAGCCAAAAGTTGTTGATGCCTTCTCCCTGAATTATAACCACCTCTTGAGCGTTGAGCAATTCGAGTAAGGCCAAAAACGTAACCACCGCTTGGATACGGTTTTCGAGTGCGAGGAACAGGTCTTCAAAATCCCGCTTTTCTCCTTTTTTCAACTTGCCAATGAGGTACTCCCGCTGCTCTTGAATAGTGTAGTTGTAATTATAAACCGTATGTACACGCTTGGTTTTTTGGTCTTCCTCAAAGCGTGTTACGAGCCGCTCGAACACCCTGAGGAGTTTGTAGAGACTGATGGATTCAAGTTCTGCTTCGGCGAGGGCTTGCTCTGCAAGCTGACGGATCTCTGCTGAAGCAAAACCACGAGGATTCATAAATGCCCGCACTTCCTCCAGACGACGAAGGTCGTCCAGTACGGTTTTGTAGCGCTTGTATTCGAGCAGGCGATCCACCAGTTCGCGGCGCGGGTCTATCTCGTTGCCATCTTCATCCACTTGTTTGCGGGGCAGCAGCATCTTGGCTTTGATGCGCATGAGGGTAGCAGCTACCACGATAAATTCGGAGGCGATATCAACACTCAACTCCTCCATTTGGTGAAGGTAGGTCAAAAAATCGTCGGTAATTTTCGCGATGGGGATGTTGTAAATATCCAGTTCATCCCGTTCAATGAAGAAAAGGAGAAGGTCGAATGGCCCCTCAAAAGCGGGAAGTTTTATGGTGAAGATCTCTTGCAAGCGGGTGATTCGTTGATTTGAATAGCTTCGGATTGATTATTAGCACTTTGACCCCATTTTACATCAATCCCCCCAGCCCGGTTCATCTTCCATTTCTTTGGGTTGATTGCGCAGGATCCCAAATTCTATCTCTTTTTGGCAGGAGCCGCACACGCCATAAAGGTTGAGCGAGTGGTGGGATATCTTGAAGTTGAGGAGTTCGCCCACCATGTCCTTGATCTGCTGCACACGCGGGTCGCAGAATTCCACCACTTTGCCGCAGTGGGCGCAAATTACATGGTCATGTTGTTTGAAGCCATAGGATTTTTCAAACTGAGCCAGATTTCGGCCAAACTGGTGCTTTTTCACCAGATCAAAATTGACCAACAGCTCAAGCGTATTGTAAACCGTAGCCCGGCTTACCCGGTAGCTGCGGTTTTTCATGTGGATATAAAGCGCTTCGGCGTCGAAATGGTCGGTGCGCTTGTAAATTTCCTCCAGAATGGCAAAACGTTCAGGCGTTTTACGAAAGCCTCCTTTTTCCAATTGGGCAGAAAAAATTTTGAGCACTTGTTGAATTAGTTCCTGCTCGTTGCGTTGGAGTGACATTTTAGATGTATTGTTGTGGGTGGCAAAAGTAACTCGAAAATCTGTGTCGTTGTTTTAAACGGAAGGATAGAATTGTCGTCAAATGCGGTTCTTTCTTTTACAATCAAATTAGAGAACATGAAAACCATCTTTACAAGTTGCTTTCTTTATATTTCGCTTTCTTTATTTTCCCAAACCAACGTCCGAGCCTGGTATGCCGATGGGCAGGTTTGGGTGGTCTGGGAAACGCCTGTTCCAGGGCCTGGCACCTATGGTATTTACAAAAAAAATACCGCATTTACGAATACCGGTCAAGCAAGCCTAATTGGTCGGCCTTTTCAGTTCGAGTACCTCCCAGGGACTTATTATCAGCAGACAGGCGACCCCAATTTTACCTACAGAATCCCGAAACCGGACGGTACGTTCTACCAACTTGCCGCAGGGGAGGGCCTGTTTGTGGAAACCGTATTAAGCACAGGATCAGCATTTTATGCCGTAGTGCCATGGGGGCAATCTGTTGTTACAACAGGAGTAAATATCACACAAAGTGCAGTGAACTTTACCTACAACCCAATTACCCAACCCGTCAACTGTCATTTACAACGCACTGAAATCCTCCCTACGGGCCACAAAACAGCCTGGTTCTCCATGTGGGCTTTGGGGCTGCAAGACGAAAATGCGGGGCGCCCCGATTTTCCGGTGTTGGCCAATGCTGCTAAAAACGGTATGCCGTCCATGTTTATCATTAGCCAATCGCTCACCCTGGATACTGCTGGCGGCGAAAAAATCCCCATGACGCATCTTTTTCATGGCGGTGGAGGCGTGGCACAACAAATGATAGCCAATCGGTTCAGACAATTTAATCTGGAACCCAAGCAGGGTATATCAGTGGCACATAATGATGATTTTCCGATAAATACCATCACGGAATTGGGCGATTCCGTTTTCACTGCAGGCCGTAGCCTTTGGTTTGGCTGGACCAAACGGCACAATCCATTCGAGTACGGATTTGCCACCATGCCCGGCGACACGGTCATTAACTATACACAAAGGCGCATTCTCTGGATCAATGATTGGTTGATCAAACACTTTCCGGTGGACCCTAACCGGGTGGCAGTAATGGGGTACAGCATGGGCTCCGGGGCCGCTACGGTGCTGGCGAAGTCTTTTCCAGACAAATTCTCCACTGCCTGCATGTTCAATGCCGGATTCCGGGGTGCCGAAGACGCCTCGAGCATCCGGATTGTAGGCTCTATTAGTGACAATCTGCCCACCAGCCTCCGGGGATGGAACGGCCAGACCGTGCATATTGAAGAAGCTTTTAGCTTGAATGTGCCTTGTTCTAACCAGCGGGATTTCCCCATTATGCGGGTTTGGATTGGCAAAAACGACGACAATGGCCGAATGAAATGGTCCCCTGAAGTGGCCGCTCAGTTCCGTCTTGCAGACTCAATGGGCTGGGGCACTCAAATCCACTGGGATGAACGAGGGCACACCTACCCGACGCTCAATTTTCACTGGATTCAAGGCGAAAATCCATCGGAACAGACCTACCGTGATAACCTGGGTTTTCAAGAATTTTTCCAAAGCAACCAATCGTATCCTGGCTTTTTCAATCACCGCCTGGAGTCCTTGAACAAGGATCCCGGTAGTGGACAGATCGGTATCAACAACGGCGACGGCGACAACTGGGGTACCTGGGGTGGTTGGCACAACTGGGATCTGGAATCCATCACCGACGAGCCGGGAAAATGGGAGCTGACCGCCTGGTTGACGGGAAATGCTGTTTTTCCAAACGACATCTGCGCGGAAAACGCCCTGCTCACTGATCTGTCCATTCGAAAACCACAACAATTCAAACCTGTGCCTGGCAAAATGCTCGAGTGGCGTGTGCGCGATATTGCCAACAACCTGGTCATACAAGCTGGGCAAACGACCGTTCTCCCGAATGGCCTGGTGGTAGTGCCGAAGATATTTGTAACCAAGGAGACCTTCCGAAAAATTCGGATTCAGGTTTTTGACCCTACGGTTGCAACGCATGAAGTGGATGCCAATCTCTTTGACCCAGGAGTATTTCCCAACCCCAGCAATGGTACGCTGTTCTTCAAAAAGGAATTTGATGGCGTTCGGGTCTTTGATCTGAACGGCAAATTAGTGCTGGAAAAACACGGTATCAAGGAGACCGCACTGGATGTTTCAACCCTGCAAAACGGCCTTTATTTTTTGGAAATTTTTGAAAATATGGGCACGCGAAAAATTGGGCGATTTGTTAAAAACTGAAATTTGGTGAATTGAAACCTATAAGGTTTGGAAAACCTTATAGGTTTTTATTGGAATCAATATATAATTCCAAAGCAAATTCCTAACCTGGGTTTTCTGCAAAACCTCGGTCTATATGTTCCGCTCCCGATCTTGAAAAAATTGACCTTAAACGTTGAAAATCAATACTAAAATGAAAAAACAATTAATTCCTCTTATCCTTCTGCTGAGTCATTTTATCAACGCCCAAACCAACGTCCGTGCCTGGTACGCCGACGGCCAGGTGTGGGTGGTCTGGGAATCTGCCCTTCCACTGCCGGATTGGTATGAAATTTATGCCAAACCTACCGCATTCAGCTCCACAACCGATGCCGTTCGGGTAGGTAAGTCCCACTTTTTAGAATCTGCCTGCGCTGCGCTCAAAGAACAAGTTGACGTCGCTCAGACTCCGCGCATTCCCAGTCCCACAGGGATTGGCAAATACCAATTGGCACTCAACGAAGCACTTTTTGTATTCACACCTCACCAAATGGGCGCGTTGTTTTTTGCCGTTGTTGCAGATGGAAACACGCAGGTAAATGCCGGGCAGAATATTACGGCTACTGCCGTCTCATTCCAGTACAATCCGGTTGGCGACCCTGTGGAATGCCATTTGCAGGCGGTTTTCCCTTCCCCATTTGCAGCCGGCTTCAACTGTTTTGCCTTTTTGATGTGGGCCGACGGACGGCAAAACCAATGGGAGAATCGTCCGGACTTTCCCGTGATGGCCAATGCAGCAAAAAACGGGATGCCGAGCCTTTTTTTCGTTTCCGCGCCCGTCGGGTTGGACACAACGCAGCCTTTTGCAATGACACTTTGGCTGCACGGTGGCGGCAATATCGCCAGGCAATCGCTTGCGGGTAGTCGCCCGGAAATCAACATTCGGCCCGTCGACGGCATTTTAGTCGCGCATAATGACGACCTTTTTGGCTGGCGCGGCCCAAATCCGCCAAATTTTGAAGCCGC
>JBJXGO010000089.1:0-3890 GCA_046160345.1 Saprospiraceae bacterium
AACTATGGTTGTTCGTCAACTCTCCCTATATAGCGGCTATTGCGTGAAAACCCGCTTTGTCAACACATGATCCAAAAACGCCTGTTGCGTCTATCCAACCATCAGGGTTGGATTGACGCAACAGGCAGAATGAAAAATGGCAGGGAAAAATTGATTCATCCAGCAATGGTTTTAGGTCGTAAATGTATGCGAAAACTTTAAATCTCCAAATCATCTAAGGGACTTTTTATTTTATCCCAACTTTTTTTAGTGATATGGGTGTAAATCTCTGTGGTTTTGCTGCTCTCGTGGCCCAAAAGGTCTTGGATATAGCGTAAATCAACTCCTTTCTCCAACAAGTGCGTGGCAAATGAGTGCCGCAGGGTATGTACAGTCGCCAAAGGATTGATCTTGGAGCGCTCCTTTGCTTTGGTAAAAATGGCCTGTACACTTCGGTCGCTGTAAGCGCCTCCGTCAGCCCCTTCAAACAACCAGTGTACGGGGCTATAGCAAGCCAGGTAGCTGCGCAACAGCGTTTCGGTTTTGCCTGCCAATATCGTACAGCGGTCTTTTTTGCCTTTCCCGTCTCGTACAAAAATCCGATGTTCGTCAGCCTGAATGTCCGTTAAGCGCAATTTAGTCAATTCACCAAGCCGCAATCCTGCTGAATAAATGAGCATTAAAATACAACGGTGTTTGAGGTTATCCACAGACTTTAATAAACGTGTAACCTCAGATTCAGTCAACACCTGTGGTATTTTCTGCGGTTTTTTGGCCTGAACCAACCCTTCAACCTTCTCAGATTGATCAACTACCTCACAATAAAAAATCTTGATAGAGCAGGCAATCTGATTTTGATATGATTCGGTGATATGCTTCTCCTGAATGAGTTTCAAGATATAACTGTTTATCTGCTTGCGCGTGATCTGACTCGGCTTGGTGTCATTATAGTGCATAATGAACAGCCGAAGCGAGTTTTTATAAGATTTGATCGTGCGCCAACTGTACCTTTTAAGCATTAGCACCTGTTCGAGGGCAATAACAGCCGCTTCATAACGAGCAGGAACGACCGTTGGCTGTGGCTTCCGTTCAGGCAATGGCGCATCCAGGCGTTCTGGAATATCTTCTGAAGGAGTAAATGCCCATTGCAAAATGCGCGCATCGAAATACTTCTGCAAAAACCGCAGCGTCAGCTTCGTATAAGGTACCGCCCATACCTTCCATTGCGGTTCCCAGCGGCGACCGTGCATACTTTTGACCACAGAAAGGTACTCAGGGACTAATTCTGGTGGTACATACAGGCAAATCAGGGCTTTGTCTAATGGGTATAGGTTGACAGAAATAGCATTAAGCGGGTACGCAATCTCAGCGTGAGGTGTTATGGCTGTACCCTTACCATTTGGCAATGGGGAGAGCGGTGGCTTGGGTTCTTTCAGGAGTTGATTGGAGCCCATAGCCTGGTCGCTTTCCGGCCTGGAGCTTTTGTACAAATTGGCGGCCCCTTCTGCTTTTACAATTTCGCAACCCTCAAAAATAGTTTTTAGGCTGCCCCAGGCCTCGGAAGTGTAGGGTATGTGCCAGCAGTTGAGTTCGGGCGCCCAACGGCTGCCTTTTATCTTTTTCATTTTGCCCGGTAAGGCACCGTCAAATTCTTGTAACCGAACAGATATTCGGTTCAAATTGTCGTACTGAAGTGGAGCGATGAGTAAACGCATGAGTCAATATTTAAAATTCGGATACAAAAAAAACGACTATTTTCAATTTTAAAGTACTGATATCCAATTGTTTGGAAAGATAATTGACGGTAAACCGTTGCTTATCCGATGACAAACGTTTAAATTTGGCATCTCATTAAAATTCTAACCGAATGAAAAACGAATGTCAACAATGCGGAAAGCCCCTTCGTGGGCGTACCGACAAAAAATTTTGTGACTCTAAATGTAAAAACACCTTCAATTTCGCAAAACGGCGAGACACGCGCAACGAAGTGAGGGAAATTGATGGTTACCTGCACCGAAACCGGGAAATCCTGGCCACCTTGATGGGCGAGAGCAAGAAGGAAATGTTTGATCGTTCGGTGCTTACCCGTGCCAAATTCAGGTGGGAGTATATGACAGGCATCTACAAAAACAAACAAGGCAAGTGGTATCACCTCGTGTATGACTTTGCCTGGATGGAATTTACAGACCAACAAGTTTTGGTGGTCCGAAAAAATTGAGGGAATTCTGTTCAATCCTAGGAGATTTCCAAAACTTTTGGGAATCAATGCTCCACATCCTTCATCCACCAATCTCCCCCCTTCATATAAATTTTTTACCCTGCTACCGTCCATCTGCGTACTCTTGTCCCCGGATAAAAACTGCTGAAAGCAGGATAACTGTAACAGTATTAATATGCAACAACTGTCAAAACCCTTTGCGTTCTTCCTGGCGTTTCTCTTGTCATCGGCTGCCCATGCACAGGATACCTGGTCGCTCGAACGCTGCATCGAGTACGCGAAAGAAAACAACATCACCGTGAAACAGGCACAGGCCAGTGTGCGCACCGCCCTGCTCTCGGAAAAACAAGCCAAAGCCTCCCGCCTGCCCAGCGTGAGCGCCAATGCAGATGTAGGCGAGCAGTTTGGTCGGACCATCGACCCGACTACCAACCAGTTCAGTACGGTGGCCACCAGTTTCAACAGCCTGGGACTGAGCGCCGGGATCAACATTTTTAGCGGGGGACTCATCAACCACTCGATCAAACAGGCCGGCTGGGAACTTTTAGCCGCCAAAGCAGATGCCGAACAATTGCAGAACAACCTGGGCCTGCAGATCGCGTCGGCATATCTGGGGATCCTCCTCGGCGAGGAACAATTGGACAATGCCGAAAAACGCATCGCCCAAACTCAGGAACAACTTAATACGACGCTCAAACTCATCGAAGCGGGCACACTGCCCATGGCGGATAAATTCAATATCCAGGCCCAGCTGGCGCAAGGCGAACAAGCGGCGGTGCAAGCGCAAAATAGCGTGGAATTGTCTTACCTCAACCTCAAGCAGTTGCTTCAACTGGAACCAGATTTTGATCTCCAGATCGAACGTCCGGAGGTACCCATACCTGCTGACGCCAATCCGGACGCCCTGGCTCTTTTACCAGTTTACGAAACAGCCGTGAACACCCAAGCCAGCATCCGTTCCGCTGATTTCCGCGTAAAAAGCGCGCAGGAAGGTATTGCGATCGCAAAATCAGCTTACTACCCAACGGTCACTGCCTTTGCAAATTTGAGCAGCAGTTATTCTTCCCAGGCCAGGGATTTTAGCAATCCGGTTTTGGGCAGTGATGTGCTGGGCGATCCGGTTGTCTTTAATGTCAACGGGGTGGATGTTGAGATTCGGCAATACGGGCCTTCTTCCATTACTTATCCGAAACTCGATTACTTTGACCAAATTGACCAGAACTTCGGTCAGGGCATAGGTGCAAGCCTCAATATTCCCATTTATCAGAACGGCCGTACCCGGCTCAGTGTAGAACGCGCTCGCCTGGGGGTCTTGACTGCTCAAATGCAGCAAGTCCAGACGCAACAAACGCTCAAAAACGATATCCAGACCTCGATAGCAAATGCCCGGGCAGCTCGCCTGACCCTGGCCGCTGCCCAAAAGACTTTTGATGCCATGGACATCGCTTACGAAAATACGGTAAAACGGCACACACTGGGCACCATCAACACGCTCGACCTGACGACTGCCCGGAACAACCGCGACATCGCTGAAACCGACCTTACGGTGGCCAAATACGATTATGTATTCAAGTTGAAGATCCTGGATTTTTACCTGGGCAAACCCTTGACGATGAATTGATCGGATGCTCGGGGAGCCGTTTTTTTAACAGCGGTTGTAGTGAGGCGGTGACTTCAATTCAACCCCACACAT
>JBJXGO010000090.1:0-5868 GCA_046160345.1 Saprospiraceae bacterium
CTACCTCCTGCTTCGACCAGGTACTGACCCCAAAGTGCTGGAAGCCAAATTACCTGCTTTTACGGAGCGATATATGGGCGAAACCATGAAAAAAGAGAGTTTCGCGCAGCAATTCATCCTCCAACCCATACTTGACATCCACCTTCGCTCCAATTATGATTATGAACTGACTGGCAACGGCGATTTCAAATTTATCTATGGCTTAGGCGCTGTTGGTTTGCTCATTCTGCTCATTGCCTGGCTGAATTACGTCAACCTGGCCACCGCGCGCGCGCTTGACCGTGGCAAAGAAGTTGGCATGCGGAAAGTCAGTGGTGCCACCACTGGACAGTTGATTGGGCAGTTTTTGACCGAAGCGGTGTTGGTTAATGTGCTGGCTATTGCCTTGGGCGGAGTTTTCTTTGCCTTGGCGCTCAATACCTTCGCAGGCTTGGTCGATCGCGCACCTGCAGATTTATTGCCAAAAGGTTTGGGCTTTTGGGCCTTGTTGTTCGCCTTGTTTGGTTTGGGAGCCTTGTTCGCAGGGCTTTATCCAGCACGGATACTGGCGGGCTTCAACCCTGTTTATTCCCTAAAAAATATGCTGGCCAAAGGTGCCACTGGCGGCAAGGCAAGGCTGCGCAAAACACTTGTGGTCGGTCAGTTTTCCATTGCCATATTGTTGGTGACCGGGGTGCTGGCCTTGTTTTTTCAATTGCAGTACATGCAAAAGCAGTCGCTCGGCGTGAATATTGACCAAACGCTCGTGTTGCGCGAAACGGCTACGCGCAGGGATTCGGCCGGGCAGGCACCAGTGCGGAGTTTTTTGAACGAGGCAGGAGCATTGGCCGGGGTGGTTTCCACAACCAAAAGCACTGGCGTTCCCGGCGAAGAAATTGGCAATTCCACCGATTTCAAACGATTGGGTACGGATCAGAACAAACGCTGTCGCACCCTGGGTGTGGATCATCGATTCATCGAGCAATACCAGTTACAATTGCTTGCCGGACGTGGTTTTTCGGAAAATTCCAAGGCTGATAAACAAGTTTGCATCCTCAACGAAACCGCTGTAAAAATTCTCGGATTCAAAACCGCAGCGGATGCATTGGGCCAACTGCTCCTTACGTCTGGCGATTCGATTCCAATCAGCATCGTTGGAGTAGTAAAGGACTATCACCAGGAATCACTGCGCCATTCGTTCGATCCCACTGTTTTTTACACGAAAAGTGATGATTGGGATTATTACTCCCTGAAAGTCAGCAGTACAAACATTCCCGTCCTGATGACGCAGGTGCAAGGGCTTTGGAAAAAACACTTCCCGGATGCGCCCATAAATTCTTTTTTCCTCGACACCTATTACGATCGCCAATATCAAATGGATAAAATGTTTGGCGGTGTATTGCTAGGCTGCACGGCTTTGGCCTTGTTGGTAGCTTGCCTGGGCTTGTTTGGTTTGTCGCTGTTCACCGTGGCAAAACGAGAGAAAGAGATTGGAATCCGCAAAGCTTTGGGGGCAAGCGTAGCCCAGGTAATCAGTTTGGTGACTCGGGAATATGTGTGGTTGATTTTGATTGCAGGCGCCATTACCCTGCCGATTGCGGTATTTGGGGTGCAAAAATTCCTGGAATCTTATGCTTTTCACATCCAACTCGGTTGGTGGTTTTATATCCTCCCGGCAGCTGTTTTGCTCGTGATCGCATTTTTTACTACGGTGGGGCAATCTTGGCGGGCTGCGTTGGCAAACCCGGTTAAGAGCCTGCGCAGCGAATAAACTCGGTAAACCTCGTAGGTTTTTAAAACCTATAGTATGTACACAAGTTGAAAAAATCTTCTGAACAGGTGCCAAACCTAATTTTTTGACAGGATGGACAGGATAAACAGGATGACGTCGGCTTCGCCGACTTCGAAGCGTGAATGTTTTTGCAGATTATCGCCTAAAAATCAAGCATCGGAGTAAATCGGCGAAGCCGACATATCCTGTACATCCTGTTAATCCTGTTAATCCTGTCAAAAAACTATTGCTCATTGGGCAAGAAAATATGTGTACATACCATAGGTTTAGAAATCTTTAAAATTTGAATCAATCGACTATAACATACAGGCCATGATCCAAAATTATCTAAAAATCGCCCTCCGCAACCTACTGAAACACAAAGGATACAGCCTAATCAACATCCTGGGTCTGGCATCTGGCATTGCCTGTTGCATATTGATCCTGATATATGTAGCCGATGAACGCGGGTACGATAGTGCCTGGCCAAATGCCGAACGCATCTGGCGCATGTCGCTCGAACGGATTTACCCCGACCGAAGCACAGGATATGCCATTGTGCCTCCGAGTTATGCGCAGTCGGTCAAAAATGAATGCCCGGAGGTAGAAGCAGCAGTACGCATGGTTAATTTCACGGATGGCGGCAGTGCGCAGTTCAAGCGAGGCGATCAGGTATTTGAAGAAACCAAGATACTTGCAGCGGACTCGACCTTTTTCAAAATCTTCCAAATTCCGTTGATAAAAGGCAACCCTGACAAGTGCCTCAGTGAGCCCAACGGGTTGGTGATGACCGCCTCGACGGCCCGGCGTTATTTTGGCGATGGGGAAGCCATTGGGCAAACGATCCAGCTGCTCGGCGGCGAAAAACCTGTTCCATTCAGTGTGACTGCCGTTTGTGCCGACTTGCCAAAAAACATCCATTTCGACTTTGACCTCCTGGTGCCAACCAAGGGTGTCCCCTTTATTGAAGGTACTAACCACATCAGTTTTGTTGCCAACACCTATTTTCTGCTGGCGCCTGGGGCCGAATCAAAAACCTTGGAGGCCAAATTTCCTGATATCGTAGAGAAGTATGCTGCAGGCGAAATTCAACGCAACTTTGGCGTAAGCTGGCCGGAATACAAGGCAGCAGGCAATGGTTATCGATATACCCTCACGGCTTTACCCGACATTCACCTGCACAGCAACCTGGAAAACGAGCTAAAACCCACGGGTAATGCTACGATGGTGCTTGTTTTTACGCTTATTGCTTTCTTCATTCTGCTCACCGCCTGTATCAATTTTATGAATCTCGCTACTGCTCGTAGTGCCGAACGGGCGCGTGAAGTGGGCATTCGCAAGGTGCTCGGCACAGACCGCTGGCATTTGGCTGGTCAATTTTTGATGGAAGCCATAGTGGTCAGTGCTACGGCTGCCGTCTTGGCGGTAGGTTTGGTTGCGCTGCTATTGCCCTGGTTCAATGATTTGGCCGACAAGCACCTGACGCTACAACCATACCTCAATTGGATGACCGTACCGGGGCTTTTGTTGTTCGCAATCGGGGTGGGCTTGTTGGCGGGGAGTTACCCTGCGGCCGTTCTGTCTGGATTTCGCCCTTTGGAGGTATTGAAAGGCAAATTTATCACCCAAAAACGAGGCGTTTGGTTGCGTAATGGATTGGTTGTGTTTCAATTTACCATTTCCATAAGTATGATTATCAGCACCTTAGTGGTGTTCAGGCAGTTAGATTTTATATCAAACAAACCCTTAGGATTTAAAAAAGACCACTTGATCGTATTGCAAAACGCGGGGGTCTTGCAGCAAAAAACAGAAGCCTTCAAACAGGAATTACAAAAAATATCCGGATCAGAAGCCGTTGCAGGTGCGAGTGAAATACCCGGAGGAAAAAACTGGTTTGGCACTTCCTTCAAAAAACCATCCGACAATGAAACCGTGACCGGGCGGGGTACGGTGGTGGACGACAATTTTGTCCAAACCTTGGGGATGGAACTCGTTGCTGGCCGCTCGTTTTCCAAGGAATTTAATGATTCCCTTTCCGTGGTGCTTAATGAGCAGGCGGTAAAAGACCTCGGTCTTGGCCCGAATCCGATAGGCCAGCGGCTCATACAGCCGGGCAGTTTTATTGATCCAAAGGAAGGAGATGTGACTTGCACTGTCGTCGGGGTGGTCAAGAATTTCCATTTTCAAAGCCTGCACGAGCCGATTGTTCCTTTGTTTATGCAACACCACAAAGTCTTTCGGGGGGTGAATAACTTACTAGCTGTCCGGGTACAATCCGAACATTTTCAAGCATTTATTGGCCAAACAGAAAAGCTTTGGCATGAATTCGTGCCTGACCAACCGTTTCACTATTCCTTCCTAGATGCCAACCTCGCGGCATTGTATGTTGCTGAGAAACGAGCACAGCACATCTTTGGAATTTTTGCCTTGCTGGCTGTTTTTATCGCCTGCATCGGATTGCTGGGCCTTGCCGCTTATACGACCCAGCAGCGCACCAAAGAAATTGGTATCCGAAAAGTCCTGGGTGCCTCTGTCGCAGGCATTACGGGGCTTTTGGCCAAAGATTTTTTGAAACTTGTACTCTTTGGCATCTTTATCGCATCCCCGGTAGCCTGGGTTTTAATGGATAAATGGCTGGCTGATTTTGCCTATCGCATCGAGCTTCAGTGGTGGATGTTTTTACTGGCCGGAGTGATCGCTGTGGCGGTCGCGTTTTTGACGGTGAGTTTTCAAAGTGTGCGGGCGGCCTTGGCCAATCCAGTCAAGTCGTTGCGTTCAGAGTGAGGAAAACGAGATATTGGATATTAGACCATGGACGTTAGACTTTGGATTTTGGACTTGATATAGCAAGTGCATGATTTTTACTTTTTTTACAGCACAAGTCCAAAGTCCATGGTCTAATGTCCAACGTCCAAAACGTCCAATGTCCAAAAAGCAACCTTAAAATTTTCACAATATGGCCTACATCGCAGTTCCCATCCCCAATTTACCCGGAAAACAGGACATCCAAATCGAAGTCACCATTAACGGTGAAAAACAACAAATGCACTACCGCGTGGAGCTGTTGCATTGGGCGGATTGCCCGGTTCGGACCAATGATCGGGTGGAATGTATCGAATACCTGCTTCGTCAGTACGATCAGGAATGGGCCTTGTATTACATCGGTGCTCCGACCGAGGAATTTGTGCCCATCACCTTTGTAAAAAAGGATGAGATGGCCTTGCAACGCCGGTTAATGCGAAGGGAGGCGGCGTAGAATCCCGATTCAATGACTTTAATTAAGAACTGCATTAAGCCGTATTCTGCTATTTAAGCATGATCCTTTTACGTATTCTGCTCAAGGATTCCGGCTTAATTCCAAGGTAGCTGGCCAGTTGGTATTGTGGCACCCGATCCAGCAGCTCAGGCCTGGTTTTCATCAGATTTAAATACCGTTCTTCCGGGCTTCTGATCATGAAAGCAGCGAAATTATCCTGGCTTTTGCCCAGTTCAGCATCAATGGCGATCCTAGCAGCTGCCTCAAACTGCGGATACTTTTCAAATAGTTTAACCTGATCTTCCGGCGTGCCGACCGATAGAATCGAATCTTCCAAACAGGCCAGATAACATTTGGACGGCATAGACTTAAACGGCCCTTCATTGGGTGCGATGGGCTGCCCTTCTGTAAAGAAATTGATGGTTTTTTCTTCTCCATCTACCAGATAATACTGTCTAACGCATCCTTTTAGGGTAAAATAGCACAAGTTGGAAACTTGCCCTTCTTTGAGCAATATATCGCCTTTTTTAAAGGCCTTAAAATTCATGTTTTCGATTAGGACCTTGGCTTCTGCCTCGCTCAGGTGCATAAACTGCGATATGTATCGAAGAATTTCGAAGGCTGGATCTTGTTGTTGAGGTGATTTCTCCTCGGAAGATGTGTGAGCACTATTCATAGTTTGTAGCATAAGAAAGGCTTAGGTATAGAGCATATTTCCAGTGCAAACTAAAGCAAAATTATACCATAAGATGCAACAACCCTTTCCCTCGAATTACCAGCTTGGGTGCTTCATTTTGACAAGTTTTAATATTTGGTGTTGCGACGAGCGTATTCAGAAAAATGTGGTAAACCAACTTGGTGT
>JBJXGO010000091.1:0-36019 GCA_046160345.1 Saprospiraceae bacterium
AGCGGGTGGGTCCCATTGCTGTTGTGCCGACAAGCTGAGCGTCCCCATCAAGGTCAACACTGCGAAGAGTGCGATGCGAATGAGATTCATTCTTTTCATGTCGTAAAAATTTGTGATGAAAAAATTAGGTGAATTAATGTTAAACTTAAGGTTTTGGCTGGGGGTGTTTTTTGTAAAAAAAAAGCATTGGCTACAAGGCGTAAGTCCTTGTATCCAATGCTTTAATATGAAGAAAAGAAAATGGTGTACAGTTTCTTTGCATGAGACTAAAAACGGGGAGTAAACTAAATACCCGAAAATCGGGTGGATTAACATCGGTTGATATTTTCCGGATGATGCTGAATTTTTTAAAACAACAACCATGCCAGAGCAATCCCGCTGAGCGGGTTTAACAGCGTTGGCGAAAAATTCGCATTTGCTGGTTTACCAGAGCCAGCAAATGCGCTGGCGACCAGCTTTCGCACAAGGCAATTGCTGGTAAATCAAAATTTGGGATGTAACGCAGGAAGCGGGAAGGAGAGAGAAAATATCCGAAGGGGAATTTGCCCATCCCGATTTCTCGGGACCAACTTCGCTCATGAGTTATTATATATCGGCAAACGGATTAAAATTGTCCTCCTTAAAGAAAGACCGGGCAAATGTAAAAAGAATCACAATAACTAGCATCTCTTGTTCTAATATATTTCTAAGAATTCAGGTGTTAATTGTTTTGCGGCGGGTTTGATGAGGGAATGGCGGGTTTGGGGATATTTGGGCATTGGGGGCATTGGGGACGTTGGGGTCATTAATGACCAATGACCAATGACCAATGACTAATGTCCAATGACCAATGACTATAATCACTTAATGCCTTACCTTCGCCCCCTCAAAAAACTAGGTTTTTCAATCTCAATTTTATTTTCAAACATGAAGTATCCCGTTCTCGCGCTTATGGCGCTTATCGTATTTGCCCTGGCATCCTGCAAAAACAAGCCGGGCTCCACCAGCCCGGAATCAGCTTTGGAACTTAAGCCAACCAGTATTTCAACTGTAACACCTGCCTCCGAACCGAATGCACTTAGCGAGCAAATTTTGACCGACTTTTTGGAGGGACAAAAAGAATCCAAAAAATATGCCCCCGCCAATCAGGAGAACTTTGAATTGATCAAAAGCATGAAGATGTCCTGGATGAGTCAGGGTGATGCTGAAAAAAAACAGATTGAAGATCTGGTAAAGGACGCTATGATGTTTTTTGAGGTTTATCAAAAGCATGGAGAATACGTACTACAACTTGATTCACTTGCTACCAACCTGATGGCAGGCAAAATTCCGGTCGATCATGCCCAAAAAGAATATCTGGCCATCCGCGAACAATTGCAGGGTGTTAGCGGAAGACTTCAAACCGGAGAAGAAAAGATGAGGGCGGTAAAAAGCGAGTGGGAACGTGAGTTTCCAGAATTGAGTAAAAAGTGATTCCTATATATATTAAGGTGTCCTGCTTTTCTCCCCCCAGGGGCAAGTACATCAACTTCTAAGGCTGATCTCTGCAGGTTGCACTACTTTTGCGGGGTTTATTTCGAATTGGTCAAACCTCGGAGGTTTTTAAAACCTCCGAGGTTTACATTCGAATCGCACAAAACAGCATTCCGCTCCTAAAAATTATGAGCAAAAAAAAACACCGGCCTTCTACGCCTTCTAATGCTCCTGCCAGCCAGAACTCAGCAGGTAAAAGGACTAAAAATAATTCGGGTGGCAAATCATCAAAACCTTCCCGCAAAACATTGTTGCTGTTGCTTTTGCTGGCAGTTGGTGCTTTTGCTGGCTGGAAATTCTGGTCTAAAAAATCAAGCGGCTTCGCACTAGAAGCGGTTCGGGGCGCAGAAGAGACCCTGACAGCAAAAAACCCAGTACTACAACTGCTCAGTACAAAAGAAACCGGTATTGATTTTCAAAACCGGATCATTGAAACGGCAGAGAACAACATTAACAACAACATCAACCAATACAACGGTGGCGGGGTGTCCATCGCGGATGTGAACAATGACCAACTGCCCGACATTTATTTTATCTGCACCAACGGTAAAAACAAATTGTACCTCAATCAGGGGAACTTGAAGTTCAAGGATATTACCGACGAAGCCGGATTAGGTTCGGAAGACGGCTTTGAAACCGCCGTAACCGCAGCCGATGTCAATGCGGATGGTTTTCTCGATTTTTATGTGTGCAGGGCGGGGCCACTCAACAACGCCGAGCGTGTCAGCAAGTTATACATCAACAATGGCACTACCAGCCCTGGTCAGGTACCAAGCTTTACCGAAAAAGGAAAAGAATATGGATTGGCCGACAAGAGCCTGGCCACTGGGGCTAATTTTTTTGACTATGACAATGATGGCGACCTGGACTGCTTCCTGCTCAATTATCCCGAAGACCTGGAAAGTGTCGCAAAACTCAGGATGAAATATGGCCCGGATGGTAAAACACTCGTGCCAGACCTCACGCCAGACACGCCCACCGACTCCGACCGACTCTACCGAAACGACAGCCCAACCCCTGGGCAAGCAGGAGAAGCTGGCAAACCTGCCGCCCAACCACGATTTACAGATATATCGAAGCAATCAGGTATTTGGAATTTTGGCTTCGGCTTGAGCGTGTCTGTCACAGACATTAACCGGGATGGCTGGCCCGATGTGTATGTGAGCAACGACTTTACGGAGGCCGACAATTTCTTTGTCAATAACCAGCACGGTGGGTTTGACGATCATATGAACAGTTATTTCCGGCATTGTACCATGAGTTCGATGGGTACAGACCTGAGTGATTTTGACAACGACGGTCTGGTGGATGTGCTTTCGGTAGATATGCTGCCTATCAAAAATTACCGTCAAAAAACCCTTAAAACCACAAACGCGCTCAGCCGCCATTTGATGATCGTTAAAAATGGCTATTTTGAGCCTGTGGCACGAAACATGCTCCAGCGCAACAACGGCAATGGCACATTTAGCGATATTGCCTGCGCCGCTGGTATTTTTAAGACCGACTGGTCCTGGAGTTGCCTGCTGGCTGACCTGGACAATGACGGGTTAAAAGACCTGCACATTGCAAATGGTTATCGTCGAGAGATCACAAACCGTGATTATCAGGAATTTATGATGCCGGAAATTGACAAGGGGATGGCAAAAAACAAAAAAAAGACCCTTGACAATATGATGGACTATCTGGATAGAATTCCGTCGTACAAAGTGCGTAATATTGTCTATCAAAACAAAGGCGACTGGCAATTTGCCGATCGAAGCGGCGACTGGATGACGATGCCAGCCTCCTGGTCTTGTGGCGGAGCATGGGCTGACCTGGATGCTGATGGCGACCTGGATCTGGTAATAAACAACCTGGAGGAACCTGCTTTTGTCTATAAAAACCTGAGCCGCGAGCAAAATGGTGGCAACTATCTACAAGCAAAACTTCAGGGCAGCCCGGCCAATCCATTTGCGGTGGGAGCGTCCGTTTTGATCGAGTATCAGGGAAAAATACAATACCAGGAACTAAATCCGAACCACGGCATATTTTCTTCGGTGGAACATTTGATCCATTTTGGCCTCGGGCAAACAGAGCAAGTGGACAAATTGACCATCCGGTGGCCGGACGGCAAAACCCAGACACTGACGAACGTTCCAGTTAACCAAAGACTTAAACTTCAATGGGCTGATGCATCGGGCTATGTTGCATCCCTGATACCCGCTCCGCCAAGCACTACCCTGTTCACGGACAAAACCGCTTTATCGGGGCTGTATTTTACCCATAAAGAAAACGAGTTCAGCGATTTTGAAACCTGGCTGCTCAACCCCTGGACCCTGACCGACCTCGGCCCGCTGATGGCACAGGGCGACTTGAACGGGGATGGATTGGACGATTTTTTTGTCGGAAATGCGGCCAATCAAAGTTCCTCGGTTTACCTGCAAACTGCGAGTGGAACATTTCGTCCAACATCAGAAGCTGTTTTTGAAAAAGACAAAAATCTGGAAGATCATGGTGCGGTCTTTTTTGATGCGGATGGCGATAAAGACCTGGATATCATAGTGTTAAGTGGCAGTGCCGAAGCTGCTTCTGCTGCCGCTGCACCAAGCCGGCTTTATCTGAACGATGGCAAGGGCAACTTAACCAAAGCAGACAATGCAGTAGGTCCGCTCAAGGTATTTGGCCTTCGAGTGGCAGCGCAGGACTACGATGCGGACGGTGACCAGGATCTGTTCATCGGCGGCCGGCTGGAGCCAAAAAATTGGCCGCTTACGCCCCGAAGCGCTGTGCTGCAAAATAATGGGGGAAAATTCACAGACATTACTGCACAAGTTGGCGGCGATTTTGAGCGCTGCGGCATGGTAACCGATTTGAATTGGGCGGACCTGGACGGCGACGGCCAGAAAGAACTGGTTGTAGTAGGTGAATGGATGCCTGTGACAGTTTTCAAGTTGAAAAACAATCGATTGGAAAATGTTACTGCACAGTTTGGCCTGGAAAAAACCAATGGCCTGTGGAACCGACTTGTTTTTACTGACCTTGACAAGGATGGGGATTTAGACCTTGTAACGGGTAACTTAGGATTAAACACACGTTTTTCTGCCAGTGCTGAAGGCCCCTTGCGCTGTTATGCAAAAGATTTTGACAACAACGGCACCTTAGACCCCATCGTTGCCTTTGCAGAAGACGGCAAGTTTTATCCCATTATGCAAAAAGAGGTTTTGGTAAAACAACTGCCCTCGCTAAAAAAGAAATTCCTTTACTCCGAGGATTACGGAAAAGCCACGATGAGTGATATCTACGCTCAAAAAGAGCTAGACGCCGCGCTTAACCTTTTTTGCTACGAACTCAAAACATGCTGGTGGGAGAATCAGGGCGGGAAATTTGTACAGCATACCCTGCCCACTCAGGCACAATTATCGCCCGTGCAAGGTATTGTGGCCGATGATTTCAACGGCGACGGGCATTTGGACCTGTTGATGGCTGGCAACAAATATGGTTTTGAGGTAGAGACCAACCGTTGTGACGCAGGGAATGGCGCCTTGTTTACCGGGGATGGCAAAGGTAATTTTGCCTGGGTTGACAACCTTCAAACCGGTTTTTGGGCTACTCGTGAAGCCCGCGACCTGGCGATGCTTCGTGGAGCATCAGGAAAACGATTGGTTGTTGTAGCCAACAACAATCGCCCGGCCCAGGTTTTTCAACGCTGATTGGTGCCTTTGCACCATCGCTATCAGTTTTCTCTGGATTGCACTACTTTTGCGCCCTTGATCCAGAACTTGCGAAACCTCGTGGAGTTTTAAAATCTACCCGGTTTAGACCTAATAATTATGAGCAAAAAAACGAAACAATCCGGCTCTGCGAACCCCGGTGCGATGCCCAATTCTCAAACCACCACCACTAAAGCGGCTAGGGATAAAACAGGTGGAAATTCGAACAAACGCTGGCCTAAAATGCTGGCTCTCTTGCTGTTGCTGACGGTGGGCGCCTTTGCTGCCTGGAAATTTTGGCCAAATAAAGAGGCCAGCTATTTGCCCGATGATTTTCACTACGCAGAGCCTACCCTGACCGCAAAAAACCCGATCCTTCAGTTGCTCAAAGCGGAAGATACTGGTATTGATTTTCAGAACTTTATACAAGAAACGCCCGAAAATAACATCACCACCAATATCAACATTTACAATGGCGGCGGCGTTGCTATTGCTGATGTGAACAACGACAACCTGCCCGATATTTATTTTGTCTGCACGAACGGGAAAAACAAACTTTACCTGAACGAGGGCAACATGAAATTCAGGGACATCGCGGAATTAGCTGGAGTGGCCTCGGAAGACGGTTTTGAAACGGCCGTTACCGCTGCTGATGTGAACGGAGATGGTTTTATGGATTTTTATGTGTGCCGGGGAGGGCCTGTCCAGGATGAGGCCCGGCGCAACAAACTTTATATCAACAACGGGGCGTCTGTTGGAGGCTCGATCACCTTCACTGAACGCTCCAAAGAATACGGACTCGACGATATTAGCGCTTCCTCCGGGGCTACTTTTTTTGATGGCGATGGCGACGGAGACCTCGATTGTTACGTGCTCAATTATCTTACCGAAATCGTCTATGCCAGCAAGATCGATGTGATCTATGACACCGATGGGAACCCTATCCCGCATCTGGTGCCCAAAAAAGAATATGATACAGACCGCTACTACCGCAACGATGGCCCTCCAGCAATACTGGCGGGCGGGAAAGGCGGATTTACCGATGTATCCAAAGAATCAGGGGTCTGGAATTTTGCTTTCGGGCTCAGCGTTTCAATTTCAGATTTTAACCGAGATGGCCATCCCGATGTATATGTTGGGAACGACTTTTTTCAACCTGATCTGCTCTACATCAACAATGGCAAAGGAGTCTTTACCAATCGAATAGCAGAGTATTTCCGCCACAGTTCTCAGAGCACCATGGGAACCGATTTGAGCGATTTTGACAACGATGGACTGGTGGACCTGTTGGCCATGGACATGCTCCCTGCCTATAACAAACGGCACAAGCTGTTGCAAACCACCAATACACTTAGCAGGTATCTGTCAATGGTTCAAAACAACTATTTTGAACCGGTGACCCACAATGTGTTGCAGCGCAACAATGGCAACGGCACATTTAGCGAAATCGCCTGTATGGCAGGGGTGTACAAAACGGACTGGTCCTGGGGCGGTCTCGTTGCAGATTACGACAACGACAGTCGCCGCGATATCTACATTACCAATGGTTACCGACGTGAAATTGGACACCGGGATTATGGTGATTTCTTGCTGCCCGAAATAAAAAACAAAGCAAGCCAGACCACCAACAACCCTTTTGAACGGATAAAAATGATTCTGGAGGCCATCCCAACTTACAAGCCGCGCAATTTTATCTACCAGAACAAAGGAGACTGGCAATTTGAAGACAAAACCGGGGAATGGGCAACCGTAGAGGGTACCTGGTCCTGCGGTTCTGCATGGAGCGATCTGGATGCTGATGGCGATTTAGACCTGATAGTCAGCAATTTGGAAAGCCCTTCAATGATTTACAAGAATCTCAGTCGGGAGGAAAACAAAGGCACCTATCTTCAAGCCGAGCTTAAGGGGAGCCCACAAAACCCATTCGCAGTGGGAGCGTCGGTTTTGATCGAGTACGGAAATGGGGAAAAACAATATCAGGAAATCAGCCCTAACCGCGGTATTTTTTCCAGTTCCGAGTACCTCATTCATTTTGGATTAGGGCAAACCTCGCAAGTAAACCAACTTAGCGTTCGTTGGCCGGATGGAAAGACCCAAATCCTAACCAATCTTAACACCAACCAACGCTTGCAACTGGATTGGAAAGATGCTGCCGGAAAAATTCCAACGTTGATCTCTGTGTCCGGTGGCCCCAGTTTGCTGACGGAAAAAACAGCTTCGCT
Organism: Saprospiraceae bacterium; assembly: GCA_046160345.1. GTDB lineage: Bacteria > Bacteroidota > Bacteroidia > Chitinophagales > Saprospiraceae > M3007. The sequence continues at coordinate 7,424 of JBJXGO010000091.1, forward strand.
TGGTGTCAACTTTGCACATAAGGAAAACAAATACAACGATTTCGAGACGTTTCCGCTCAACCCCTGGTTTGAAACTGATCTTGGACCCCTCTCGGCCAAAGGCGATGTAAACGGTGACGGATTGGAAGATTTTTTTGTAGGAAATGGCTTCAAGAGTCCTCCTGCATTATACGTGCAAACTCCTAACGGTACGTTCAAACCTACCAGTCAACAGATTTGGGAAAATGAAAAGGCCTATGAAGACCACGGTGCCGTCTTTTTCGACTTTGATATGGATGGCGACCAGGACCTTTTTGTAGTGAGTGGCGGTTCGGAAGCCGTCAAAGAATCTGTTGCTTTTGCCTGGCAGGGGCGTCTTTACATCAACATAGACGGAAAGGGAAATTTTGGTCGCGCCAACCCTGCCAACATCGCTGATATCCGAAGTGTGGGACTTCGTGTGACCAGTCATGATTATGACAAAGATGGCGATCAGGACCTCTTTATTGGTGGCCGGGTTACGCCTGGGAAATGGCCCCTCACACCGCCAAGTTATGTGCTGCGCAACGACCGGAACCGACTTACTGATGTTACAAAAGACGTAGGAGGCGATTTTGCGCAATGTGGCATGGTCACTGATCTTGCCTGGGCAGACCTGGACAAGGATGGGCAGGCTGAACTGGTAGCAGTAGGAGAGTGGATGGCCGTGAGTATTTTTAAATTTACTGCCGGCAAGCTGAGCAATGTAACAGATCAATTCGGGCTTGGTAAAAGCAATGGCCTTTGGCATAGCCTCGAAATAGCAGATCTTGATAAAGATGGCGATCTTGATCTTGTGACGGGCAATTTTGGCCTCAATACCCGATTTGTGGCTAGTCAGGAAGGCCCTTTAGGCTGTTACGTCAAAGATTTTGACAATAATGGCACTTTGGATCCGATCATGACTATGTACGAAGGCAAGAAGAATTACCCTATGGCCCAAAAAGAGAATATTGTCAAGCAGATACCAAGTCTTAAAAAGCGGTTTTTGTACGCCAAAGACTGGGCTGTTGTGACGATTGAGGATGTATGGCCCAAAAAGGACCTGGAAGCAGCCTTGCATCTGGTTTCCTACGATCTGGAAACCTGTTGGTGGGAAAATCAGGGTGGAAAATTTGTCCGCCATAGTCTCCCACGGCAGGCACAAGCCTCTGTTATCCAGGGCATTGTAGCGGAAGACCTCAACGGCGACGGCAACCTTGATATTTTGATGGCAGGCAACAAATACAACATGGAAATAGAAGGCGGACGCTGCGATGCGGGAAATGGCGTCTTCCTTGCCGGAGATGGAAAAGGCAATTTCACCTGGGTCAATAATCTGCAAAGCGGTTTTTGGGCAATGCGCGAAGCACGGGATTTGACGATGGTGCGCGGCGCAGGTGGAAAGCGGTTTTTCGTAGTGCCTAACAATAAAGGCGCTTTACAAATTTTTGAATGAACCCCTTCTTTTAGGGGAATTGTGGTAAATTTCTTCCAATGAGCAAAAAGATAAAAAGAGCATCGGGTTCCCAGGCGAACAGCTCCGCTAAAAAAGCTGCACCCTCTGGTCAGCGTAAATACCTGTGGTTGGGACTTGGATTGTTGCTATTGGCTAGTGGTGTATATTACTTCGTATTTGGTCGTGATAAGCTTAAAGTGCCTAATTTTTCGGGCGAATCAGGGTCTGAACCTACTTTGACCGCGAAGAATCCGAGGCTTCAACTCCTTTCAGCGACTGAAACCGGGGTAGATTTTCAGAACCAAATTCTGGAAGACAGTGCACACAATGTCGTCGTAAATATTAACCAGTATAATGGAGGCGGTTTAGCCGTAGCAGATATTAACAACGATCAATTACCAGATATCTATTTCGTGAGCACCAGCGGCAAAAATCGCCTTTACCTCAATCAGGGCAATTTCAAGTTTAAAGATATCACCGATTCGGCAGGATTGGGGTCCGAAGACGGTTTTGAGACCTCAGCTACTGCAGTAGATGTAAACGCGGATGGTTGGTTAGATCTGTATGTGTGCCGGGCAGGTACCGACATTTCAGGCAGGGAGGCCAAATTGTTTGTGAACAACAAAGACCTGAGCTTTACTGAACGTGCCAAAGAATATGGATTGAATGATAAAAGCCCTGCTTCTGGCGCCAATTTTTTTGACTACGACAACGATGGCGATCTTGATTGTTATGTAATCAACCATCCTACCGACTTGAAACATGCCAATAAGCTCGTACTCAAGTTTGGGCCCGACGGCAAATCCTACGTTCCTGACCTTGACCCAAAAGTGGAATTTGACTCAGACAATTTTTACAGAAATGAAAGCCCCTCTCCTACCCAGCCCAATGGTGCAGGGGTTCGATTTGTCAATTATTCCAAACAGGCAGGGATTCAGAATTTTGGGTTTGGGCTCAGCGTGTCAGTTTCAGACCTGAACGGAGATGGCTGGCAAGATGTCTATGTGGGCAATGATTTCACGCATCCGGATAACTTGTTCATTAACAACCAAAAAGGTGGGTTTTTGGATCAAATGAGTCAGTATTTCCGCCACAACAGCATGAGCGCCATGGGAGCGGATTTGAATGACTTTGACAATGATGGTCGCGTGGATTTGTTGACAGTGGACATGTTCCCGGCAACCAATTACCGCCAAAAATTGCTCAAAAATACCAACCCGCTCAGTCGATATATTACCATTTTACAATACGGTTATTTTTTGCCGGTTGCACGTAACGTGTTACAGCGAAACAATGGCAATGGCACCTTTAGCGATATTGCCTGCCTTGCCGGAGTTTATAAGACAGACTGGTCCTGGAGTTGCCTGTTGGCAGATTTAGACAATGACGGGTTTAAGGACCTTCACATTGCCAATGGCTATCGGAGGGAGGTGACCGACCGGGATTACAGTGAATTTATCATGCCTGAAATAAATAAGGCGCTCAACAGCAAAAACAAGGATGTAACGCCTTTTTTGGACCGTGTGGCGGAGTATAAGGTGCGCAATTTCGTTTACCAGAACAAAGGCAACTGGCAATTTGAGGACAAAAGCGGCGATTGGATGACCATGCCCGGTTCGTGGTCAGGCGGGGGCGCCTGGGCAGACTTCGATGCAGATGGTGATCTGGACCTGGTGGTAAACAATCTGGAAGAACCCGCATTTTTGTACAAAAACTTGACGCGCGAAAAGAATGAAGGAAATTATCTGCAGGCAAAATTGCAGGGAAGTCCGGCAAATCCTTTTGCAGTTGGTGCTTCTGTTTTGATTGAATATCAAGATGTTAAACAATATCAGGAGCTTAATCCCAACCATGGTATCTTCTCTTCCGTGGAACATCTTATTCATTTTGGGCTTGGACAAAATGGGCAGGTAGATAAATTGACAGTACGTTGGCCGGATGGCAAAATCCAGGTTTTTGAAAATGTTTCCGCGAACCAGCGACTTCAACTAAAATGGACAGATGCCTCTGGTTATGTGGCGCACCTGATGCCTCCTGGTCTTTCTGAAAAAACGCTGCTTACCGAAAAAAATGCCGCCAGTGCGGGCGAATTTTTTGAACACAAAGAAGGTGTTTTCAACGATTTTGAAGCATGGGTTCTAAATCCATGGACTGTAACAGACCTTGGCCCGCTCACTACGCAAGGGGATGTGAACGGCGATGGATTGGAAGACTTTTTTATTGGAAATGCGGATGGTCATGCTGCAGGGGTTTATTTGCAAAACGCCAATGGCGCCTTTCGCTCAAGCTCGGCGAACACCTTTGAAAAAGACAAACAATTCGAGGACCATGGCGGCATGTTCTTCGATGCCGACGGCGACCGCGATCTTGATCTTTTTGTCCTAAGCGGAGGGGCAGACTTTGGTTCAACCGCGCTTTGGCAAAGTCGATTGTATATCAACGATGGAAAAGGAAATTTTTCAAAATCCGAGGATGCATTGCCCGAATTGAATGACATGGGCCTCCGAACGACCGCTCATGATTACGACCGGGATGGCGACCTTGATATTTTCATTGGGGGGCGTTTGGTGCCAAAAAAATGGCCACTAGCGCCTCGCAGCGTGATACTTCAAAATAATGGGGGCAAATTCAAGGATGTCACCAGTCAGGTAGCAGGAGCCTTTGAACGCTGTGGCATGGTAACGGATTTGGAATGGAGCGACTTGAACGCGGACGGGCAGAAAGAACTGGTGGTAGTGGGCGAATGGATGCCAATTAAAGTCTTCCAAATTAAAAATGAAAAATTGGAAGATTTGAGCGCCCAATTTGGTTTTGATAAAAGCGATGGTTTATGGAACAGGCTGGTATTGGCCGACCTGGACAAGGATGGCGACCTGGATTTGGTGACCGGAAATCTGGGATTGAACACAAGATTTACGGCAAGTGTGGATGCCCCTTTTAGATGTTATGCCAAAGACTTTGACAACAATGGTACCTTGGACCCAATTGTAGCCCATGTGGAAGCTGGCAAAATTTATCCGCTTCTTCAAAAAGATGTGCTGGTGAAGCAGATGCCCGTTTTGAAGAAGAAGTTCCTTTTTTCAAGAGACTACGCAAAAGCAACGGTGAGCGATTTGTGGCCACAAAAGGATTTGGACGCTGCGCTCAATCTTTTTAGTTACAGTATGGAGACTTGCTGGTGGGAAAACCAAGGCGGAAAATTCATTCGTAAAAGTCTTCCGATTCAAGCCCAAATCGGCCCGGTACAAGGAATTGTGTGCGATGATATCAATGATGACGGAAATTTGGACCTGCTTATGGTTGGCAATAAATTTGGGTATGAGGTAGAAACCAATCCATGCGATGCAAGCAACGGCATACTACTGCTGGGCGACGGGAAGGGCAATTTTACCTGGCTTGACAACACATTGAGCGGTTTTTGGGCTATGCGCGAGGCCAGAGATCTGGCGATGCTTAAAGGTGCCGGTCAAAACCGAACTTTCGTGGTTGCCAATAATAACAGCAAGGTTCAAATGTTTTCTAGGAGGGCAAATTAACGTTTGCTGCAGAAAAATTGGTTGGGGCCGCCATTCGCTTGTTGGAAGAGACTGTCTCAGAAGTTGATAAAAGTTTATAAGGTTGATGAAGGTTTATTTTTTGCACCCGAAAAGGGGGAAATCCTGACCTTTTTGAGTGCGAATCATCAACATTTATAAACCTTCATCAACCCAATAAACCTTATGAGACTACCTTTTGGTTCTAAAGCGCTCAACTCCAAAACTTGCTATTGGTCCAACTCTTCCAAGCGATAAGCTTCCATTATTTTTAGCATTGCCTTGGTATTTGACACCCCTTCAGCGCCAAATTTTTCAGCCCAGCGCTTGCCGTCTTTGCCGGCTGATTTTTTGAGCGAGCCAAACCATTCCTGGCTGCTAAGGAAAATACTAAAATCGCGGTAACTTGCCCAGGCAGACTCATATTTTCGCAAACATTTTCCATTGAATTGGGCTGTTTCTCCTTCCCAGCCATCTCCACAGGGGAGATTGAAAAAATTGTTGGCCGTTTTAGCGTATTCACGTTGTCCAGCCTGACTGTTTGCGTACCCGCAAGCCAAAATGACGGAGGCCGGGATCCCGAATTTCTTGTGTTCACTCACAGCGACCTGGGCAAAGCGTTTTAGAAAGGCCTCTGCTTTGGTGGCGTCAATGTCACCTAAATTTTCCTTGCGTCCTTTGGGTGGTTCCGGCACGAACCCTAAAAGAGCCGCACCACCAATTTTGGCACCCATTTTTTCCGTAGTTTTTTCTTGTTTAGCTCCCTTTTGAATTGAGTTGAAGGGATTGAGGCTTGGGAATTTGCGTCCTGCATACAGCAACACCATAACACCCAAGACGAGGTAAAACCAATTTGTTTTAATAAAATTCCAGTTCATAGCCGAAAAGATTTTAGTTTTAAACTTTTGAAATTCAAGTTTTTATAAAAATACTTCCGGGCCGTTAAGCGTTTTCTGGGATCAAAGATAAAACATTCTGTTTGGTTATTTCAAACATTTTGAGTTAAATTTTTTATTTTTTTCTCCCTGCTAAAATTTCAGTTCCTATCTTGCTGTCCCATCCATTCCTCCGTTTCCTTTGAAAATTCTTTAGCGGCTAATTGTTCCTGCCGAAGATTATTTCATCTAGCTTGTTACATTGATTATTTTCATCATCACATCTTCCCGTGATCTAATATGCCTATTGACCCTACAAGTTGCTGATCAGAAATCTTTTATCTCTGATCCAATCTTTGAAAAACCAGTCATAAGCTCCATTTCCAATGTGGCTTTTTCTATGTAAAAGACTTTAAATTCATAACCAATCACCAACAATTTTTGCTATGTTAGATTTTATCCGCTCCCTCTTTTTTCCCTGCAAAAAGCATAAAAGCTATATCCAAAAACGCAAAAAACCATACTTTCAAGGCCTGCACGCAATCCCTTCCGGCGGCCTGACTCCCGGACAGGTTTGTAAAGCATACGGGTTTCAAAAGTTAACACCTGTGAGGAAGGTCACAATTGGCATCGTTTCGCTCGATGGCGTCTATTCTGACAGTGATATGCGAACCGCCTTTGCTGCGTATAATCTCCCAGTCCCCTTGGTCACAGCAGTAGGCCCTCAATCCCCCGACTTCAAATCTACCATTGAGAATATGCTTGACATTGAATGTGCAGGAGCAGCCTATGCATTTTGTACAGGTCAGCCAGCTGTAATATTGGAGCAATTTAAAACAAACGATGGTACCGGCATTACCAAAGCCATAAATGCACTGGTAAACGCAGGTTGTGAGGTCATTTCGATTTCTTGGGGCGGCCCGGCTGACGAGCAGGTTGGGGCTCAAATCAGGGCGCGCGCTCAAGCCTGCGCTGCTGCAGCAAATGCCAATGTCCACATATTTGCCGCTTCAGGCGATAATAGCCTGGATGATGGAACAAATTCAAGAACCTCGGATGATCCCTGTTGCGACCCAAATGTCTGGGGCGTTGGAGGTACTCGACTGAGCCTCAACCCCGATGGGACGATTGCCAGTGAATCAGCCTGGGGAGATGGCGATGCTCATGACAATGGCGGCGGCGGCGGATTTGACCCGGATGAACCAATCCCGTCCTATCAACAAGGCATCGTACCTGGTAATCTGCGTGGAAGCCCGGATAGTAGTGCCAATGCCGATCCTCAATCTGGTTATGCTATAGTTGCGAATGGCCAATGGCAAGTAGTAGGTGGCACTTCTGCCTCTACGCCGCTAACCGCTGGCTACGTTGCAGCCATTCTTTCAACCCTCCCTAACCGGATCAGTCCTAGCCAGCTCAAATCGTTACTTTATAACAATCGGACAAGAGCATTCAACGATATTACACTGGGGAGCAATGGTGATCCAGCAGTACCAGGGTGGGATGATGCTACAGGCTGCGGCTCCATCAATGGGGCAGGAATGGCTGCAGTATTGACGGGTAGATGATATTGGGTCTACATTCGTCTGCCAACGTGTTGAAAACCAGGAGTATATTGGAGGTGCGACTCGAAGTCGCACCTCCAATTATGTTGGGAACCAATGATTTAGCCTAACGCATTATGAGCATTATTCCGAAATTTTGGCCCCTCAAGTCATTTGAGGCCTAATGAGTGTTTAGACCCATAAGAAGGTCAAAAATCCCAGCCTTTTAGACACACCTTAGTGGTGACCCCTACCCGGCTTTCAAATATGCCCAACGTTTTCTTTGTTTTTTGGCAATTTCGATGATTCCTGCGGGTACCGTGATGGCTTCAGGAACTAAATCCTCCCGTTTTATTTTCCGTTCTCGCATCGTGTTCTCACAGGCCGCAAATACCACCCCTTTTGCTTTGAGGTTGCGGATTTTTTCAGCCTGGAAGGTCTTGGAACTCACCAAAAAAGAGATGCCCTGATTGTGGCACACCACTTCTATCTGAGATTTTGGAGCAGCGGTGAGTGCGTTGTTCAACTGTTTGACAAGGGAATGTTGGACCGCCGTGTCGCCACTGGTGAGCTGGAATACCATTTTGTAGGGGGTATTGTCCACCGTTGTGGCCTTTTGGGCAGATGCAGTAGTATTTGTTACTAGGATTGTGAACAGAAGAAAGTATGCAAATTTCATGGTAAATTTATTGGCGCCTGGTTGGAATTGACAGGCTTGATAAAAAAAATGGTGATATGTAAGGACGGGGTTGTGTCAAAAGGTGTTTTGAAAATTTTTGAAAGAAATAATATTTTGTTTTTTCCGATTGAATCCTATAAGGTTTTAAAAACCTTATAGGATTTTATGTAAATCGCAATATAATTCCGCAAGAGGTTGCCTGTTTGGACTTTTGACACAACCCCGGCGTTAACCCTTCCGACGTTAGCCCTTCCGACGTTTGCGATGACCCCACATGTTCATGTGGTTTATCCATATCTCCTGCACATGCTACCTTTGCCAAATGGAAAACATACATCTCGCCATCGTAGAAGACGACACTGTTATCCGGGAAAGCCTGGAATCCTATTTAAGTGCACATCCGGCGCTACAATTCAGCATCGTAGCACATAGTATGGAGGATTTTTTGGAAAAAGCAGCAAATGCGATCCGCCCGCCTAAAATTGATGTCATGTTACTGGACATCGGCCTGCCCGGCATGTCTGGCATAGAAGGTATCCGGCATATTCGACAAAAATTCCCGGATACAGACATAGTGATGCTTACAACCTTTGAGGAAGACGACAAAATATTCAAGTCCTTATGTTCCGGCGCTTGCTCTTACATCACAAAGCGCACCCCATTGCCTACCATTCAGGATGCTATTTTCACGGTACACCGAGGCGGATCGTTTATGTCGCCATCCATTGCACGGAAAATAGTTCAGCATTTTATGCCCAAAAAACGGAAAGAAGACGACATCCTTTCGCCCCGCCAGCAGCAGATCGTAGAGGGTCTGGTTGACGGGCTAAGTTACAAACTTATCGCCGACAAATTGAGCATTTCAATTGACACCGTGCGGGACCATATCAAGCACATCTACCGGACTTTGGAAGTGAATAGCAAGGCGGAGGTGATTCGGAAAGCGCTGGAAGGGGATATCTGAGTTTTAGATAGTGGGATCTTTAGACTTGTAGTCTTCATCTGGGCAAAAAGAGACGGCAGGATTCGAGCGCTGGTTTAATTTTATTAAACAATCAAAATCGTAAATTTTTTCAACATGAAAATATTTGATTCCAATCACACCGGCAAATCCATTGCCACCCGTTCGGAGCAAAACCAACTCCGAAAGGAAAGCCAATTCCAAGGTTTTTTTACAAAAGAGTTCCTAAACGATTTACTCAACCAGCCTGGTTGTGTGGGCCTCCGATTTTATAACTCAGGCCAGTTGAGTGCTGGCGAACGCCAACTAATCGTGGTTGGAGTTACGGAGGACGGCTCGGAGTTGAGGCTCCGCAGAGGAAAGGGCTTTTTCCTTTCGGCAGCAGCGGCTGCACTCAGGCAAACCAAAGCACAGGCTGTAATATCTGTCAACCAGGCCCTGAGGGGGCGTACGCCGGAGGATATCAACCGGCTACGTTTCACCTCTTATTTTAGCCAAGCCATGATTGCACAATTGCTTGATTCTCAAGAAGGGGTGAAAGGAATCCGCTTTTACGTCATTTCATTAAACCTGGTAGGCCAGCCGCGTCAAACCCATCTGGCCGTTGCCGCAAACGGGCCTTTGGAAACAAACGTGCCAGATGTTGCTGCGCACATAGCTAGCGACCAACCTTGTCCAGGTGTAGGATGTGCCACCGTACCAGCACCTGCCACCCCATCTGACAGGGTTTCCAGACTGGCAGCTGCACCAGAATCCGGGCAAGTCCTGGATACAAGCAAATACTTGCTAATTTGGCAGAATGGCTAAAATGTGATGTTTGAAAGTGGCATATTTGCGCCATGATGTGCAAAATTCTCGTAAAAAAAAGTCTAAGACTCGTAACATTTTTACTGTTATCAGGCCGCCTGACTCCATTTTTTGCACAGGACCTGTCCATTTCTTTCCATCATATTGCACTTGAACAAGGATTGAGCCATGGTCAGCACTATTTCACCTTTCAAGATAGTTATGGATTTATTTGGATCAGCACCGATGAAGGCTTGAACCGCTTTGACGGAAAAAACATCGAACATCTGACCTTTGATGCTGCCAAACCTTCAGCACCTGCTTCTGAAAAAGTCAGCAGTCCATGTTTTGAAGACCATCATAAAAATATTTGGTTTACCACCTTTTCTGGGGTGGGTTGCTATCGGCGGGGGACAGGGCAATTTGAGTTCTTTACGACAGAAAACCTTGATTTGAAGGACTACTATGCTTTCTATCTGGATTCTGACCAACATCTATGGGTCAAAGCAGGTATCGGAGAGCAATCTGGAATTTTCCGAATGGATACGCGGAATGGACAATTCCAGCCCGTGGGTAAATTAAAAGGAGAGCGAATTGCTGTTGTCCTGGATACTCATGGGAAAGTCAAACAGCTTGTTGCCAGCATGTTGCCTGACAAAAAGCCGGGACTAACCCTAACCGAATTGAGCACCTGGAAAACAAGCACGATTGAGTTTGGTCTGATGTCAAATGGCCAAACACGTCGCTCCAGTCCTGTCAAAAATGTATTAGTTGAAGGCGATAGCATCATTTGGGCGGCTCTGTATGACGGGCTTGGTCAATATAATATTCGGACGGACAAGGCTATTTCCATCCTGGAACGTGGAGGCAATGTTAGTCGGGAATTCGGCTGGACCTACGATATGGTTGCATACGATGCAACACGGTTGTTTGTTGGCTGTTCGGAAGGATTATTGGTGTTCGACAAGCAGAAAAAACGTTTCAACCAACAATTTCGCCACCATAATCAATTGAAAGGATCGCTTCGCGCAGGTGAGATAACCTCGCTTCATCGCGACCCATCGGATAACCTTTGGCTTTCTATCCCGGGCAACGCCATATCCTTTGCCCACCTGTTCAAAAACAAATTTTCGGTGATCTCGGAGACCGTTGGCCGCCCGATCGTTTCCATGTTTGAGGACAATCTTCAGCGAATTTGGTGCAGCACCCAGGATTCAGGGGCCTATATTTTCGACCATAACGGTCGCTTGGTTCTGCATACCAACGAATTGAGGAACAAGGTGCAGCCTAAAGTCAAATTTTCCCTTTTCCCAATCTCAACTTTTTGGCAAGACCGGGCTTTGGGTTTATGGGGAATTTCAGATACCTACATGTTTTACTGGAATGAAATAAGCGGGGTGTTTGAGTTTAGGGAGGAAAACGCTTTTGGTGTGCCCAGTACTGCTTCCGATCTCTTAAAAGCCTATTGCCTTTTGGCAGATGGCACCCAACTTATTGCACAGGGGGATTCTATTTTTCGGATACAAACAAGCGGAAAGAAAGTTAATTTACAGTCTATTCCGGCCTTTAGATCGTTGGGCCTCCAACAGGTCACCGCTATTTTTCAAAACAGAAAAGGACAGCTGTTTTTAGCCGACAACCAGTTTCGGATCGTGGTACTGGATTGGAACAATAGAAACCCTACTATAATTTCAGAGATCAAAGGCATTGCCTCATTTAATGTTTTTGCAGAAACAGCGGACAGCCAAGTATGGGCAGCTACCTCAAAAGGCTTGTTTCGCATTAACCCAAGTACTTCAAAGGGTGTCTTGCTGATGGAAAAAGCGGAGGGATGTCCCAGCGAACCGTTTTACAATATCCTCCAGGATAAGGAAGGAAATTTATGGTTAACCGGCAACAATGGCTTGGTCCGTTTTAACCCCTTTCAAAAAACCTTCCATCGTTTTGGCATTGCAGATGGGTTGCTGTCCAACCAATTCAGCTCCAATTCGGTGATGCGAGTTACAGAAACGGGTGAATTTTGGTTAGGCGGAAAAAACGGGGTCAATATTTGCCGACCAGCTGAAGTCAAACTGCTTGAGTCGCGCCCTAAAGTGCAGCTTACAAAACTATTGATCAATGATACGGCCTTCCATATCAGTATGGACTTAAGCGAGTTGGAACATTTGGATTTGAATTATACGCAAAACACCCTCTCCTTTCAGTTTGCTGCCTTAGATTTTAGTGCACCCGGCACGAATCAATACTATTATCGAATGAAGGGCATTGAAAAGGATACTGTTTCAAATGGCGCGATCGGGTTGGTGCGCTACGCGAACCTTCCGCCTGGCACCTATACTTTTGAAGTATGGGCAATAAATTCCGATGGTGTGCTTTCTCCTGAGCCGCGCCGCGTAAGCCTGACTATCCATCCTCCTTTTTACAAAACCTGGTGGTTTTACCTCCTCTGTACGCTTAGCCTTGGCGGAATAATTTATGGCTGGTTTTGGTACCGCCTCCAACAAGCCCTCAAGATCGAGCGTATGCGCGTCGAGATATCCAGCGACCTGCACGACGACGTGGGCACTTTGCTCGCGGGTCTCGCCATGCAATCCGAGGCGCTTGAACTCACCGCTCCGGAAAAGGACAAAAGCAAACTTAAGCGTATCAGCGAGATCAGCCGCAACGCCATGGCCCACATGCGCGACACCGTTTGGGCCATTGACGCCCGCAAGGACAAGCTTGAAAATCTGCTCGATCGCATGCGCGAACACGCGGAAGAAACGCTCACGCCCCGCGATATTCGATTTGACATCCAAACAGATCATCTCTCTCTAAAACAAAATCTACCCACCAATATCCGCCAGAACATTTACCTGATCTACAAGGAAGCCATCACCAATGCGGCCAAACATACCAATGGCGATATGGTGACCGTCAGCCTCAAAAAAAAGGGAACTGGCTTCGAAATGCGCATTTGCGACAACGGAAAGGTGGAGGATAAAGGCTACAAAACCACGGGGTTGGGCACTTCCAATATGCAGATGCGGGCGGGGAAGATTGGGGGGAAATTGGAGATTACGGGAGAGGGCGGATTTTGTGTGGTGTTGCACATGGGAGGGCTGGGCTGAGCGGCTTTTTGAGAATTTCTGCAAGAGCAATTAATACTATTCAAACGCGAAAAAGATTGGGGGGGTAAGAGATAGAAGAAGCCTCGGACCATCTCATGCATCCGCAAATCCCGAAAACGCCCTAGCCTCCGGCGACACAAACCCAAGTACAATATCCTGCCGCTCCACGCCGTGTTCCATAAGAAAATCCACTGCTTCCCATTCGGTGTTGTTGCACTGCATCCAGACTTTTCCGTCGATAATATCGAAATGAAACATAGGGCTGAAAATGTAATGGATACCATTCCAACCGATTGAAAGGAGTTGGAAACTGTTGTTTTCGCGGTCAATAAGGATACGTCGCTTTACAGGAGCATCGAGTCGGTTGCCGCCAGATTCCGAATTATAAAAATGCAAAAATTTAATAATTGTATCCTGGTATTTTTTTATTTTATCCATTGCACAACAGTATTTGAGTGAGGGTTGTAAACCAATATTTTTGCCCCAACCCGCTCTAATGAACGTTGAATGATCTGTTTTTAAAAAAAACGAAGCTAAATATCCTCCGGGATAGCTAGGAAAAGCACTCGATTAGGGTCTTGGATTTCCAAAGCAACGCTGTAATCATTGAACTGCCCAATGGCCTTATGAAATTCGTTGACGGTCGAAGGTCCGACAAAGCTTTTCACCTCAACGGCAATCAACAATTCATCTTTTTCAGCAGCAATTAAAGGTTCGGCCCCAAAGTCAATCTCGTAGCCGACTTCTTCTATATTGACTGGATAGGGATCGTGAGTAATTGACCAGCCGTCTTTCTGCAAGGCCACTCTGACATTGTTATGATAAAGGTCTTTTGCCATGTTCATCAAAGTTTTATGAGGAGGTTTTATTCTGGTTGCAAAAATACCCCAAATTTTCCCTTTTAAGTTGGTTTCTCTCCAAAATTTAGAACAAGGCTATTGATGGGAATGGAAATGCCATTTGGTTCGAACCAGCCTTATGACCTGGCAACCGTTGACGTATATGCCGACATGAAGGCATATTTGGCTCCCTGGACGGATGCTTATTTCAAGAAAGTGCACCCCGGAAAAGATGCAGATGCTATGATGAAACAGACCCGCGAAGCTTCCTCACTTGTGAAAGGAGATGTGCGAATCATTATTGACCGCTTGGGTTGGGAGTAGTTTTTTGTAACGTGGGGTTGTGTCAAAAGGTCATTCGTGGATTTCTGCGAGAAATAATGTTTTGCGTTTCAGTCAATTGAATCCTATAATATTTTGAAAACATTATAGGATTTTATGAGAATCAAAATATAGTTCTGTGAAAAATTTAAATCTAGACTTTTTACACAACCCCACGTACGCCCACATCATCATGTGGTAAAAGCCCTCTAAATTCCGCTTGACTTTTGTGCTATTGAAAATTAGATACAAATCAGTCTCTTTCACACTAACCTAACTTTTTAAATTTTCAGGCAATGAAAAATCTACTCCTGTTGATGGCCCTGTTTTGCCTCCAAGCAATCCCTGCCTCTGCCCAAACCAAAGATGTCACACAATACCTGGTCTATAGCTATCATAAGGTAGCCCCTGGCATGAATGGCAAATTTTTGAAATTAGCCCAAGTCTGGAAAAAAATATTGATCAACCAAGCCCTTCCCGGGCCCCCACCGAGTCAGGTTTGGTCGCTATCTAAAATGGTAACTTCAATAGGACCAAAAAATGAATACGATTATGTTACACTTCGTGTATTGACCGGGAAAGATTCCCTTGCAAAATACCTGAACCTGAAACAACCCTACTTGCCTGATAATTGGCAGTCAAATTTAGCCCCTGACGAAATTGATCTAGTGCTCAAGGCAGACAGTATCAGAACATTTGTCAAATTGGAAGCGTGGCCCATCGATACTGTGATATCCCCCAGTAAGACTACCCACCCTGACACTTCCCCTATTATTCTGGCTGTTTACAATTACTTTAAAGAGCCGAAAGGAAAGACCCTTCAAGATGCGGTCAAAATGGAAAGAGAAATTTGGTTACCCATACACCAAGCCCGTATAGATGACGACAATATGCGGCTGTGGTTTCTATTAACATTGGATTTCCCCGTGGGCGCATCGCAACCTTATAATATGCTTACAATTGATGATTACACCGACCTGGATCAGTATTTGAAATCGGGTGACAAGAATTATTTTAAAGGAAAATGCAAGAGAAAATTGCTGAAAAAAACCAATGAGGCTGCTACCCTTGTGAAGAGGGATATACGCATTATTCTTGACAGACTTTAAAACAGACATTAATTCACTTTATTTTTCAAATAAATTCAATGAAACGGATACAACTAATCTTGGTTCATGCCATTACGATTGCCTTTCTCGGAGGCTCAATGCTAATATCATGTTGCAGCCCAGGCAAGTCGGTTCAAAAGCCCCAGCCCCGTTCGAGTCCCCGTGTGGAGCCCAGCGCCCCTGCCAATGCTTCCACACGAACCATTCAATTTGTCAACAATTGCAGCCAGACTATCTGGATTGGTGCCCTAGGAACACCCTTACCTGTAAACGGCGGTTTTGAACTGGCAGCAGGTGCCACGAAGGATATTTTAGTAGCTGACAACCTTATTTCCGGGCGATTTTGGGCCCGGACAGGCTGTAAACTGAATGGCTCCGGCGTACTCGTTTGCGAAACCGGCGACTGTGTCGGCAAAGGCATTAACTGTGACGGAATTAGCGGGCAAGCGCCTGCTACCCTGGCCGAATTGACTCTCAACGATGCAAACGGCCTGGATTTTTATGACATCAGCTTGGTGGATGGATACAACATAGGCCTAAGCATTGAGCCTTTCGGAAATGTCCAAAAGGTCAACAATGATAATCTCGGTAAATTCAATTGCGGCAGTCCCAATTGTCCTGTGATGGATTACACCAAATGTCCACCAGAATTATTGCTCCAGAATTCCAGCGGCCAAACCATCGGTTGCCTAAGTGTTTGTGCTGCAGTCAATAACACCGAGCAATTGAAAAAATTTAATAACATTTTGGGCGGCTATGATAAAAACCTTGTGTGCTGCTCCTGTGCGTGCGGCCCCGACTGTGGGTGTACCGATCCGAAATGCAAATTTGGCTGCTCCCCTTTCAACAATGATCCCAAAGAAGTGGGCGGCAAATGTCGTGTTGAAGATTGGCCGCGGGCATCCAATGGCATGCGTTACGATTCGGTGTTCAAGTCGCAGGCCCCTGACGCCTACAGCTGGCAGTTCAACGATGGAGAAAGCACCTACCAATGCTCAAAAGCGAATTACAGGATTACATTTAGAGATAAGTAACGTCGGAAGAGTAAGGTCTGAAGGACTTGAAGCCCTTCCGACGTTCGCCCATCCCCACATCATCATGTGGTAGAAGCCTCTGGAATTGTCCTTGACCTTTGAATCATCAAAATCATTGGTTATCAAACAATTCCACATCATGAAATACACAAGCATAACGCTTCTTTTTGTTTGCCTGGGCAACTGCCAACTTTTTGCGGGCAATCAGTCGGCACCCAGCGCTGGCCACTGCTATCTCCTATTCGGATTGCTGGGCATTTTAGGACTGGGCCTGGTATCACATACCATATTGATGTATTGGCAAATAAGCGACGAACCCAAAAATCCGGGTGACGTCGGAAGGGCTTGAAGTTCTTCCGACGTTCGCACCTGAAATGGATCAATGTGCCTTTAAATCTATGTAGGTAAGGCCCAATGTACAGTTCACATGTACCGCCCTCTTGACCCATGTCAGGAGGGCGGTTTTTTTACACAAGACAGTCGACATCAAGCCGCCTTCTCCCAGCATTTCAGTTTCAAATCAAAATTTGCTGCTTTGATCTTATAACTGTCAGGTATCTCATCCAAAAAACTGAAATAGGTAACCAATCGAGTGCCCGAAGACATTTTATCCAATTGTTCGTGCATATATTGGGTATATTGGGTGTACAATGATTTGTCCAGGGCAAGTGCCTGGTCAATAGCGCTTAATGGGGCTATATTTTCAAAAAATGAATTGAAATAATAAATCGCATCATATGCGCCAAAGTCAATCCCGAGGATATTAGAATGAATGAAATCAACCCGTTCAACGCCTAATTTTGTTGAAACATTAATGGCCAATCGATGCAGGTTTTTTCGCTGTTCAACCCCTGTAAAATGGCCTTCCGTACAAGCTGCCCCAACCATGCAAAATTTACCGGCACCAGACCCAACATCCAGCACCCTGGTTCCCGGCTTGTCCACCAAATACGCAGCGGCAACCTTTGCCACCTCCACAGGCGTGAAATGAAATCTGGCTATTTTTCTGAATTTTGAGGGGTAAATGGCGTTAAAATCATCATCCCTTACCTCGGCGCCTAATTGCATCTGTTCTAAAATCATTGCATTGTTTTATTGGAAGATGGGTTTCCGAAAACAAAAGTATAAAAAAGCGGGCCAGCTTACGCTAGGCCCGCCAAAACCCTAAAAAACCAAATAAATCTCTTTAAATTTTGTGGAATTTCAACACATCCAGATGCCGAATGAATTGGGGAAATCTTTCAATCCTATGGGTAGCGTACTTAAAATCAAGCTACTAAACCGACTTCTTTCCGTGGTTTCGCACTCTTTTTCGGTCCTTTTCCAATCTATCTATATTTTCGCCGGGAGTTTCAACGTTTTATCGTCCAAGTGACTTTCTAATGTTTAATTCTTCCCGACCTTACACCTTGTTAAAATTTCCCAAAAAATCAACCATAGCGACGAGCAACTTTGTAACAAATCGTTTGGGAAATCAGACAACGAATCCAAAACCACACACCATCCATCATGATCCTTCGGAAAAGCATTCCTGCTCTCCTCTTCTTGCTCTCCGCCTTTGCGCTTTCTGCACAAGAAACTGCGGTGTTCAATGAAGCAAACCTCGCCTACAAACGCGGCGTTGACTTTTTCAATCAAAACATTTACGGACTTGCGCAAAAAGAATTCCGCATTGCCATGGACCTCCTCCGCCCCGCCAACGAGCCAGAGTGGAAGGCCATCAAGACCGATGCAGAACTCTACCACGCCAAATGTGCCGTGCGCATTGGCCAGCCTGAAGCAGAAAAACTCGTGCTAGATTTTTTACGCGAGAATTCTCCCTCGGCAGTAGCCAGCCAGGCTGCCCTTGAGATCGGCGACTACTACTTCAATCAAAAACAGTACGATAAAGCCATCACGTACTACGACATGGCCCCTTCCGGATCCGGTGCCGCCCGAGAAGAGATTCGATTCAAGCAAGGTTATGCCTACTTCGTTACCAAAAAATTTGGGCTTGCAAAAACATCTTTCATGCCGTTGAAAGACAACGCGCGCAGCCAATGGTACGAACCTGCCAACTACTACTATGGCTGCTGCTCTTTTTTTGAAGGCCGATACGATGAGGCCGCCAAGGCTTTCGCCCGCTGCGAATCGTCGGCAAAATACAAGGCCAGCATACCCTATTACCTGACTCAGATTTACTCCGCACAAAAAAACTATGAAAAAGTAATTTCATACGGAACCCCGCGAGCCAAAGACGCAAGTGTGAAGGACCAGGCAGAGATCAACCAACTGGTCGGTCAGGCACACTTCGAATTGGGCGATTACGAAAGTGCGCTGCCATTTCTTGAGTTTGCTGCAAAAAACGGTGCTCCGCTTCGCCCTGCCGATTTCTACCAACTTGGCTACACGCAGTACCAAAATGGCCTTTACAAACCGGCCATTCAGAATTTTGAAGAACTTTCTAAACAAGACAGTATACTTGGCCAGAACGGCTTATACCACCTGGGCGACTGCTACCTTCGAGTGAACAGCAAAAACAGCAAATTCAATGCGCGCAATGCTTTTGGCCAGGCAGCCAGCATGAATTTTGACAAGTCAGTTAAGGAAGATGCGCTGATCAACTACGCCAAATTGAGTTATGAACTCAAATACGACCGGGAGGCAATTATAGCATTGCAACAAATAAGTCCAAAATCAAAATATTACGATGACGCTCAGACACTTATGAGCGAGGTTTTTTTGAACACACGCGATTACGACCGCGCCGTTTCAACGCTTGAAGGGGTAAAAAACCGTACCCCACGTTTGAACGAAACCTATCAACAGGTAACCTACCTCCGAGGCCTGCAATTGTACCAAAACAAACAAAAAGACGAAGCACGCCGATATTTCAACAAATCGCTGGAATATCCGATCAATAAAAAGACGGCCTTGTTATGCACGTTTTGGTTAGGCAGCATTGCCCACGATTCGGAGGAATACCCCGTCAGCAAACAACACATGAGTGCGTTTTTTACTGCCGCAAAACCATACGCTGCCGAATTGCCAGAGGAGAGCAATCTCAATATGTGCAATTACATCCAGGGATACAACAATTTGAAACTTGAAGATTACAAGGCTGCCAATGTCAATTTCCGGGCGGCAGTGGACGGATTTAAAAAGAGCGGCCCAAAAAATCAACAGATACGGTCTGCAGTGCTCGGCGATGCCGTGCTCCGCGCCGGCGACTGCTATTTCAAAAGCCGCCAGTACCCGGACGCGCTGCAGATGTACGATGAAGCAGTGAGGAAAAAATATGAGGGTTTTGAGTATGCCCTTTTTCAAAAGGCAGTAATACGTGGATTGCAGGGCAACAAACAGGATAAGATACTGGAACTCGAAAATCTGGTGGAAGACTATCCCAATAGCCGCTACACCGACGAGGCACTGTTTCAATTGGGCGATACTTATTTTGAAATGGAGCGATATGATCGGGCCATTACACCCTTTCGTCGTATCGTGTCTGATTTCCGGGGCAAAAGCACCCTCGTCAATGCTGCATTGCTCAAACTTGGCCTCATTTCTGTAAACCAGGGCAGCAGCAGGGTCGCAATTGATTATTACAAACAAGTATTTCCTGGCAACCCTGAACCAGAAGAGTGCAAACAGGCGCTGGACGCGCTTCGTGAAATTTACGTAAAAGACCTGGGTGACCCCGAAGGTTACAACCGTTTTGTAGAAACCGTACCGAATTGTGGCGGAATGAAACCCGGGCAGTCTTCAAGCGGCGAAGCCACTGCTTTTGAATCAGCGGAATATCAATTCAACCAGGGCCGCTATGAAAAAGCCGCCGAACTTTTTACCAGTTACCTCGGCAAGTATCCTACGGGCAGCAATGTGTTGGCTGCTTATTATATGCGCGGAGAAAGCTATTCAGGGCTTAAACAATATGAGAAAGCCCTGAAAGATTACGGTACTGTAACCCTGAAAGGCACCAGCAAACATTATCCAAAAGCCGCCGAAAAAGCATCGCTTATCTCCCTGAATACCACGAAGGATTATGGTCTGGCATTCGATTATGCGAGAAAATGGGAGGATGCCGCAGTGACCGAGAACTCTCGTTTTGATGCGCAATTGGTGGCTTTACAAGCGGCCTATAGAACGAACAATTCCTCAGCAGTGGCAGAATACGCCAATAAGATCAACCAGTCCCAAATCGCAAACCAGGAGCAACTTGCCATTGCCAATTTCTATTCAGGCAAAATGGCCTACGATAAGGGTGACTACACCCGTGCTTATCCCGCTTTACAATCTGTAACTGAAAACAGCACGAGCGAACTCATGGCGGAAGCGTACCATTATATCTGTCAAATCCTTTACCGACAGCGCAAATACGGGGATGCCGAAGAAATGATAACAGAGGCCAACAAAGCCAGTGCTGGATATGACGACTGGATCGCCCGCAATCTTATTTTGCTCTCCGATGTATATGCCGACCAGGGCGACAAAATTTCGGCACAGGCGGCGCTCGAAAGTGTAATAGAAAACTATACCGGCCAGGACAATGAAATATTGCAAACCGCCCGGCAAAAATATGATCGATTGAGTGGCAACAGATCGAACCTAAACAGGCCAATTGAACGAGGCAACAAAACCTTGCTGGATCTGGACGAAGGGAACTAACAGGTTCGATTTCAAAACCTTCAGGAGTTAAATTAGAGAAGGTTTATTCACTTTTGACAATCAAAACTTTGTCGTTCCTGTGTCCTTGTTGTTTTTAGAACAGGAACCAACTGTTTAAAAAAATCACTCTACGAAAAATGCATTTCAATTCAAAATATTTCCTCGTTGCCATTGCGGTGCTTTTGTCCGCACAATTGGCATTTGCCCAAAAAGATCTCGAAGGTGACAATGTAACGGTTGTCAAATCCTTTGATGCACAATTGTTGGAGGCCAACAAAATTAACATTCCTCCTACTTTGCCTGCATTGGATACCAATACTCAAAAGCAAAAATATACGGTGCCGCCCCACCCTTCCAATATCAAATACGACCCGCCTAAACTGCGACCACTTGGCCTGAAATCTGCCCCAAAAGAGGAGGCTTACAACGGTTTTGTCAAACTAGGAGGAGGCGTGCCCACCACTATTTATGGTGAAGGAGGTTATTTTTTCAAATCCGACGAAAAATTTGACGGGAAGCTGTGGCTCAAACACCACCAGCTTAGTGCTGACAAAGCTATTGAAAACCAGATGTTTAGAAAAACAAACGGCTTGCTTAGCACCAATATATTCCTTCCGAGCAATCTCGCCGCCCAAATCAACCTGGGATATACCTACGACCGCGTGCATTTCTATGGCTACGACCATGATTCTTTGGAGTTTTCATCTGGTCGGACCCGGCAAGACTACAAAATTCTGGACCTGGGCGCACGCTTATACAACAGCCAGCGCAGCGAATCGGACTTGAATTTTGCAGTTACACCAAAGTTTTATCTGCTCACCGATTTTTATTCCAACAAGGAGAACCATTTTGAATTGGGGCTTTCGGCAACCAAATGGTTCAATGAAAAACATGCGCTTCGGGTGAATATCCGGCCCGACCTGACAAATTTCACCGATACAGTGTCGCAGAAATTGAACAATATATACCTGCAACCTTCTTTTACCTTGCACTTTGACATTTTGCAATTCAAGATCGGTGGCAACTTCGTAAACAACCGCGACAAATTCAGCATTTTCCCTGATGCCGAATTGACTTTACGGGTATGGGGCGACGGCGTTCAAGCATTTGCCGGCATCACCGGCGACCTTCGCAAAAACACCTACAGAAGCCTGGCTGAATACAACCCATTTATAGAGATCCGGGGTACAAAACTGCGCAACACTACGTGGAACAATTACTATGGCGGCGTAAAAGGCAATTTTGGCTGGCTTGAATACAATGGTCAGGTAGGCTATTCCAAGGCCTCAGACCTTGCGCTGCACCAAACGCTATTTACTACTGAAGGGATCACACGCTTTCAGATTATTTATGACACCGTCAAAATTTTCAATGTGCAGGGCACCGTCAAATTGTCGCCGATAAAAAACCTGACCATAACAGGCACCTTCAGCCAGAATGTCTTCGACTCGGAAACTACCGGCACCGCCGCTGATGAACAGGGTGTTTGGGGCCTTCCAGAGGTCGAAGGCAATTTTAGTGCGATCTACAGCCTATTAGAAGGAAAGGGGAGCCTCAAAGCCTCAGTGCATACCGCAGACAGAATTTCATACCTTAATGAGGCAGGTGTTCGCGAAAAAAGCAAAACTTTATTTGATCTCAGTCTGGGAGGCTCTTATTATTTTACCAAAAATATTGGCGCATTCCTGGACATCAACAATGTGCTGAACAACAAGCGCGAACGCTGGTACCGTTATCCTACCGTCGGCATGAATTTCATTGGCGGGATTGTTGCGAGGTTTTAATTAATCAGGTTTATAAGGGTTGATCAGGGTTTATGAAGGTTGATATTAGTTTATCAACGCTCATAAACCCTGATCAATTCTCATAAATCACTAATCATCTTCTATTTATGAAAGCAACCAGTATCCCCCAGCACGAAGCCTCGTTCCGCCAATCGGGCATTGATTCCAGTGGGACCAAATTTATCCTGACGGATGAGACTGTAAATATTCCTGACAGTGCTGGCGGCAAGATCACCTTTGTTGATTGCCCCAAGGAAGTGAACGACAAAAGTTATTATTATGAACAAGAATTTCCCAAAGAGCGCATCGTCTTGCACCATACAGCAGGCTATTTGAAAGGAGATATAGCTCAATTGAGTCGGCAAACTGTAGAAGTTTCGGTGCCCTTTGTGATCGCTCGTTCAGGCCATATTTACAATTTGTGGAAATCAAAATACTGGTCCTATCATCTTGGCGAAACTGCGGTTGGAGGGAATGCTCAAATGAGTCAGCGCAGTATCGGAATTGAAA
The DNA here is from genome assembly GCA_046160345.1 of Saprospiraceae bacterium. Classification (GTDB taxonomy): domain Bacteria; phylum Bacteroidota; class Bacteroidia; order Chitinophagales; family Saprospiraceae; genus M3007. Next base: position 30,606 of record JBJXGO010000091.1, read on the forward strand.
TGTCGAACATCGGCTTTTTAAAAAAAAAGGCGGGAGGGATTTTGCACACCATATACAGCACCACCGATGTGTATTGCACGGAAGCTGAAACGGCCTTTTATCACAAATTAACGGCCCCCTTCAGGGGTGAGCTTTACTATGCCAAGTTCACCAATGCACAATATACCTCGCTTATTCTACTCCTTCGTTTTCTCTCAGCGCGATACAATATCCCGCGCACCCTGCTTTCGCCAGCTAAACGATTTGAAACTTTTAGCTCAGCCGCAGAGGCAGCCAATTTTAAAGGAATTTGTTCTCATGTCAATTTCCGCGCTACCGGAAAATGGGACATAAGCCCTGCATTTGATTGGGCCCGGGTGGAAAAGGGGCTTAAAATTGGCGGATAAAGGCGTGATCTAAACTTAGGTGGAAAAAATATCTGACAGAGGCCTCCAAAAAAAAATAATGCTCAATTGTTCACATTTTTTCAGTCTATGCCATTAAGCAGCAGACCCACCGTTCTACATTTGCGCCCACTAGTATGAACGGCAAACAAAACGAACTAAACGATTTCCGCAAAAACCCCAATGGTGTTTCGGCTGAGCTTTACAAGAAGTGTCGCCCGAAATTCATCGGTTGGGGCAAGGAAAACACTCGTACAAGCAGTCATGATCTGGCCGATATTTTTCAAAATGCGGTCATCATCATAGTGCTCAACCTCGAATCGGGAAGGCTCACCGAATTGGTCGGCACGCTTTGCACCTACCTTTTCGGCATAGGCAAAAACCTGATCCAAGCCTTTCGACGAAAACAAGGCAGGGTTGGCTTGCCAGGCGACGAGGGGTTCCCGATTACCAAAGAAACTGATCTGGGTGCAGAAGCGCAAATTATTGCAGAACAAGAAGATGCACAACTATGGGCCAAAGTAGCGGCACTTGGAGAACCCTGCCAAAGCCTGCTCGTTTTGACCTACCGGGAAGGCCTCAACAGCCAGGAAATCGCCGAGGTGCTCGGCTATGCAAGCCCCGAGGTTGTTCGCCAACTTAGAAAAAGATGCCTTGACAAATTAAGGAAAGGAGAAACAAAAATTCAACAGAACATCTAATGAAAAAACGTAAGACACCCGTTCATTCATTAAACACGCATTCGCTCATTTATAATGGAAAACCGAGCCGAACATCTACTCGAATCCTACTTCGCCAACACACTTACGGAGGCTGAAGCAACCGAACTGAAACAGCTGGTTTCGGCAGACCCCGCCCTGGCTACAGAGCTTGCTTTTCAACAGCGCGTGGCCACCGCCGTCCAGTCCCGCTCATTTGCCGACAACATCCAAAACATGACCTGGCGGGCAGCCGCTCAAAATAACAGTTCCGGCGCTGCGATGAAAGTCTTCATAAACCATCGCTATTTCTATGCCGCTGCTGCCGCACTTGCATTGCTCCTTGTTGCTTACCTTTTCATAATGCCGCCAAGCTTGCAATCTGTAGTGGCTGACAACTCAAAGGAATATCCTAATAAAATGAAATTCAAGAGTTTAGGAGATGAATCCGAGCAGGTTCCAGAAAATGTTATCCAAGCTTTTGAGTTTTACGACAACAAAAAATATGGCGAAGCTTCCAAATCCCTTCAGATTATCGCAGCAAATAACCGGGAGCGAATGGACTACCGTTTTTATTGGGGGGTCTCTTTGGTTAAAGACAAGCAATATTCCGAGGCCATCGCAGTACTCAGCCCTTTGGTACAAGCCCAGGGAGCGTGGAAGGTTCCTGCCCTTTATTACCTCGGTCTGGCATGTGCCGGCTACGGGGATAAGGATTGCGCCCGTCAAAATCTGGAAGCCTATATTGAATCTTCCGAAGGCGTGAGCTTTCGTGCACAAGCCATAGCTGTAAAAAATGCACTTTAAGCACGCAGCATTTTTCAGACACGCCCTAATTCAATATCACTACTTTTGTAACAATAGCGTCTGGCTGGTCAAAATTGGATTCGCTGGTTGCAAAAATCAGGTAAACCCCTGAAGATACCTTTCTTCCCAGATAATCCCGCCCGTTCCAAACGGCTTGTCCGCCAAGCGCCTTGCCTTCAAAAACAAGGTGTCCGGCAGCATCGGTAATTTTCACGTTGGCATCACGGGCAAGACCGTAAACCGCAATCGGGCCGTCATATCCTGGTTGTACGGGGTTGGGATAGGCATAAGCAGTTGGCCGGTTAACACGACCACCTTCGGTTGCACCAGAACGGACTGAAATTAACCCTTTTTCAGTGCCAATCCAAGCCTCCCCGGTCACAGGATTTACAGAAATATCGGTTATCGCATTGTCGAAAAGCGGACTGTTTGTATTGGTAAAACGTTCAACCTGGGTGAGCGCATCGGGCGATTGTACAAATACACCGTTGGTGGTCCCAAACCATTTTTGGTTCGCACCATCCACTGCAATTGTTTTAACATCCTCGGTTTCAAGCAAATATCCATTGAAACCATCCACATTTACGATGCGGCGGCGACCTTTGCACGATTCATCAAAGACATTGGAGCCGCATTCAAAACTCACCGCACCCTGTTGAGTGCCCACCCATACATCTCCATCCAGGTCAACTGTGATGCAATTGATAAAGTTGGAAGTAAGTACGCTATTGGCGGTAGTTATAATGCGATAACGGTCGTCTGCCGGGCTGTCAAGGTCATTTCCTGAATCATAGACCATTAAGCCGGCATTAAAGGCAATTACAAACCATTTATAGCCATTTTGGTCAATGACGACCTGAAGCAGGTTGTTGGCAGGTGAGGCGTTAAAATTGACCATCGAGCCGTCGGGCTTCAACACTGCAATAGGGGCGTTTGCGCCATAATTGCTGATCCAGAGGTTATTATCTTCATCGTAGGCGAGACCACCTATGGCCGTTCTATTTTCGCCAGAATTTCCCGCGGCTTGAAGGATCGAATTGTTTTTAGTATATTTTTTCTCATACGCTCCATTAGAAAATTGAAGCAACCCGCCAACCCAGCTCCCTACAAACACTTTGTCTTCCTCAGGGTGTGTGGCCACTCTCCATAGATCCTTATAGCTTTCCTCCGAATCAACAATACCGGGAGTAGTTGTTTCTGACCATCGATTCCAATGGCCATTTTTGTAACTGAACACTCCGTCACGATAACCTACTATGCTAAGATCCGTTTTAGGGCCGGGTGTTGCAACATAGGTGGTACCCTCATTGCCAAACTCGATTTGAGCGCTCCGATGGGTATAAGGCGAATTAAAAGAAAATTTATCGCAAATGTTTGTGTTGAGGTCAAAATAGCGAAACTGGTCAGCCAGGTCAGCAAACCAAAATTTTTTCGAACCGTCTTCAATGCCATAGAGTGGGAATGCTGCATTACAAGTCCAGTGGATTTCATTGCGGGCGCCATTAGTTTCTGCATATTCTACCACACCATAGCCAAAATTGTTTTCCTCTCCCCAGCCGATCATCATTCCAGGGCCTTCTGAAGTTAAGTACTTAACCGAACGGAGTGGGTGACTGGCAATTTCGCTAACACTGGCACCATCAAATCGAAGCAATTTTTTAGCTGCTCCAAGCCAAAGTTTGTTGTCCCACAAACACATTGTATTGTATGAAATATTACCCGGGAAGCCCGCAGATTCATTCACCTCTTCCCAACGACTGAAATCTGCCGGGTTTACGTCGTTTTCAGGAAGCCTATAAAGGCCATCTTCAGTACCTGCCCACAGAAAACCATTGTAAATTGCAAAAGACCGAACCGGAATACCCGTAAACACCGTGTATTCAGCTTCTGCATCTTCCAGATCAAACTTCAACACCCCAAAACCACACGCAAAATAAGCAATTTTTCCATCAAAAAAGACATTGTATATCTGTTTGTCGCCTACAATATTGGCGTTTTTTTGAATAATTGGCAAATTGACCACCCTGCGACCCTCCGGGTAAAAAAGGTCAAGGTTGCTATTTGAATACGCAAGCAGCAGCACTTTAGCGGCAGCATTGTAGTGCAAAAGGTTCATGCCCACATCGCTAAGTCCTTCCACCTTTGTAATGAACCGGGAAGAGCGATCAACTTTGTCAATTTCCACCACCGCCCACTCTGTTGCATAATAAACCTTTTCGTTGCTTTGAGTAACGTATTTGGAACGTTGCCAGGGAAGGTGTTGCTGCCACTCGCCGATGGAAAGCGGTGGGAAAATGGTGTCGGTTTGGGCTGTGTTTGTCCCAAGAATAGAACCCAGGAAAATAAGTACAAAAAATAGGCGCATACAAAAAAAGGTTTCTGGTTAATTGGCTTGGGGATGCGGGAATGGTGCAGGGTTTGGTGAATGGGTTGCCTCTTGGCACTTGGACATTGGACATTCTTTGTTGTACGTTGGACATTAAAACCCGAATATCCAAGGTGCAATTTTTTAGCGGTAAATCGTGCCTGATTCAAGGTATTCCCACACGGCTTCTGGAACAAGGTAACGCACCGATTTTCCCGATTTGATGCATTCGCGAATATAGGTTGCTGAAATATCGAGCGGTGGCGCATCGAGGATACGCACACGAGGATGTGTGGCGAATTCGCCAAGTTCGTAGGCCGGACGTTTGTAAACATAGATGTCGTAGCCGGCTAGTATTTGCTCGTAATTTTTCCAAAGATAAATGGAGCCCAGATTATCCGCGCCCATAATGAGCACAAATTGGTGTTCGGGGTATTTTTCCTTCAAATAGGTAAGTGTATCGATGGTATAGGAGGGTACAGGCAATTTGAATTCCACATCAGAGGCTCGGAGCAGCGGGTTGTCGCCAATGCCGAGGCGTACGAGGTGCAGGCGGTCGTGGTCGCGAGCCAGTGTTTTCTTGGGCTTTAGCGGGTTTTGTGGGCTAACCACAAACCAAACCCGCTCCAGGTCGGTCTGGGTCGCCATAAAATTGGCAATTATTAGGTGCCCGATATGGACTGGGTTGAATGAGCCGAAGAAGAGGCCGATGCGCATAGGTAGAGAAAATTTCGAAGCCCAAAAGTAAGCCTAACCAGATGCTTTACAGAATAAAAGGATTTGCACAAAAATCATTACATCAGCGTACTTTTGCACACATGATTAAACAATTGCACATCGAAAATTTCCGCAGCATTAAAAAAGCGGATGTCCCGCTAGGGAAGTTCACAGTCATTACTGGCGCGAATAACTGTGGAAAATCGAGCTTTATTTATAGTCTACTGACCTTGAAGAATTTGGTGAATAACCCCAATCAATCTTTGGACAATTTTTTCGTTTATGGTGGGCTGAATTTGGGCGGGTTTAAGCAGGCGGTTTTTCAGAAAGAACTCAATTTACCCATTGATCTAAGTATTGAAGTTGGAGAAAATGGAACTCAATATCGTGCAGTTCTGAACCCACAAAAGTCTTCCTTAATCTTGAAATTAGAAGGACATCGTC
>JBJXGO010000092.1:0-13481 GCA_046160345.1 Saprospiraceae bacterium
GCAAGGGGGATTAGCTCAGCTGGTAGAGCGCTTGCATGGCATGCAAGAGGTCATCGGTTCGAATCCGTTATCCTCCACAGAGCCTCATCTTGAAAAAGGTGGGGTTTTTTTGTTGTATTAATAATGGTAAACAGCAAATATTGATCACATTGACCACACTAGTCCATGATTCGCAATATCCTTTTCGATTTTGGCAACGTTCTTTTTGACCTGAATTTGAGTGCTTTTGAGCGAGAAATGGCGCTTCTCCTTGGAGATCGTTTTGATGCGGCTAAAGAAAATCTAGGTCGTGACCGGGTTTTTGAACTATATGAAACTGGTGGGATCAACACAGCCGAGTTTGTAGAAAAACTTTGCCACGCTTCAGAAACATTGTTGACCCCCAAACAAGTAACCGCCGCCTGGAACGCCATCTTTATCGGGATGCCGCAACATCGGTTTGAAATGCTTATGCGCTTGCGTCAACGATTCAAAGTGTTCCTGCTCAGCAATATAAATGACCTTCATGAGCGATGGATAATCGATTATATGCTGCGCGAACACGGACTTTCGGAGTACGAATCGCGTTATTTTGACGGGGTTTATTTTTCTCACCTCATCCGGTTGCGAAAACCCAGTCTTGAGGCATTCGAGTATGTATTGGCCGATGCGGAGATATTACCCGAGGAGACGGTCTTTTTTGACGATCTACCTGAAAATGTCGATGCCGCACGAATGCTTGGGATTCAAGGAATTTGGCACGAGCCAGGCACTGAGATTGGAGAGCGGTTGGTGAAAATGGGCTTGTTGGTTGGTTAGGGTGCCGGGTTCCGTAAAGTTTCACACAGATGTTACGCGGATGTTTCACACAGATGTTACGCGGATGTTTCACGCAGATGTTACGCGGATGTTTCACGCAGATGTTACGCGGATGTTTCACGCAGATGTTACGCGGATGTTTCACGCAGATGTTACGCGGATGTTTCACACAGATGTTACGCGGATAAAAGCACTAAATAATCTGTGTAACATCTGCGTGAAAGACACCGTGAAAAACACCCCCCCTTCATTTTTTAACGATATGGACACTCCGCATCTTTTTTCCTCCTACATCCAAACTCAGGATATAATTCCCTGCCGGCAAATGACCCGGGCAAGGGAGATTTAGTTTGTGCTCACCCGCTTCAAAGCTTTGATTCTGAACAAAATACTGCACCATTTTGCCGTTCATATCGAAAAGTTGAAGGCTGACTTGCTCCTTTACAGGAAGCTCGAATGCGAGTGTGAATTGTTCGGCGATGGGGTTGGGATAGCACAAAATTTCAGGGTCAGCGGTGTTGTAAGCATTCAGCGTGCCAACATTTAGATCAAGGAGAAAGCGGAAAATTTGCTTTTGAGTTGTTCCGGCTGGTTTTCTGGCTGACATCGTTGCTTTGTTTCCAAGGAGCGACAAAGCCCTTGGTCGCATACCGGGATCTATCATTCTAAAAACACCGTTGATGCCAAAGGATATATCTCTTTGCCCATCGGGCATCAATTGAGCCAATGCCACATTGCCCAGTGTTGCATTCGAGGTCCAATTTGCGCTGAGAATTTTACCATCAGGCATTATTTCGATTCCGATGCCTTCGTTTGCTTCTGGCAGGTACTGCACCCCTTGTTCGCCGAAATAGGTGTCTCGAGAGCCATCGCTTTTATACCGAACTACAACTGCCTGATTATCAGGGCCTGTATCTCCTGCAATTACGATTTTCCCATCTGTCTGAAGCGCCAGCGCATAGGCGTTGCTGTTGCCGTGGATGGGGTCAATAATTATCCCATCTTTGCCAAATGTATAATCGAGACTGCCATCCGGGTTAACTCGAACGAGCAGGATATTCCAGATTGGATAGCCGATAGACCCGGCAAAGATTAATTTATGGTCTGCTTGTTCAAGCATTGCCACGGGCACTTCATAGGCATAGTTAGGAAGGTCAATGCTAAGTTTTCCATTGGTGGCGAATGAACTATCCAAATCGCCATTCGAAAGGAGCCTGACTGCTGAAAAAGAACTGTTGCTGGTCCATTCATCTCCAAAGACAAGCACCTTACCATCAGCTTGCTCAAAAACACTTCGGATTAAAAAGTGACTTACATGGGTCTGCGCAATACCGCCATTGCCAAAACTTGAATCCAGGTTGCCAAAAGCATCCAAACGAGCTGCAAAAGTTGAAAGGCCAATCGTGTTTTCAGCAACCATCAAAACTTTCCCATCTTTTTGCCCGGCAATTCCAATTTCAAGTGCATCGGATTCGATCAGGCAGCTTGAAAAGGTCGGATCTTGCTCCCCAAGATTGTCATACTTTTCAAGGCCAACGAAATCATTTAATCTACCTCCGATGATTATTCCTCCGTCTGGTAGTGCTGTAAAATCTTTCCCGTAAGGATTCCCGCTAAGTCCGAAAAGCCCGGTTACCCGCTTTCCATTCACCCCAAATGTAGGATCAAGCACAACGGATTGAGCAACTAAAAAGCCTGACAAACAAGTAAAAATTAAATAAAGCGCGATCTTTTTCATAAGCCTAGGATTTTGAATGTGAAGAAACTTGTAGAACAAAAGTGCGGGAGGGTGGGCCTGGAAACCTATAACACTTTTCGGTACTTATTCCCAATAAAGGCATTGAAGCACCTATTGTTAATAATTATTTGATTTTCAATTTTTTATGTAAAATTTCACCCTTAAAAAAGCCCAAAAAAACTCCCCCCGCAGTTTCTTTTAACAGACATAGTACCGTATCTTTGCACACATTTTTTTGATGCCCCTGAGCACATGTTATTGTCTCGGAGAGCCTTAACCAAAAGCAGCAACAGATTCGGAAAGCATGACAGAAGATTCAGCACTCAATCCCAAAAAGAAAGCAGCCCCCGCCAGCGATTACGATGCCAGTAGCATCACCGCACTCGAAGGTTTGGAAGCCGTCCGTAAAAGGCCCGGCATGTACATCGGCAGCACCGACACCAAAGGTCTCCACCACCTGGTTTGGGAGGTTGTGGACAACTCGATTGACGAGCATTTGGCCGGCCACTGCACCCACATCGAAGTCGTTATCCAGCCCGACAACTCCGTAAAAGTCACCGACGACGGGCGTGGTATCCCCACCGGGATGCACGAAAAATTACAAAAATCGGCCTTGGAAGTCGTCATGACCGTGCTGCACGCAGGCGGCAAATTCGACAAGGATTCCTACAAGGTTTCCGGTGGCTTGCACGGCGTAGGCGTTTCCTGCGTGAACGCACTCTCGATCATGCTTCGTGCCGAAGTGCACCGCGATGGGAAAGTTTTTGAACAAGAATACAGCCAGGGCAAACCGAAGTACGACGTGCGCGAGATTGGCACCACCAAAGGCCGCGGCACCTCCATCACTTTCCTGCCTGACCCGGAGATTTTTGAGACTGCCGAGTATAAATTCGACGTACTGGCCCACCGCCTGCGCGAACTCTCGTACCTGAACAAGGGCCTCCGCCTCTCGCTCGTAGACGAGCGTGAAAAAGAAGACGATGGCAGCTTCAAAACAGAACTCTTCTACTCCGAGGGCGGCTTGCAGGAATTTGTCCTCTATCTCGATGAAGCCAAAACCAACTTCATTGAAAAACCCATCTACATCAGTACTCGCGAAGAAGGCGTGGACGTGGAGGTGGCGATGATCTACAACACGTCTTACTCCGAGAACGTGGTTGCCTTCGTGAACAACATCAGCACACGAGACGGTGGCACACACGTCAACGGTTTTCGTCGCGCGCTCACCCGTGAATTCAAGAAGTACGGGGACGACAACGGCTATTTCAAAAAAGTAACCTTTGCCATCTCTGGCGAGGATTTCATGGAGGGCCTTACCGCCGTCATTTCGGTGAAGGTGCCAGAGCCGCAGTTCAAGGGCCAAACCAAGGGCGAACTCGGCAATTCCGAAGTGCTCGGCATCGTGAGCCGCTGCGTGGGCGATGCCCTGAAGCAGTTTTTGGAGGAAAACCCCAACCCCGCCCGGCGCATCATCGAAAAAGTAGTGCTTGCAGCTACGGCGCGCAATGCAGCCCGCAAAGCCCGCGAGATGGTGCAACGCAAGGGTGCACTCACCGGCAGCGGCCTTCCTGGCAAACTTGCTGACTGTGCCAGCCGAAGCCCCGAAGAAAGCGAAGTGTTCCTCGTGGAAGGTGACTCGGCAGGTGGTACGGCCAAACAAGGCCGCGACCGCCACACACAGGCCATCCTCCCGCTTCGGGGGAAAATCCTGAATGTCGAGAAAGCGATGGAGCATAAAATATACGAAAACGAGGAGATCAAAAATATCTTCACGGCCTTGGGTGTGAGCATCAGCGAGAACGACGAAGGTCACCGCATCCTCAACACCGAAAAACTCCGCTATCACAAGGTGGTCATCATGTGCGACGCTGATATTGACGGATCGCACATTACCACGCTCATCCTCACGTTCTTTTTCCGCTACATGCGCGAACTGATCGAAAAAGGTCACATTTTCATCGCACAGCCACCGCTTTACCTGGTGAAAAAAGGCAAAAACCAGCGCTATGCCTGGAACGATACCGAGCGAAAAGCAGCCCAAATGGAATTCTCCGGCGGCCGCGAAGACGACGATTCGGTAAAAGTGCAGCGTTACAAAGGTCTCGGTGAAATGAACGCCGAGCAACTCTGGGAAACGACCATGGATCCGAAAACCCGCATCCTGAAAATCGCCACCATTGACGACGCCAACGAGGCCGACCGGATGTTCGCCATGCTCATGGGCGACGAGGTGCCGCCACGCAGGGCGTTTATTGAGGCGAATGCGAAGTATGCGCGGATAGATGTGTAGAATTTTCGACCATGAGACTACCCTTAGACAGCACCATTTCGCCTGAGAAATTAACACAATACTTGCTTGTGTTTAACGACCAAAGTGATAAATCAAAATTTCTTGAAAAGGGCGGTTACTCACTCGATAACTGGAAAGTACTTGAAGAAGATTTGAGAAAATTGCTAAATAACGAGGCCCTTTTTCAAAAAGAGGATACTTTTGGGGAATACTTTATTGTTGTTGGAGAACTTGCCAATGGTTTGAATGTTAAAACAATATGGCTTCGAGAATCTGGTTCAGAAACGGTTAGGTTCATCACATTGATTCCACTATCAAAATTCTAAACAGATGAAATTTGAACTTTTTACTCGCGTTGCTTTGGCCGAAGACGTGCTAGAACATAGTCTTCGACGTGGAGACATTGTTACAATAGTAGAGATTCTTCCTGCTAATACCCAGCACTTGTCAGGGTATATTGTTGAAGTATTTAGCGTGACTGGCGAGACTTTGGATGTTGTTGGGTTGTTGGAAACGCAGTTAATGCCGCTGAGAGCAGATGCGGTGCCAGCAATGCGGGAATTGGCGGTAGCCGCCTGATCCCTTTCCAATCAATTATTGAAAAAGCCACCGCCAAACATTCACGATTTGGCGGCGGCTTTTTTCATTCCACCACGCCCTGCTCCGGCACATACTCCAGCACATCCCCCGGCTGGCAATCGAGTGCCTTACAAATCGCTTCGAGGGTGCTAAAGCGAATGGCTTTGGCTTTGCCTGTTTTCAGGATGGAGAGGTTGGCGAGTGTGATGTCCACTTTGGTGGCCAGTTCGGTGAGCGACATTTTGCGCCTGGCCATCATCACGTCAACATTTACGATGATTGGCATGGCTTAGATGGTTAGGTCTTGTTCTTGTTGAAGTTGAGTTCCGTTGCGGAAGGCCTCTGCCAAAGCGAACATGACCAGACACAACAATCCGCCGAGAATGATTTTCTCTGAAAAAATGACGAGGGGGCTGAAACCCATTTCTTGCCCCTGCAGTCGCATTACAATGCCTTTTAAGAGCAACTCGCCTTCCAAACTAGCAATTGGGTAGGCAAAGATGGCGGCTCCTATCCACTGGATGCGGCGTGTATTATCGGCCAGAAAAGTTTGCCCGCGGTCAAGGTTTTTGAAAATGCGAAACATCTGATAAAACACAAAGGCTACCAAAGCCCAGGACATGTTCTGAAACAGAAGATAAACCATGTGCCTGATTTGAAAAAAGGCCTGAGCAGAAGCAAAATCCAGGAAAACCAGTTTCTGCTCTTTAAAATTATAGGTTCTGAATTCGCCCCCATCCGGTAAAGGAACCTTTGAAATCTCTTGCAGCCCCTGTGTTGCTATTTCACCTCGAAGGAATGGTCCATTGCCCCAGAACCCAAAATAGCAGGATAGGTTGAGCAGTAGCAGCAATGCCACGCCAAGGCTGAGTGCAAGGAAACTATAGCGCAGTATTTTGGGAATCCCGATTTTTGTTGTTGCTTTCATAACTTAAATTTTTTTGTTGGTGAAAAGATAGGGCAAAGGAGCGCGCCTTAAAGCCCTGGTTTGCATTGTTTTCAGAATGAATGATTTGACTATGTGATGTTGGCGAAGGGCATGCTGCGCCAGGCCATCATCAGGTCACATTTACCATGATTGGCATGGCTTAGATAGTTAGGTCTTGTTCTTGTTGAAGCTCGACCCCTCGCTTGAAAATTTGGGAAATGATATACACGATGCCTGCTGTGAAAAGAGATTCACTCGAGGCATTAATGATGTCAAGCGGGTTGTCCATCGTTTTTGAAAGCCAGTTAACATACTTTTCTCCAATAAAGGACACAATCCAAATGGATAACAGGCTGTATGCGATCCGCTCCATTTTTTTAGAAACTTTGGCTGTGAACGGGCTGTCAACGTTGAGTTTTGTCAATAACATACTCACCGAGTACCATAAGGACAAAGACATGGCGGATACGGCTATTACCAATGACATGACGCATACGTATTGCCAGAAATCATGTTGAAGAAGAGCGGTCAAATTTTGAGCAGTGCCAGGGATTTTTTCAGCGGCAACCGGATTTAAGAAACTTACCCCAAAAGAGATTGCCTGACTGCCCAATTTGACGGCATACCCCACAACACCCAACCAGGCCAATACACATAAAACCGACAAAATTGTTTTTGTTTTCATAAATCAACTTTTTACTGTTGGTGAGAAGATGGGGCAAAGGTATAGTGCATTTTTCTTTTTAGCAAGAAAAATTTATTGATAAACAGAAAATATTTTTCTTTAAACAGGATTCACCCTCCTGATTGGACCTATTCCACCGTCTTCTTAAACATGCTCCAACCCTCCCGGGCGGGCCCCAAAGCCTGCCACAATACCTCATTCGGAGGCTCGGCTTCCAGAATAATTCGCTCGCCGGTGGCGGGGTTGTCGAATGCCAGGCGCCAGGCGTGCAGGTGGATGCTGCGGTCGGGATTACTTCTGCGCGCACCGTATTTCACATCGCCTTTGATGGGGCAGCCAATAGCGGCCAACTGGACGCGGATCTGGTGGTGCCGCCCCGTAACCAATTGAATGTGAAGCAGGTGGTAGTGCTTGCCGCTTTCAAGTAATTGGTAGCGAAGTTCGGCGCGTTCGGTGCCTGGAAGTGCTTCGTCAAACACGGTAGAAGTGTTTTTTGCCTGATTCTTTTTTAAATAATGCACCAGGGTGCCGTCTGGTTTGGGCGGCATATTTTGCACCATCGCGAGGTAGTCTTTCTGCACGGTCCGAGCCTGGAATTGTGCGGAAAACATGGCCATGGCCTCGGCTGTTTTGGCAAAAAGCACCAAGCCGCTCACAGGCCGATCTACGCGGTGAACGAGATGCAGGGGATGACCGCAGTGCGCCTCGGCCTGGGCCAGGAGCGAATCGTCGCCCGTTTTGTCGGGCTGAGAAGCCAGGCCTGGGGGTTTGTTGATGACTAAAAAAGCGGGATTATCGTGCAGTATATTTAACATTATTCGTTGTTTAGATTTTTTCGGGGATGCCCTTTCTATCAGCGTTCCCGCCAAAATCTGGTTTGGTTCAGACCCTGAAGATCAAGCGCGTTCTTCAATTATTTGCCTCCTCATTTTGTTCATGCAATTTTTCCACAGCGTCTTTTTTTTGCACGATCTTCCATATTTGCACCATTGCAGTGATTGCGAACACGCATCCAATAATAAAATTGAGTATTTCCTGACTTGCGTTTAGTTTATCCACGACGATTTTGCCGCCAAAAATAAAAATGCAATGTGCAGCGAAAGTGCCAAGGCCAATTCCGAGCAAATAGCCGTTGTAAATCCCCTTTCCTTTGTACAAGATCCCTTTTCCATACAGTACCGAGCTCCAACCCAGCCAAAAAGGAATGGCTACCGGGCTTACGGCACGCATAGAAAAACCTAGCCAAAAACGGTGCATGGTATAAGAAAGAAACACATTTTTGGCACCATGATGCCCCAATGCCGCAATAAAGCTGCCTATCGCCAAAACTACAACGATCAACACGGCCAACCATTCCATAATTTTGAAAATGCGTTCCTGTTTGCGCAACCAATTGAGCGCAACCAACAAAAGCCTCACATAGATCACCTCTGCTACTATGCTGCCAATAGAGAAATTGATAGCGGGTCTGAAGCCCTCTGTGATGCTGATCTGCATCGCTGAAAGGCCAATGGTACCGATTATAATAGTACCAAGAAAACTGATCGACATTCCGGTATAAAAAACCCTAAAAATGCTTTTCATTTTAAATGGTATTAAGACACAATTCCATTGTCGAGGTGTTTAAGGCGATCAATATGTATTTGTGTTTGGCGCAGAAAGCGAAGCCCTTTCAAAAAAGGCCAATATGGGGCGCCATTGGCGTTGTTCCATTTACATATTTCATACATCGCTTTCCAGTGCCTGAGTACCGTTTTATAAGCCTGCCATAGTGTAAGGCCACAATGATAAATGTGGTTGGGGGCAGCCCCTGCACCATTGTATTCGAGAATACTGAAACCTTTACCTTGCCTAATATCAGCAATAGAAGTACATTTTATATCGTACCTTCCCCAATAAAAGCCCCCGCTTTGGTGGCTGATCCGGTCGAACAGAGCGAGCAATTCGGAGTCTATTTCGTGGCGCAGGTTGTGCAGGAGCGCGCCACGATTGCGGTTGGCCGCATGCGATAGAATAAATTTTTCGTTACTGGGCACAACCCAGTCAAGCCGCTCCGAATGCTTATTGAACATCTCGTCTGCATATTTTGAGGTACGGGGGTGGTTCACAATCAGATCGCGCAAGGTCGATTGTCCGTCACCATAAACTTCCAGAAGTTCTTTATAAGTCATTCCTGTGATCTCGCCTTTTTCTGCCAAAGGGTGTCGAATATAAAACACGCTGAGTTCCATGGGCATATCCACCAGATCTTGCACCAAATAATCCACAGGGCAGTAGGCGTGGTAGGCGCGTAATTGGGATTCCTTGTCTATTTTTCTGAACATATACCCTTTTGTACCAACATTGGGTTTCACGATGAATGGGTATTTGAAACCGGCCGCTTCTATTCGTTTATTGAGCCCCTCAAATGGCTCTGTGGCCGATGCCAATATCGTGCGGGGAAAGTATCCATCTGGCAATTGTTCGTAGATCTCTGTTTTTGTTTCGCCTTCATAACCACCGAATAGGATGCTGGGATTGGAAGAAGTAAAAAACCACAAGGAACGCGCCTTGATACAATACCAGAGCCAAACAGGCATAAGTGGCAGGTAGAATTCATAGGCAGACCGGAGTTCCCAGTCGTTGAGTCTTTCAAAAAAACCGGGCTTTTGCGCGGAAGGCGGCGGTGATGGCGTATTTTGCTCCTGCATTGTGCGTAGGCTGAAAAAAGAGCGCAAAAGTAGGATTTCGGGTTGAAAAAGTCAGGTTTGAAAAAAACTGAACATCCAGGCAAGTTGTTATGCCTCAACCTTTGGCCCGGCGGCAGCGCGTATCTGCCACCATCTTGTCTGATAATCAACCCCCAAAAACTATGCTACTTAAAAAATTCAGTAATCTCTGTTTGTTCCTTTTGGAATACTTGCCACGCCATCTTTTACACTTCTACTAGAGTGTCCTTATCATGCCGCCATAGCCAAGCGCTTCCGCTCAACAGCAATGTCGTAAGCAGTCTGTAAGCGCATCCAAAATTCTGCGTCAATACCCAGAAGGGTTTCCAATTTGATTGCCATTGCAGCGCTGATATGCCGCTTCTCGTGCAAGAGTTCGCTTAATTGGCTGGACCGAATATTCAATTGCGCAGCAAAGTCAGATTTTTTCAATTGGCGTGCTTCAATTTCCATGAGCAAGACCTCGCCTGGGTGAAGCGTCTCAGGAGTTGAAATGGGGTTGCCCGATTTTCCAATTACTTTATATGCTGACATATCTTAGCATTTTTATGATAGAGGGCAAAAGACCGTGCTTTTGCGCTCATAGTATTTTACTTATAATGGTTGGTGAGGTCTTCTACAATCAATTCTTCAGCTTTTAAAAACTCTTCACTGTGTACGCTTAGGATCAACCTATATTTTTTATCAACTCTTACAGAGTAAAAACCTTTTAAATCTCCTTTTAATCCTTCAAAATTCAAGCTTTTAAATTGGTGAATCTTCGATACATTTTCAATCCCTTCTAATATCAGTATTGTCTTTCTGAATTTTTTGATTACTGAATCATCAAATCTGGGTTTTCCCGGCAATTCCTCCCCAGAATATAGTAACTCAAGGTAACCATTGTTAAAACTGATAATCATAAAGAACTAATTTGAAACAAAGGTATGGGCTATCCTTGAAATATTTCACAATTTTTGTAAATTTTTCATCCCCGTTCCGCCAATTCCAGCCATCGCATCTCCTTCACATCCAGGTCTTCCTGCAATTTCCCCAACTCTGCAGAAAGTTTTCCCGCTTCCTCAGCACCAAGGTCGGCGACGTTGAATCGTTCCAGGATCTGCTTTTTACGGTGCTCCAAGGCTGCAATTTCCTTGTCGAGTTTTTTCATCTCGTTGCGTTCGGTGTTGCTTAGCGCTGCCTGCTGGCCGTTGACCGTGGACTGTTGACCGTTGACCGTTGATTGTTGACCGCCGTTGCTAGCTGCTGCATCCGCCAACTGCCGTTCGCCACGCTTCATGGCCCTGTATTCGGCATAACTACCATTGAAATCCTTGACCTTGCCATCGCCCTCAAACACAAAAAGATGGTCCACCAGGCGATCCATGAAGTAACGGTCGTGCGTCACCACCACCAGACAGCCCGGGAAATCTTCCAGAAAATCCTCCAACACCTGCAAGGTCAGTACGTCCAGATCGTTCGTCGGCTCATCGAGAATCAGAAAATTCGGGTTTTTCATCAATACCGTGAGCAGGTAGAGCCGTCGTTTTTCGCCACCGGAAAGCTGGCTTACATAAACCTGCTGTTGCGGGCGACTGAACAGAAATCGCTCCAAAAGTTGTGCTGCGGAGAGTTCCTTGCCTTTATCGAGCGGTATGTAATCGGCGATGTCGCGCACAGCATCGATCACGCGCCGGTCTTTGAGATGAAGCCCTTCCTGCCGGTAATGGCCAAAAGTAACCGTGTCGCCTACCACCACTTTGCCCGTGTCGGGCGGCAATACCTGGGTGATGAGCTGAAGGAAGGTGGACTTGCCCGATCCGTTTTGTCCCACGATACCCACCCGCTCCTTGCGCTTGAATTTATAGCTGAAATGTTCGATCAAGTTCTTGTCGCCGAAGGATTTGCTGATGTTGTGCAACTCCACGATCTTGCCGCCCAACCAGGTTTCTTTGATGGAAAGGCTCAATTCGTCTTTCGTTTTTTTCAGCGCATCGTTGGTTTCTTTTCGGTTAAAATAAGCGTCCACACGCGCTTTTGCCTTGGTGGTACGTGCTTGCGGTGACTTGCGCACCCAATCGAGTTCGTTTTTGAGCAGTTTGTTCTGGCGCTCGTAAGTGGTGGCTTCGTTTTCTTCCCGAAGCGCCTTTTTTTCCAGGTAATCCGAGTAAGAACCGGAATATCGGCGAAGTTGCCCGCCTTCCAGTTCGATGATGCTATCGCACACATTTTCAAGGAAATAGCGATCGTGTGTTACCATAAAAAGCGTGATACCTGGCTGCTGAAGGTATTCTTCCAGCCATTCTATCATCTCGACATCCAGGTGGTTGGTGGGCTCGTCAAGGATCAGAAAATCGGGTTCTTCCAACAGGATCTTGACCAAAGCCAGGCGTTTTTGCTGACCGCCAGAGAGCGTGCTGACCATTTGCTCGTAATCGTTCATCCGAAAACGGGAAAGCGTTTCTTTCACCTTGGCCTCAAAGGTCCAGGCATTTTGTTGGTCCATTTGGGCAATGGCCTCGGTGAGTTCATCTTCACCCGCTGTAGGCTTGCCGGAGGAGGGTTCACTCGCTGAAGCCTTCTCGCCTGCTGAGCCTTGACGGACAGGGGCGTAGGCAGGCCCAGCTGTCTCGTTTTGGCTATCCTGCCCGCCAAGGCTTGGCAGGCTTTGGCGGGCAAGTGGATTTTCATGATGCAATAGCGCTTTTTCATAACGCTGCACAACCCGCACCAGCGGATTGGAAGGATCGAGCACCGCGCCCAACACATCCATGCCGGGCGGGAAATTTGGCTCCTGATCGAGCCAGCCGATGCGGATATCCTTGCGCATCGTGATTTTGGCATTCTCGCCTTCGCTGCCCTCTTTACCCGCAATGACCCGCATGAGCGTGCTTTTGCCCGTGCCGTTTTTGGCGATCAGACCGATCTTCTGGCCCTTGTCGAGGTGCAGGCTGATATTTTGGAAGAGCAGCTTCTCGCCGTAACTCTTGGAGACGTTTTCGAGTGTGAGGAAGTTCAATGGACGATGGATGGTTTACCCGCCGAAGCCTTGGCGTAGGAGGGTGGATGGTTTACCCGCGAAGCCTTGGCGTAGGAGGGTTGATGGTTTACCCGCCGAAGCCTTGGCATAGGAGGGTTGATGGTTTACCCGCCGAAGCCTTGGCGTAGGAGGGTAGATGTAATTTGAAAGGGACAAAGGTAGGATTTTCAGGCTGGACTTAGAAGATGAAGGTGACACCTGGCTTCCCAGTCCCTGCAGACTGGCTGGCCCGCTGCCCTGCTGGTGCAAAGGCTGTAAGCTTTGCGCCCGCTATTCACGCAGGTTCTACCGGTCAACCCAACCTCCCTTCTTGTAACATTCCCTGATCCAGGTGTCTGAGATGGCAATGCGTGGTTGACTCGACACAAAAGGCGGCATGGTTTCCAGAGGATTCTATTATCCAAAGAATCAACGATTGTGTTATATTTGCCAAGGCAATATGGCTCCTGTTTCAAAAATACAATCCTCCGGCATCTCCAAGCTCCCGTTCTGGGATATAGACTATGGTAGCCTCGACCCAGAGCGAGATGCCTTGTTTATTTTGGAAAAAGTATTCAATTATGGACTTTGGTCAGACTATAAAGCAGCATTTGCGCTTTACGGAGAAGCACGAGTCCGCCAGGAGATTGTCAAATCATCCTACTTGAAGAAAGAGGTATTGTCTTTTCTATGCCTGATTTTGGATCTAAAACCCACGGATTTCAAATGCTTTACGAAAACACAGTCGCTGCCGACA
>JBJXGO010000093.1:0-16998 GCA_046160345.1 Saprospiraceae bacterium
AATAATCGGCATCAGGCTGGAGGCCGACAAAGCTGGACGATACCAATTGGCAGCCGGGTGCCGCCCCGCGACCACGCAACTCGGCGTTGCCGGCACCGCCCACGAGCGATGCCATGATGTTTGCATGAGTCGTTAGATTTGCGTCAGCACCGGGGGAGCTTGATACACGACCACGGAGATCTACATCGCTTGTATCGAACCCAAATTCTTTGATTGATACGGTGATTCCCAGTCCATTGATCTCCGGGAAAAGGCTTTGTGCCACGTTGATCTTATTGACAAACAGGTTTTGCCCTGGCACGGAGATCTCTTCACGCTGGGCTTGCAAAAGAAGCGGAAAAATCAGGAGGAATGGCAGCGTTTGCAGTTTCATTTTTAACCAATTATCGCCCACAAAAAAAGACAATTTCTCTTATGCGCACCTGTTTTTTGCAATTAGTTGCACCTTTGCTGCGCGTTTGGTCACCGGTCAAAATATGAATGAACTGAATTACCTTAAAGCCGTAAAAAACGGCTCCTTGTATTTTGCCGATGGTAGCATACTGCCTATAGCACACTGGGGCGATCCTGCCTGGGCACATATATTTTTGGTTCGCCACGCGGAAAAATCTAAATTTGCTTTACATGACCCGGATCTTACCGTTGAAGGACAAGCTCGGGCCGAACATTTGGGCAGAATCATGGCAGAATCCGGGTTAGACCTGGTTTATGCATCCCCCTTCCGCCGCGCCCAATCCACCGCCGAACCTGTTCAACGGCGAGGCAACACCCTGGCAGTGGAAACATACGAACCATTTGAACAGGATGAATGGATCCTGGACCAGTTACCAAACTGGCTTGGAAAAAAAATATTTATCGTGGGCCATCAGGATTCTGTGCCGCGCTTACTCAATCAGTTGAAGGGTGGTGGATTTCATTTTGACAATATTCTCAACCACGATTATGGCAAATTTTATGTGGTGGCTTTAAAAGGAATTGGTGAGGTGGAAATCATGGAGTTAAGGTATTGATCCCAAAATCAACAAATCAGCGAATAAAAAAATCACTCAACCATGTTCAGCAACGTAAAAACAGCACTTCAAGCCGAAATTCAGAGCATCCGTGATGCAGGGCTTTATAAACAAGAGCGTGTCATCACTACGGCTCAAGGCCCGGTCATCAGTACCACCACACAGTCTGATGTGCTCAATTTCTGCGCCAACAATTATCTCGGTCTTAGCAGTCATCCGGCAGTGGTTGAAGCAGCCATTGAGGCTATCCGTACCCACGGCTACGGACTTTCGAGCGTCCGTTTTATCTGCGGAACACAGGATATCCACAAGCAGCTTGAACAGCGCATAGCTGCGTTTCTTGGCATGGAAGATTCTATTTTGTACGCTGCGGCTTTCGACGCCAACGGCGGCTTGTTTGAAGTTTTGCTTGGCGAAGAAGACGCCATCATCAGCGACGAACTGAACCACGCCAGTATTATTGATGGTATTCGGTTGTGCAAGGCCAAACGCTTCCGCTATAAGCACAACGACATGAATTCACTGGAAGATTGTCTTAAGGAAGCAGCTGGAGCCGGGCGCAAACTCATCTTCACCGATGGCGCATTCTCCATGGACGGCACCATTGCCCAACTCGATAAAATTTGCGACCTGGCCGAGCGCTACGAAGCCATGGTAGGTATTGACGAGTGCCATGCTTCCGGCTTTCTCGGCAAAACCGGGCGCGGCACCCACGAATACCGCGGCGTCATGGATCGCATTGACATTGTGACGGGGACGCTTGGAAAGGCATTGGGCGGTGCCAGCGGAGGTTTCACCTCGGCCAAAAAAGAAATTGTGGAAATGCTGCGCCAGCGTTCTCGGCCCTATTTGTTTTCCAATACAGTAGCACCCAGTATCGTAGGTGCAAGCATCAAAGTGCTGGAATTGTTAAGCGGCAGTACGGCCTTGCGCGACAAACTGGAAACCAATACGCAATATTTCCGTAAAGCCATGACTGCAGCAGGTTTTGATATCATTCCAGGAGAACATCCTATCGTGCCTATTATGCTGTACGACGCACCCCTGGCCCAAAAATTTGCCGCACGATTGCTGGAAGAGGGCATTTATGTCATCGGGTTCTTCTTCCCGGTGGTTGCCAAAGGGAAAGCCCGCATCCGTGTCCAACTTTCTGCAGCGCATGAAAAGGAGCATTTGGAGCGTGCCGTTGCAGCGTTTACCAAGGTGGGAAAGGAATTGGGGGTGGTGTAGGCCTCAATGATATCGTCGTTTGAAGGTGGTTTGAATTGCTTCACAATCATTTGGTTTTGAAGCAAATGGCAGGTTTTGATTGTTCGCTGTTTTCCTGCCTCAATAAGCCTTCAATATGGCAAGAAACAAGCCCAAGGCTGCAGGTCGCTAGTCCCGGAAACGTTTTGGTCGAAAGCAACAGGCTGGTTTTCTTCTTTTTTCCCTATTTTTCGGCTGTTTCAATCCAGAAAAAGAAAGATTTATGTCAATTCCGCAACCCAGTTTACATTCTGCACAGCCTGTCACTATGCATGAAACTCCTGCTTTAGCAAACCCGCTCAAGTGCATCATTGTCGAAGACGAACCGCTTGCTGCCGAAATATTGGCTGAATATATAAGTCAAACGCCCTTTCTCGAACTCACCCATGTTTGCTTCGATGCTATTAAGGCGCTCGATGTAGTGCGGCAAAATCCGGTTGACGTAATGTTCCTCGACATTAATTTGCCCAAACTGAACGGATTGGAGTTTTTAAAGACCCTGCTCCACCAGCCGCGCGTCATCATAACCTCGGCCTATCATCAATATGCCGTGCAGGGTTTTGAATTGCAGGTGACTGACTATCTTTTGAAGCCTATTGAATTTGGCCGTTACACCAAAGCGGTCAATAAACTACTTAAACCTCACCGCCATGCCGACGCAGTAGTGCACAAGCCCGCCGAGCATTTGGTGCGTCCGTACTATTTTTTCACGGTCAGCAAGCGTTCGGTCAAAATATATCTCGATGAGATCCTGTTTGTAGAAAGCCTGAAAGATTCGGTGTCCATTGTGACCAAGTCAAAGGCTTACAATACACATTATCAATTGGGAGAGTTGGAAGACTTGATGCGTTCGGATAATTTTTTGCGCATCCACCGGTCTTTTATGGTGGCAATTGACAAAATTGAGTCTTTTTCCGCCGCAGAAGTTGAGATCGCAGGCCGCACGCTCCCCATTGGACGGAGCCATAAATTATATGTCATGGAAAAATTGGGCAGGGGATAATCCAATTAAATGGCAAGCACTAGATCCAGCGCTTCCTAGCCCTTGCAATTGGAACAGCCAAATGCAAGCGTTTTTATCGGAATTGCCCCTAACTTTGCCACCTTATGCAAAGTCTTGCCAATCAGACAAAATCTTCAATTGCTGACGACAGTACCCTGTTACGACGCTTGAGCGACAACCTGGCGCGTTGGGCATTCACAGATTTTGAACAGGCCAAATTTGCGCTTGCAGAATTGGGTCGCCTGCTTACACCACGGAGCCCTTTTGATGTACGCCTATCCTACCACCGTAGTGCTGCATTTCTGGAAAACCAGTGGTATCGTTACGAACAATCCCTCTTACATGCCAGACTTGCGATAAGTATCCTCGAAAGCCTGGCCGATGGTTGGGCATTGGCCGAGATCTGGGCCGACATAGCAGCTACACACCTTAACCAACGCGATTGGTCGGCTGCAGAAGACGCGCTCCAACGGGCCCGCCGCCTCCTGGGCGACGATGCTCCACCCCGGCTGCGAGCCCATATCACTTGTCGCGAAGGATTTTTTTACCTACATATCGGAAACCCGCGAAAAGCACTCGACTCCTTAATGGAGGCTGAAAAAGAGTTTCTCGAACTTGAGGAAAAGTCTGCCGCGCTTAAGGATTGGTATATCAAAACCTTGATTCTCAGCGGTTTGGGCGAACTATACGAATATCTTGGGGAAGAGGAAAAAAGTCAGGACGCATACCGTAGTGTTTTGCCCATAGTGGAAAAACACCAATTGCGCCCACGTTTGGCATGGCACTATCTAAATGCCGGGCGGGCAGCCCTGGCAAGAAATGATGCGGAACTCGCTCAGGTAAATTTTGAAAAAGCGCTGACCATGGCAGGTGCAGGAGATGCTGAAGCAAAAACTTTGGCACTCAGCAACCTGGGCATTTTGGCCGCCCATGCTGGCAATGCCCCCAAGGCCTTTAACCTTTTCGGGCAAGCAGCTGTGGATTATGATCCACCCGGCAAACCATCTGATTTTACCAATCTTTCAAAAATTGAAAGTTGGAGTGCAGGGCTTTATTTCCAATTGGAGAACACCGCTGAAGCAGAACGGCATTTTTTGCGAGCCTGGGAAATTGGACTGCAAGGCAACGATCTCTACCACCTTGCACAGGTAAGCCAGCGGCTTGCAACACTTTATGAAAACGCCGGCAAATACGACCGCGCATTCGATTGGCAACGCCGGGTGACAGAATTGAACCAAACCCATTTCAGCAACCTGCGCGACAACGAGCGACAAGAGATCGAGGCCAGGCATCAACTCGAACGCAGTCAACAAGAAAGTCAAATGGCCAGACTCCGGGTCGCCGGGCTGCAACTGCGCGCACTGCGTGCTCAAATGAACCCGCATTTTATGTTCAACTCCCTGAACGCCATTCAGGGGCTTGTCACTTCGGGCCGAAACGCAGAAGCGGAATCCTACCTGGCCAAATTTGCAAAAATGATGCGCCACACCCTGGAGTATTCTGAGCTTGAGGAAGTTTCTTTAGAACAGGAAATCGAATTTTTGGAACGTTATTTAGACATAAATAAAAAGTTGCGGTTTAGAGACCGACTTGATTTTCAATTAATTGCGCCAAAAAATGAAGAGCTTGACGAGATATATGTGCCAACCATGATCGTTCAACCCTTTGTTGAAAACGCCATCGAACATGGATTGCGCCCACGCCAGGAAGGACGTCTCACTATCCGCTTTGAAGTAATGCCCGACGATGAATATCTGTTGCGTTGTACTATAGAAGACGATGGCGTAGGCTTCAACAAAGGCCAGGAAAAAGCGGCCGCACAGGCAGGCGCAGCTTTTCAAAAACACCGTTCAAGGGGCATGGAAATCACCCATGAACGGTTGCTTTTGCTGCACCAAATCCAAAAAAGGCCGGGAAACAGTTTTATACAAATTCAGGATTTGGCAGACATTACTAATGGCCAACGCTCGGGTACACGAGTTGAAGTTTTGCTGCCCATTTTGAACGGGGAGTGATCAGCACATCTTGGAAGAATGCCAATCAGAAACAAACTTAACGCTAACATAATATTGCAATTCCAGCACGAAATAGTTGGCTGATCTACTTTTGGCACGAGTTTCCTAACCTCGCTGATATTTGGATAGATCATTATTGTTTTTTTGCCCAAAGTGTAAATTTCAAAATCTGCCTGCCCAAAGTCAAAATTTAACGAACTACTTAACTTCCCAACTTATGATGCTGGGTTTCATCGCGGATCTCTCCACGAATTCCTCTATCCTGCTGATTGTCTGCTTGTTGTCGGTATGTTTATTTGAAGCCATCAATGGTTTCCATGATACCGCAAATGCAGTTGCAACCGTCATCTACACTAAAACTTTACCAGCCGTTTTTGCGGTTGTCTGGACTGGTTTCTGGAATTTTCTGGGGGCTATGCTGGGCGGCATCGCCGTTGCCATTGGAATGATGAAACTCATTCCACTCGGCGATATGGCAAGTACGCCGCTTAACGAGAACATTTCCATGGTGCTGGCTATTTTGGTCACAGCCATTATTTGGAACCTGGGAACCTGGTATTTGGGTATCCCTTGTTCCAGCTCTCATACGATGATCGGTGCTTTGCTGGGTGGTGGTTTTGCCTATTTTACCGTTCATGGTGGATCAGGCCCCAACTGGGATAAAGCGAAGGATGTAGGAATGTCCTTGCTTATCTCACCATTGTTTGGCTTTGCCCTGGCCATTGGCCTGATGTATTTATTGAAGACATTAATCAAACAAAAGGCTATTTTCAAATCGCCTGAAGAACTGAAAAAGAATCAGCCACCACCGATGTGGATACGCGGAATCTTGATCACCACCTGTACATTGGTGAGTTATTTTCACGGTAATAATGATGGACAAAAGGGAGTTGGCTTACTAATGGTGGTACTGATCGCGTTCATGCCAACACAGTTTGCCCTTGCTCCTAATTTTACTGGCGCTGATACCAAGGCAAGCGTGCAAAGAATCGAGGCATCTATTTTACAGGCGCTTCCATCTGACAGCCTGAACTTTACACCATTGGCAGTGGCCTGTAATAAAATGAATGCCCAGATTGATACTTTTAACTCGAATGACAAAGCGCAAGTACTAGCCATACGCAAGTCTTTACAAGGGTTCAATAAAAAAATAGAATTGGCCACAATGGAAGAATACTACCCTAAAGAGGCTGCGAAAGTGGCAAAGGCTGAAATAAAGAACCTTAAAAGCACCTATGAATTTAAGGTCACCTGGGTAGTGTTTCTGATCGCACTTTGTCTAGGCTGTGGCACGATGGTTGGCTGGAAGCGCATCGTGGTTACTATCGGTGAAAAGATCGGCAAAAGTCATCTTACTTATGCCCAAGGTGCAAGCGCTGAACTTTGCGCCGCTGCTACCATTGGTGTAAGCAGTTATTATGGCCTTCCGGTAAGCACTACACACGTACTTTCTTCAGGTGTAGCCGGCACAATGGTGGCTGAAGGCGGGGTTACCAACCTCCGACGCAAAACAATTACCAATATCGCCATTGCATGGCTTTTGACATTACCGGTCACGTTTGTTATGGCCGCTTTGATGTTTTTCCTTTTCAGAATGTTTGCTTAAAATCAGGTTTGACGCTTCTTCTGTATCCAATTTCTTTACTAAAGTCTGTTCCTAACCTGACTATGTTGCGCAGGGAGGCGGCTACCATTGTACTGTATCATCAACCGTTTGGAATATTAGCGGAATAGATACGATATGAATGAACTGGAACTGGGTGTAGAATGGCAATTAATAAAAATCTGGAGCTAACACTGGCATATGTTATCAGTGACCGCAAGTATGCTGATCTTAAAACGGATTATACCGAAAAAGGAAATTTTTTGCGCGTGCAGTTGAAAGCAAATTATTGACCGGTTTTAGAAGTTGTAGCACTTGATCTTCTTCCGATTGGGCCCGCTGCTGCGGCTCCCGCCCTCTCGACGGAGTTTGTAGCCCTTTTCCCGCTTTTTAAAATTCAGGCTGAAGGCGTTGACCTTGAAGCCAATATATATGTCTGCGCCGCTCAACTTGTCTTTGCCGGTAAAACTGCCAAGGTTGTCAGTACCGAGGTAGAGCCATGCCAAACGGATGGCCGCACCAGCACGAAATGTCCGCCAATCATTCACCACCAAGGGCAGCGAGACCGAAAACCAGCGATGCTCGAACCGAGGCACGACAGCCAGGGTACTGGGCCGTTTTACACTGTATTTTGAGAGTGGCACCCGTTGTACCAGTATTCCGCTCACATAAAACAGTGGGATGATCCTGGCATCAAATTGTGCTGAAAGTGCCGTAGGCATGCCCATTCCAAAGGATTGTTTAAGTAAGGAGGCCGTACTATCGCCAAGAAAAGCGCGGCTCACATCACGGAGCACATCATCTGCGTTGTCCCTTTGGGGGAATTGGCCGCCGCTGACCGTCAACAAAGTATCAAATTCGATACGATGGCGCTGGGCGGTATTTTTGAACCGCATAAATCCCAAATCCAGGACCGAAACACCTGCCCTCCAGGCGTAGCCATCCGCCTCATCATCTGCTGGCATGGCCCATGAAATTCCCAGATCCAGCCCAAAGCCAGTGCCTTGTTTTTTTAACTTCACTTCGTTCGCATTATCGGTAAGATTGGCTGTGGTGAGCGCATAATCCCATTTTGCGCTGCCAAAGGCGGTGGTGTCCCCGTTTCGCTGCGTATAATCGAAATTAGATTGGGCCCGGGTGAAAAATCCTTCGTAGCCCAAAAGCAATTTGGGCGAAACACCCCAGGCCATTTGCAGCTCGCCCATTTCTTCCATGCGACTATAATGCAGCCCTATTTCTCCCCAAGCCATGCCGGCTATTCCAGCAGCTGGAATACTAATTGCTTGATTGCGAGGCAAATTTGAAATGGTTCTGTAGGCAAGAATTTCGGGAATGCGGTAGGCCGAAACATTGGTGCGAAAAGCAGTAGTGAGGCCTATTACGTTTTTCTCTCCCAACCGAAAGCTAAAAGATGGCCCTGCAACGCGGGTCTGCGTAATGAAATGCATTTTGCGGCTTCCGTCACTGAAATCCTGTACAATAGCGTCACGGCCTATCGGATTTTCAGCGGTGGTATCGGCAATAGAAACAATTTTGTCAGTATTGCGCAATGCGTGTTGCAGGCTGGTATTGCGCAGAAAAGCATAGCTGTTTTCAAAAAAAACGTCGGCATTGAAGAGACTCACTTCCCAATTGTGCGGTGCGAAGGCTGTGTTGGCAGGATTGAGGCCCGCGCTGTATATACCTGAAAAGCGTTCAAGACGCATTCCAAGTTGCTCTTGGGCACTAATAGGGATTGACAGTAGCAAGAAAGCAAAAAAGCAGCAAATTCGAAAACTGGCAGGTTGTGGATGCATAAATGAAATTGAATCGATTTTGCGCTGAAACGAAGTATTTGGAGTAAGAATTGCACAAAACCCAAGAAAGTGCCAGCGTTATACCGATGCCCTATTGCAATTCCAGTATTTTAGCAAACAACACTTCCTCGTCCCCGGGCCGAAAGCCTTTGTGTCTGTAAGCCAGTTTCCCGTTTTTGTCGAAGATAAATACTTGAGGCAGCCCATTCAGTTCACCAGGCATGACCGAGCTGTACAAACGGTCCCGATCCCAATAAACCGGAAAAGGGAATTGTTTTTCACGAACAATATTGGCTATCTTTCGGAAATTTTTGGGGAAATCGATTGAAATGGCATACAAATCAAAATTCGCTTGCTTTTTCCATGTTGTGTATTGTGCTGAATAGGTTGACAATTCAATATGGCAGGGAATACAGGTCGTTAGCCAAAATGCGATGACCGTGGGCTTTCTATTCTTTTCTTTTTTGGGAATTGCCATCACCGTCTTCGAATTCGAGGCTTTGACACTGTCAATGTCCAAAAGGGGTATATCAAAAGGGAAAATCGAGTCTCCTTTATATTGAATAGCAGTATTGTAATAGTTTTGAGCAGACAAATATCCACTACAATGCATAGCAAAGACCAGAATCATTAAGTTTCTCATGATAAATCTTATAATTTTGTGCAAAGAAACGAATGCGCTTTGATGCCCCTGTAAATTTATGGACAAATACTTTTCGGCAGAATTTTTACAGGCACGGTCCATATTTTTCAAAGCGGAAAAATCAACTCAATATCCAATCTTACCAAAGATTGGTCTGCAATAGTTTTTGAAATCGGCGTCGCTTATAAAGAAGACATTGAAAGAGTAAAACTTGTAATAGAGAAAATAGGGGAAGAAATGATTCAGGATCCTGAATGGAAAACAAAATAACACAACGATCATTTTCTTATCCAACCCATCCTTCCATGAAAAACAATCCAAAAATTCCCATCATTTACGCCTATCTGCAAGACCCCCTGGTGGCCTTGGAAGAACCTAAGTTCGGCTTTCAGGAAATTGAAATAACCGAAGTTAAACACTTGGCCGATGGACCAACCAGCCCACGTTTTGTAGTAGTGGATTACAATGGAACCACGGGCAACTTGATTCCCCCGGTCAAATGGGACGATGAAAAATGTCAGTTCAAAACTGGCAGGCAGGTCTTGACCGACCAAACCGAGCACACAAGCAGTTTTCAATTCCATCAATTGAACGTCTGGGCAATTGCCCAAAATACCTTGAAATTTTTTGAATCCGGGCCGGTAATGGGCCGAAAATTGCCCTGGGGTTTTGAAGGCAACCGCTTGATCCTGGTTCCACACGCCGGGTATGGGCAAAATGCCTATTACGACCGCCGGAGCAAATCTCTTCAATTTTATTACTACAACAATCCTAAGGATCAAAAGCCTGTTTATACCTGTCTGTCTGCCGATATCATTATTCATGAATTGGCCCATGCGATCCTGGATGGAATCCGACCACATTTTATTGAAAGCACCCAGATTCAAACGGCGGCTTTTCACGAATTTTTCGGCGACATCAGCGCAATCCTTAATCTGCTGCGCAACAACGAGTTCCGCGCAAACCTGGTCGATAAGCTCGGCGCAGATCTGGAAGCAGCAGACGTGCTCAGCAATATCGCCGACGAGTTTGGCCGTACGGTGAACCACAAACCCTATCTCCGAAGCGCACGGAATAAAAAAACCATGTCATCCATTGAAGGGAGCCTTGAACCCCATGAAGTGTCGGAGGTGCTTACCGGGGCTATGTTTGACCTCATCATTAAACTTTCCAAACAGTATATCCGGCGTGAGGTCAGGTTTAAGAAGAAAGACAAGGTTGAAATTGACGATAAATTAGCACATAAAGCGGCCAGGCAAGCATTTTGGTACACGATTCACCGCATGCAACGAATGGCCTTGCAGCCTTTGGACTTTTTACCACCTGTGGATGTTACTTTCCGGGATTATGCCCTGGCCATGCTCCGATCCGAACAGATTTCCAACCCCACCGACCCATATGGGTATCGAAAGATCATGTTTGATGTGTTTGAAAAACGGGGCATACTTGATCCGGGAGAGGAATCCGTACTCTTGAAAAACGATTATTTGTTTGACCGAGACAACCCAGAGATAAAATTCAATTCCAGCATTTTTGAAATAATGAAATCGCGTTCAAATGTTTATGATTTTTTGAACAACAACCGGGATACGCTGGGTATTCCTTTCTTTCGTGATTTCATTGTGACAGATTTTTATGAATGCAACAAACAAACCCGGCAAGGCGACAGGTTACCTCGTCAACATGTGATCTGTTACCTCTGGCACGAAGAAATCCCTTTGCTTGGCAAGGAATATGGCGAATATGAAGGTAAGATCCTTGCGATGCCCTGCGGCGGAACACTCGTTTTTGACGATCTGCAAAATCTGTACCATTGGGCCAACAAGCCTGGAACGGAGTGTGAAAGCGAACATGCAATTTTGGGCGCTCAACGCAAAAAGCAATTTTTACAACATTTCTACCAATTGTTACGCACAGGAACTCTTGGGAAAGCGCCCGATGCCAATGCTGCTGGATTTATCGAACAAAGCATGCCCCTAATAGGCATTCGGGCAGAAGGCGGCAGGATCCATCTGCAAACAACCCCTCATTTAGACCTAAATTCCGAACACCATCCTAAAACCAAAAAGTCATGGCAAATAAGCTTCTAATTCGACTCTACAATGTTGGCCTCGGCGATTGCATTTATGTGCGTATCCCTGCGGAAAGTCCCGCAAAACCGGATTTTCATATTTTAATTGATTGTGGCACCCTGGGGGAGACACAGTTGGTATCAAAGGCAATTAAAGACCTGGAAACCAATATGTTGCCCCTTAATGAAAATTCAGGTAAAAGACGTTTGGACCTACTCGTAGCCACTCACCCACACAAAGACCATATCATCGGTTTTGATCCCGGCACTTTTGCCAAGATTGAAATTGCGAACATTTGGTTAAGCCCGATCATGAACCCCAACCACGGTCAGAACAAAAACATCCGGCAACTACAATCGAATACAATGGAGGCAATTAAAAGTATTCGAGCGCGGGGGCTCGCTTTGGGGCAAGAATTCGAACTGCTCGCTTCCCTTTTTGGCCTTGACCGAAAAGGCGCGGAACTGGCCCTGACAAAAACGATCCCGGAAAAAAATAACATAGAGCCAAAGTATGTTCACGCTGGCAATAACTCCGACGAGCTGGGTTTGAACCTTCCCGCTCAAACCAAAATCACCGTTGTAGGTCCTGAAAATAACATTGACTACTATTACCTGGGTGAGGAAGCCGCTGCTGATTTTCAAGGACTTTCGGGTTTTGCACAAACATTTGCACAAAAACAAAACCGCAAAAAAAATCCTTCGCCCCGGAACATCAGTGCCCATGATTTTCAGATCCTTCAATCCCGTATGCTCTCCGACGCCTTTGCTTTCGCCAACCTGAGCAGCGAGGTGGAGAACAATTCCAGCCTGGTATTGCTGATCGAATGGCGCAATAAACGCCTGCTTTTTGTAGGCGATGCTGAATGGGATGAAAAATTCCGGGAAGGCAAGCACAATGCGGCCTGGAATGTTATGTGGAACAAAAGAAAAGACCTGTTAAATAAACCCCTTGATTTTCTAAAAATAGGACACCATGGCAGCGTGAACGCAACGCCCTTTTTAGCCGACGAGCCGGCCAGCCACGAGGTCAACCAAATTCTAAATGCCATTTTACCCTTGCCAGCTGCCGGAAAAAAGCCCAAGGCGCAGGCTGTGGCCTCTACCCTAAGGGGACGATACGATGTCATTCCCGACACGAACCTGTTGATCGAGTTAGGCAAAAGAGTAAAAGACCAGCGGGTCTATAAAAATGCTTTTGCCAAGATCTCCAATTTTGATTTTGACGCCATTCCGTTGTATGCCGAAAAAGAAAAAGCGAACCTGGACAAAAAGCAACCTTATCGCACGGATTTTGAAAAATTGTTGCAAAAAGGAGAATTCGTAGATATTACCATCAAATAAGAGCAACTTTCAATTGATGCAATACATTCTATCCATCGACCAGGGTACCACCAGCACCCGCGCCATCGTATTCGACAAACAAGGAAATACCATTGCAGTAGCGCAACAAGATATCACCCAGTATTTTCCGAAACCTGGCTGGGTAGAACATAATCCGGTAGAAATTTTGGAAACGGTGCTGTTCACCGTACGAGCGGTTGCCCAAAAAGTCGGGCCAAAAAACATCGCGGCCATAGGCATTACCAACCAACGGGAAACGACCGTGGTTTGGGATAAGCGAACCGGAAAACCCGTGTATAATGCTATTGTATGGCAAAGCCGCCAAACGGTGGATGTATGTGAATCTTTGAAAGCCAAAGGCTTGGACCCTGAGGTCCGCTATAAAACAGGGCTTCTCATTGATGCCTACTTCTCCGGAACAAAGATAAAATGGATCCTCAATCATGTGCCCGGAGCGCAAGCGGAAGCCTTTGCGGGCAACCTGCTATTTGGCACGATCGATACATGGCTGCTCTGGAACCTTAGCGAGGAGCGTATGCATGCCACCGATTACACCAACGCCTCCCGCACAATGCTTTACAACATTCGTGAACTTACCTGGGACGAAGAACTGTTGTCCGCTTTTGACATACCTGCCTCCATGTTGCCAAAGGTGATGGATTCCTCCGCTGTATATGGTCAGGTAAAAGCTGAAGTTTTAGGCCTCCCGGCGAATGACAGTATTGGAACAGTCATTTCAGGGATTGCGGGCGACCAACAGGCTGCACTTTTTGGGCAAGGTTGTTTCGGAACAGGAATGGCAAAAAATACCTATGGAACGGGTTGCTTCATGCTGATGAATACCGGTTCTGAAATAGTTGCCTCTCAGAATGGGCTGCTTACTACCATTGCATGGGGCTTAAATGGCCAGATTGAATACGCCCTGGAAGGTTCCGTTTTTGTAGCCGGAAGTGCCGTGAAATGGATGCGCGATACCGTAGAACTGTTCACGGACGTTGCTGAAACTGAATCACTTGCCCTTAGTTTGACTTCTTCTGAAGGCGTATATATGGTTCCTGCGTTTGTAGGGCTGGGCACGCCTTATTGGGACTCGGAAGTGAGGGGCGCTATTTTCGGCCTTACCCGTGGCAGCAGCCGAAGTCACCTTATTCGCGCTACCCTTGAGAGCACCGCCTACCAAACCAAAGACGTGCTGTCAGTAATGGAGCGTGATTCAGGAATAAAAGTTAAGGCCCTTCGGGTGGATGGTGGTATGGTGGCCAATAATTTTCTAATGCAATTTCAGAGTGATATTCTTGGCGTAAAGGTGGAACGTCCTAAAGTACAGGAAACCACGGCATTAGGCGCTGCTTACCTTGCGGGCCTGGCGGTTGGGTATTGGAAAGACCTGGCAGATATTTCCCTAAACTGGCAACTTGATCGCGATTATTCTCCTGAAATGCCAAAAGAAACGGCAGGAGATCTTTACCGCGGTTGGCAAAAGGCCGTTGAGGCGGCACGGGTATTTAAGCATGTTTGAATACCCGACGGGATGATTTGAAAGCCGAAATTTTGGTGACCGCCTGGCGCCGGAATTTTTAGCGTACCAGAAAGGCTTAAAAAGAACCGCGTAGCATTGACATTTCCCAGGAGGTATAATGCCACAACTACGCGGTTTTTTCCAAATTTATACAAAATTTCCTCGCATTCTAATAGACAGTACAACACGAGGAACTTCAAATTCTATCGAACTACTGTCACATCCCCTCGATAGAGCAGTACCCGTCCGTCCAGGAACTTTACTTCTACCAGGTAAACAAACACCCCAGGGTTCACAAAATCGCCATTGTAAGTCCCATCCCATCCTTCCGATAAATTGTCGCTGTCTGGAATGAATTTTTCCCGAGCGTACAGAAGTTCGCCCCAACGGTCATAGATGCGCATGAAATTGACGATTTCGACACCCAAACCTATGTACACGTTGAAATGGTCGTTCAATCCCGACGCATTAGCCGGTTTGAAAATATTCGGCAAATAGACGTTCCTGTTTGGATCCACATTGACCACTACGGTTCCAGATCCAGAACATCCAAACGAGTCCTGAACAGTAAGCGTATAGCTCAAATTTGTGAAGGTGTAAGCTGTAGCGTTGAGGGTATCCGGGTTCAACAAAGTTTGAATATTTGTCCAGCTGAAAGCATCAATTACCGCTGCTCCTGTAATAATTGGCTCTAAATCTGCCGTAGCGCCCAATTCGATCTCAATGACAGGAGGGTCAAAACTTACGGTGATGGGAGTTGGCTCTGCCACAAAAAAGGAGTCGGTTATAGAACAGCTCTTATCAATATAGGTAATATAATGGATTCCACCACCAATAGTTACCGGGAAATTGGGATCGAGTACGGCACCAAAGTCAACACTGAAACTGTATGGGCCACCAGAGCCCCCGGTAATCGAAAGAATATTCAAGGTGGTCTCATCACCATTGCAGGTCAGCGCAGCCAATGGTGCATAACTACCAACTACTGGTGGTGGATCCGTAACAATTTCACTGGTAACCGAACTACAACCATTCATGTCGGTCACTGTCACGTTGTAAGTGCCTGCTACCAGCATTTCTGCAACAAAATTATTGCCTACATCATCCCCTGCTGCATTTTCCCAGTGGTAAGTATAGTTTGGCACTCCACCGAGAACCTCCACCTGAACCTGGCCATTATTACCTCCAAAACAAAATGGGTCTGTAAACGTGGTCATAAGTCCGATCTGTGCGGGTTGGCCAATAACAATAGTGTTGATTGAATTGGTACACATCATGTTATCCGTCAAAGTCACAGTATAATTGCCGGCAGGTAATCCTGTCACATTGGCTGTTGAATCCCCTGTGTTCCAGGCATAGGAATATGGTCCACCGTTGCCGCCCGTGGCAACAATAGTTGCAGTACCCGTGCTGTCGCCATAACAAAGGGTCTGTGTTGTCATCAAGGAGCCAAGGGTCACCGGAGGAGGTGTGGTAATTACCACAGTATCAATGGTAAAGCAGTTATCTGCATCTGTGATTGTTACAATATTTACTCCTGCGCACAAATCAACCCGCAAGGAATCAGTACTTCCATCGCTCCAAAGGAAATTAAAGGTACCCGGGCCATTTGTGTAAGCGGGTAAAGGAGTGGCTGCGCCATCACAAGGGGTCCCGCCAAAACAAGTTACACGGCCTAGTACAGTGGGGTCAAATGAATTGACGATGGCAGCTGGTTGACCCAATAAGAAAGTACCGACGAGCGTGCAGCCTACATTATCGGTCACTGTAACAGTATAAGTGCCAGATATAAGTCCAAAAATTACCGGACTATTATTTTGCATCGGATCCCAGCTATAATTCACATAAGGTGGCTGTCCATCCTGAATTCCAATGGCAATTTGTCCATTATTCAAGCCAAAACAATCAGGCTCCATAAAAGTGGTGTCAGAGAACGACATGGGTATCACACCTGCCAGGGTGATAGTATCAGTCGCGAAACAACCTCCTCCATCAAAGATCCGAACTACATAATCACCACCGTCAAGGCTGCTAATGGTAGCTGGAGAGCTAAAAAACGAATCAATGACTATGCCGTTTATATCTGCCCATACAATTACCGCTGCCGTTGGCGCCGTTGCAGTGAGACTGCCATCGCCGCCACATTTTACCAGAGAAGAGGGGCCTGCTATGAAATTTGGAGGGGTTGGCATCGGCAAATTGAACTGCCGGGTGACTGTACACATATTGGCATCCG
The DNA here is from genome assembly GCA_046160345.1 of Saprospiraceae bacterium. Classification (GTDB taxonomy): domain Bacteria; phylum Bacteroidota; class Bacteroidia; order Chitinophagales; family Saprospiraceae; genus M3007. Next base: position 16,489 of record JBJXGO010000093.1, read on the forward strand.
TCACGGTTACCGTGTAAGTGCCAAAAGGCAGACCAGTTTGGTTTTGATTGTTTGGAGCCGCCGGTGGATTCCATGCATAAGTGTAGGCATTTATTCCCCCTGCCCCACCAAAGGCCTGCACACTGATCGAGCCGCTGTTCACCTGTGCACAACCAGGGTTCGTTTGTCCGAGGCTGTCTATTCTAAGCACCGATGGTTGGGTAATAATAAAGGTGTCAGCGATCTGGCATCCAAGGTTGTCAAATGCCAATACCGAATAGGTGCCGGCAGGCAGCCCGCTATAAGTAGCAGAAGGGCTGGCACCACCCGCCATGAAACCAGATGGAGTCCAGTTAAATGTAAAGTTGTTGCCTGTTACGACCGATTCAATAACTGTAACTCCTATAGAACCAGTAGTGTTGCCGTTGCAAAGCACATTTTGCACATTATTGGTCAAAGTAAGGCTGCGCAGATCGGTCAGCACCAGATTGCTGTCTATAAACATACAACCCAGCGCATCTGTGATGATAA
>JBJXGO010000094.1:0-48254 GCA_046160345.1 Saprospiraceae bacterium
TATTGGAAGTGCTGTATGCTTGTGGTTTGCGTGTCACTGAATTGATCAACCTTCGCCTTACCCAAATTTTTTTGGAAGCGAATTTCATCAAAGTCCTGGGCAAAAATAACAAGGAACGACTTGTGCCAATCGGTGCAGAAGCCGTGAAACATATTACCATTTATCTTGAAAACGTCCGAAACCTTCAGGGAAATATAAAAAAGGAGGCAGAAAACATCGTGTTTCTAAATCGCAGGGGTGGAAAAATGAGCCGTGTAATGGTGTTTCTGATTGTAAAAGAGTTTGCGCAAAAAGCAGGCGTTGTAAAAAACATCAGCCCACATACCTTTCGCCACACGTTCGCAACCCACCTCGTGGAAGGGGGCGCCGACCTGAAAGCTGTGCAGGACATGCTAGGACATGAAAGTATTACCACGACCGAGATTTATACCCACCTTGACACAGAGTACCTCAAAGACACCATTTACCTTTACCACCCGCGATTGAAAATGTGAGCAATCCGCAAATGCACGAATCATGAACTATTGGCTAGTCAAGTCAGAACCCGATGTATATGGCTACGACCAACTCGTAGCTGAGGGCCGTGGCCGCTGGGACGGCGTACGTAATTATCAGGCACGCAACAACTTGCGGGCAATGAAGGAAGGCGACCTTTGTCTTTTCTACCATTCCAATATCGGTCTTTCAGTGGTTGCGCTTGCACGTGTAGCCCGGGAGCACTACCCTGACCCGACTGCTGAAAAAGGCGACTGGTCCTGTGTGGAATTGGAACCAGTGAAACCGTTTGCGCGCCCCGTACCCCTTTCAGAAATCAAGGCGCACCCTGATTTACAACAGTTCCTACTGGTTAGAAACGGGCGTTTGTCGGTAATGCCAGTGTCTTCTGCCGAATTTTCCATCATATTATCTATGGGAGAGACCCAAATTTGAGTCATGATTTATAAATATTCTTATAGCGGGCGCGATATGAACCAGTTTCCTGGTGGAGGCCTCGGCTGTCTAATTTTCTCGGTACTCCTTATCGTAGGTGGGTATTATATTCTGCAAGGACTTTATTACCTGCTGCTTTGGGCGGCCCCTGCGCTTTTGGTACTAGCCTTGATTATTAACTGGCGGGTATTCCCGGACACGATAAAGAGCTGGCTCAAAACCTTAGAAACCAATCCATTAAGTGCACTTATTTCTTTGGCATTGGCCGTATTGGTATTTCCCTTTTTTTCGCTCTACATTTTATTAAAAGCCATTGGCTACCGAAAAATGGAGCAACTCCGGCGCCAATTTGGAGAACCTGAATACCAACGAAAAGAGGAAGTTTATGCAGAATTCGAAGAGTTGGAAAGCACTCCAAAACGGGGCCCTAACGAGGAGACCGACCACTTAGAACTGCCCAAGGAATCTGAAAAACAGCAACGCAAAAAAGATCAAAACCCATATGACTCGCTTTTTGACTGAATCTGGTTAAAAATCGAAGGCAGGTGGCAGTTCCTATCCACAGAAATTTTCAGTTACAGGCAGCCTCTTTTGGCATTACCTCGTCAGTAGCTTAATACTGGTGCTTCTCACAGGTTAATACGGAGCAATAAACCAACAATGCCCATGCAATTCATCCCTTTTTTTCTGCGCTGGAGTGCGGTATTTGTACTGGTATTCCAGACATTTTGTACCCAAAACCCGCTTGAAACCATAGAGGGAAAAAACGACCGTGGTCAGCTTGAGCGCTGGCAGCGACGCAAAGACAATTTGACCAAAGAAGGACTGTTTCAACGATTTTCACAGGAAGGCGTTTTGCTTGAGGAGGCACATTACCATGCCGACTCTCTGGATGGAGAAAGGAAGTACTATACCCCGGATGGAAAGTTAGAAAGTATTGAACGTTACCAAAACAATAAAATACACGGAAAATTTCAGTCCTTTTATGCTGATGGCCGGGTGAAAATTGAACAGGATTTTTTACAGGGCGCACTTACCGGTTATAGTATTCGATATTACCCAAACGGCAATGTTCAGGAAAAGGTAATGCTGAAAGACAATGTCGAGAATGGGCCGTTTACAGAATATCATGAAAACGGAAACCTTAAAACCGAAGGAACCTACGTCCCCAACGAAGAAAACGATGGCGTGGAAGACGGCGAGCTAAAAGAATACGATGAAACGGGGCAACTTATACGCATTGCTGACTGTAGGAACGGGACCTGCCTCACGCGCTGGAAAAAATAAATTCCATTCATCCTTGTTTTAAACTATTGATCATGAACCTATTATTACAAAAAATAAAAATTGCGGGTACGCTGCTCTGTGGCAGTTTGCTACTATTACCAACAACAAATATTTCAGCGCAGGTAGTTGGAGGGAGGCATGTCTTTTCCTTTCTTTCGCTTCCCCAGTCAGCACGAATGACCGGCCTGGGCGGTGCCCAGATCGCAGTACGAGATGATGACCCGGTTTTTGCAATCGCCAATCCCGGGGCGCTCAACCCTTCAATGTCCGGACGGGTCGCCTTCAACCATAATTTTTTCCTTGGAGGTATCCGGCACGGCTATGTTTCTTACGCGCAGCAACTGCCTAAATGGGGCTTCACTATGCACGGAGGAATCCAATACATGGGTTATGGTGAGATAAAACGCGCAGACGAATTCGGTGACGTGCAGGGAACTGTGAAAGCAGGGGAAACCGCCTTTACCCTGGGAGCAGCCCGGCCATTGTCGGATAAAATTTCTCTGGGAATAAATACCCGCTTGGCCTTTTCAAGCCTTGATACCTACAAATCTTCTGCATTGCTGGCAGATGCAGGTCTAATTTATGCTGATTCCGCAAGCCGATTCGTTGCAGGTCTCGTACTCCGAAATGCAGGCACACAAATCTCAACCTATTCAGATATAAAGGAGACCCTGCCCTTTGATATTCAACTTGGCGTAAGCAAGCGGTTAAAGCACCTACCTTTCAGGATCAGTGTAATTGCTCATCATTTACAACAGTGGGACATTCGGTATGATGACCCCAACGTACAGGGTGAGGAGGTGTTGCTCTTTGGCGACCAGCAGCAGGAGGAAAGCAAGGCAACTGCTGTTATTGACAATTTCTTCCGACATCTCATCTTTAACGGAGAGTTTTTATTGGGCAAAAACGAGGGCTTTCGTCTTCGTTTAGGCTACAATCACTTGTTAAAACGCGAACTCTCAGTCAACAACTATCGCAGTCTTGCAGGCTTCTCCGGAGGTATCGGCATCAAAATAAGCCGTATTCGAATAGATTTTGGCTATGGAACTTACCACCTTGCAGGTAGTGTGGCGCATATTGGCATTGGTACAAACTTGAGAGAGTTTTTTTAGGGCTTATTTGGTAATTGCTTCGGGGTTTTCTCTTTTCCATTCATCAAAACGATTGCCGGGCAAAAAGGAAATTTTCTGCCCGAAACGCCCAGGTGCTCGCAAGTATAGATTTACGATCCGACGCCCCAAACGCTTTTTTTCTTCCGATTTTTCAACATCGCTCCAGGGATAGCGTACTGTGACCCAATAATTTGTAACAAAAAAATGGTTCGCACTTGCGTCCACACGCTTCAATCGCCAAAGGCTGCGACGTACGAAAAGCAGCCAACCAAGCCATAGTGCAAACAATACCGCCCGACCCCAAAGAAGGGGAAAAGACAAATAAAGTTCTTCCTCTGGTATGATTAAGAAAGTGAGCAACAAGCCGCTTAAAAACACTGTGCCAAAAATGGGCGTGAACACCCGCCAGAACAAAGTTGCGGATGAGGAAAGGCACTCTGTTTCGTTTATTGGTGTCTCCGTGGAAGGGCTGGCCGGGGGTTGTTCCAGCTGGTCGGCGTCTGAAGAATTGGTATGCTGATTTTTCATAAAAATTGAGCCGCGCCAGACAATTGTCCCGCGCGGCTCAAAGGTACGATGTTCCTTTTTACCCTTCGTTAAGGGTTACAAACAGTTCTCCCAGAATTGACGCATTTGAGTACTTTCAACAATTCGAGGCAGTTAGCTGGCACCAGCAGGCTAACCGTGATATTGCCCAGGGTCAAATCAGTAACACGAAGAAGTTCGTTCACATCAGGATTTGGGGCAAGTGCCTGTTTCACAATAAAGTGCATATCACAGGGAATGTTCTTTAATTTCGTTTTACCCAGAGCAGGATTCAAGCGGACCAAGAGTTTTAATTTAATGGCTTCACCAAGCAGCGGGTTTACAATATGACCGCCGCTCATCGGGTTGGACATCAAGGTGCAAGCGGGCGCCCGAGGAATTGCATCGTCAAATTTTAATGCCGTTGGAACCGTGCCAACAGCGGGCAACCATTTTACTACACAGCTGCCTTGGCCTGCCTGAAGGGTGACCGTTGCGGAGCTTTGTCCCCATTTAAGCGGACCAGAAGCCAATGCTTGTTCAATAAGTGGCGTAACATCTTTTGTTATGGTTTGAATGCATTTGCTGGTATTACCGCAGTCATCGGTTGCGGTCCAATGGCGTTCTGTGATGCAGAACCATTCGCAATCGCCCGAAATGTGTTTATCCAGGCGACTGATGCTCACATTCAAGTCACAATTATCCGTCGCCACAGCCATGCCCGTTTTGGCTACACTCGTGTCGCAGGTTACAGTAATGTTGGGTGGGCAGACAATAACAGGCGGTTTTTTATCCTCAACAGATATAACCTGGAGACAGGTTTTATTATTTCCATGAATATCTAAGGCTGTCCAGGTCCGGTTGATGGTAAATTCATTTGGACAGCTTCCGTTTATACGCAGGTCTGTATGAACGATGGATGCAATACCACAGTTGTCAGTGGCATTTGCCGAGCCAGTGTTGCTTGGATTCAAAGATTCCTCACAGCTAATGGTTTTATTGGCCGGGCAATTAATAACAGGTGCTTGGTTATCAACAACTTGTATGGTAAAATTACAAGAGACCGTATTGCCTTCTTCATCAATAGCAGTGGCCGTCACGGGTGTAGTGCCCACGTTAAAGTTGGAACCTGATGGAGGGTTGTAAGTTACCGTTGCACTCGTGCAGGCATCGGAGGCTGAAGCAGAATAGGAAGCAGGTGCGAAGCATTTTCCAGGGCTTGCACTCAGTATTTGGTTAGGAGGGCAACTGATGCTGGGCGGTTCGTTGTCTTTGCCAATGGTATAAATATCCTGGGAATCTCCACCGCCGCCGCCTTCGTTCCGGCTATCGGTATAAATGGCAATTTGACAAATCACATGATCAAGACCATTGTAGTCGCCAAATTCAAAGAAATTACCAAGATTCGGCGAAGTCGAGCTGGTCAGCCGTTCCGGGGTAGAAAAAGTTACGCCGCCATCTATAGAAAAACTGTAATAAAGATCTACACCGCTTCGGTTTACGGAATGGCGGGTATCATAATAAATGACATGAACCGTACCATCCCGACCTACCGCAATCCATGGATTCCAACGATCTACCGTGTTAATATCGGTCGTCTCATGTGGAGTGGCAACATTCCAGGTGTTTCCACCATCGCGCGAACGCGCCACTTGAACCCGCATATGATTGTTTTGGGGGTTTCCAACAACAGCCGAGCTTGCATCAGCCCAAACAGCATAAATACTGCCATTGAATGGTCCGCCAGACAGGTCGGCATCTGCACCAACTACAATGTGCGCTCTTCGTGTTTCCTGGGAAGGAATTGCAATACCAAACCCCGCCTGGGTTGGCGCAACCTGAACGGCTCCGGGCAAGAAACTGGCACCGCCATCTCTGGAGCGTTTTACAAGAATTTGCCTTGTACCGAATGCATGCCAGAAGTAATAGATATCGCCATTTGGGGCGGTGGTCATATCACTACCAATCCCGATGGGATCTGCATTAAAGGTGGTATTTGCCCAGGTATTCCCTTGATCGGTTGAGCGGCCGAATTGTTGTACATTCCCAGAATGCCAGCTCATATACACGTTGTCAAGATGTGGCGAACTTGCATGCTTGTCAACGTGAAGGAATTCTTTATCGCTCCCGCTATTGGCCAATTCACGGCGCGGGTCTCCAGGAGTAATATTATTTAAATCGGTCCAGGTTTGACCATTATCGCTGGAGCGGTAAAACCAGATTCCGAAGTTGTTGCCCAATGCACCAGCGTATGCAAACCGACCGTCTGAAGACCACTCCACGGTTGGGTCACAACAGGTACTTCCGAGTGGAAGGGTTGACATATTCCATGTAACGCCACCATCTGAAGAGTAATACATGGTTTGTCCACCACCAGGGCCGTTTGCGCCAGCAATGACCAAATTTGGGTTTACCGGGTTTATTTTGATGGAGGACTCTGCAGCGCCTGCCGGAGAAGTGACCCTCACCTCTCCGGAGAGAAACAGGTTCTTTTCGGAAGTGATCATACGTTCTATATTTGGCTGCTCTTCCACGACCTTATATTGTCCGTTTTCAAACCCCACGGTTTTATATATTTTGTCATTCACCAAATACCCACCGTATTCCTGAATAAAAATTTGCACGATGCTCATGGGGTATTGCCCCTGCCCAGTTTTACGCATATCAGGGTTCTTTTTCCGATAAGCAACCCGAAAAAAAGCCGGGATTGGTTCTACCAACTCTTCTTCATTAGGTGCCAGCACCTTGAGGTCTTCCGCAGTTAGGCGGTAGTTTCGGTCGTCCCAGGGACCAAATTTTTTTAGCGATTCATAGCGAACCGTGGGATCAACACCCCTTTCTTGAAAGACCTGTTGGCCATTGGCAGAGAATGACAAAAACAGCCCGACGGCCATAAACAATAAGAGTAAGCAGGACTGTGTTGGCTTCATTTTGAATTTTTTCATGTTTGAAAATTTGAAGGTTGGAGATGTAAAAAAATAAAGATTCAATTGCGATGAAATCACATAAAAATACCGAAAAGAGCCGTGCCCCACCTATTGGGGCACGGCTTAATGGTTTTGTGAAAAGCAATAAACATTTTAAGGCTTGCAAACAGTTCTGCCGGCGTTGACGCATTTCAACACATCCAAAAGGTGTTGCGTATGCTCTGGAACCAACAGATTGACGTTTATATTTCCGAGTGTCAGGTCTGTTACGCGGAGCAATTCATTTACGGTTGCGTTCTCTCCACCTCCAAGTGCTTGTCGTACAATGAAGTGCATGGGACAAGGGATCGCACTTAGTTTTGTAGTGCCTAAGGCGGGGTTCAAACGAACGAGGATTTTTAATTTCATAGCCTCGCCAAGCAATGGGTTCACGATATGACCGCCGCTCATTGGGTTTGACATCAAGGTACAACCGGGGGCCCGGGCTATTGCATCATCAAATTTCAATGCGGTTGGCACAACACCTACATAAGGCAACCATTGTACCACACAGCTGCCTTGGCCAGCCTGGAGGGTGACCGTGGCAGCTGTTTGACCCCAAACAAGCGGGCCGGCCTCGAGGGCCTTTTCAATCAGCGGAGTCACGTCTTTGGTGATTACTTGTACGCAACCGCTGGTATTGCCGCAGTTGTCGGTTGCTTTCCAATGCCGCTCAGTGATACAGAACCAATCGCAATCGCCAGAAATGTGGATATTAGACCACACGATGGAAACATCAGTGTCACAGTTGTCGGTTGCAACGGCCTTGCCGGTTTTGGCAACAGAAGTATCACATTCCACCGTGACATTGGGTGGGCATTTAATTACTGGCAATTTTTTGTCCTGCACAGAAATGATCTGAAGGCAGCTTTTGGAATTGCCATGGATATCGGAAGTCGTCCAGGTCCGGTTAACCGTAAACTCATTAAGGCACGAACCGTCTACACGTACATCCACGTTGCCGGTACCGCCAATAGCACAATTGTCTGAGACAACAGGACTTCCGGTGTTTGCCGGAGCCAAGGATTCTTCACAACTGATCGTTTTGTCTGCTGGACAAGTGATTTTGGGCGCTTCCAAATCAAGTACAGTAATTTTGAAAGAGCAAGAGGCCACATTGCCCACATTGTCTTTGGCTGTGCAGGTCACATTTGTTTGTCCAACATTGAATACGCTTCCCGAGGCTGGTGTACAGTTCACCGTAACAGGAGGGCAGTTGTCGCTTGCCTCGATATTGTAAATCACTACAGCGCTACATTTTCCAGGGTCATTGGGAACCTTGATTGGAGGGGAGCAGGTAAGCTTCGGGGCCTGGTTGTCAATCAAAGAATTTGCCAGCATCACCAAACTGGCAGGAAGGTCACTAAAATTTGATTTAACCCAGTCGGCTGGTGGAAGGTTTCCATTAACGAACACATCTGGCCCCGAAACAGCCCGTATATGGCAATCATTAATACCCGAGCCCAAAGCTATTCCAAAAACATAAGTGCCTGATGCTTTCACCGCGTTGGCAATATTTCTGTAGCTGTTAATATCCTGTGGTGGATCGGGGTTGCCATCAGAAATGAAAAAAATCAAATCAATGTCGTTGGCATCAACCACTTCTTTTGCTTTAGTCCAGGCTTTTACATAATCCGTGCCCCTGGCAGGGCTGTAATTGGGGTTAATTACAGGCGTTCGATTTTCACCATCCAGATATTTTGCTACCATATCCTCAAAATCTGGGTCAGCTACATCTTTCATGGCCATCCCAATATTGGCAACATCTGAAAATTCGACTATACCCATTTGCATTCTGCCAGTAGTCGGGAATGCGCCTTCCAGGGCATCGGCGAAATCAGTTACTGCTTGTTCGAATTGCGGTTCAAAAACAACAGGGATGTTTACGGACCCTGATTCGTCCAAAACGAGCAAAACTTTGAAGGGTTTTCCGCCAGGTGCCTGGCATCCGGGGAATGGAGGGTTGGGAGCGCCTTCACACTGAGCATTTATCTCGGTACTGAAAAGCAGCACCAACAGAATACAAAGCAGACTTGGCAGACAAATCAAAAAATGTTTTTTCATAGGGTGGAAAATTTTGAGTGAAAATTGGGTTGGTATTTGAGGCTTGTATATTAATGCCTTTTAATGTACATGCGTTAACAGGGTTAATAAAAGCCGGTGTTTTTAAAGCACAAAAGTCTAGTGCCGACTTCCCTTCAATGGTAAAAAGCCGGTTAATTTGCAGTCAAATCTGCAATACTAAACTAAAGCCTCCCCCAACAGCTCTTGTCTGTTGGGGGAGGCCTTTTAGTTAAAATTCAATCAAGAGTGTGGCTGGAATCCTTGGCAAAAACAAGGGGTGGGCAAGGGTCAATCAACTTCTATGCTTACCCCGCTTTTTTTGTTATTTCCGTCACCACTTTTTTTATCCGAAACAACAATTCGGCTACCACTTTTCAGTTTTCTTGCAATGGCAGAATACGGACCAATTACCACGGTTTCACCCGCTTGCAAACCCGAGACAATCTCGATATAGTCATTGTCCTGAATACCGGTCTTCACTTCTCGTATTCCAACCGTATCTCCTGACACCACAAACACAATTTCCTTGATTATGTCACTTTCCTTATTTTCCTTATTAGAGGAAGCAGGGGATTCATCCTCGTCCTCATCCTCGTCCTTGGGTTTTTCATCCTTGTTTTCATCATCTCTGGCCGTAACCGCGATGATTGGGACAGAAAGGGTTCCATCAGCCGTATGTGTAAAAATATCCACGGATGCAGACATTCCCGGACGGAAAGGATAACGTCGACCATCCTTTAGCAGATCAGCATAGGAAGTGCCATCCACCCTGATTTTGACCACAAAGTTGGTTACCTGATCGGTATTGAGGCTGACCCCGCCAACAGAACCAACATTGCTTGCGCTATTGGCAATCTCAGAGACTTTACCTTTGAATTTGCGACCCAGGTAAGCGTCCACCTCTATATCTACGTCGTCGTTGAGACTGACTTTTAGAATATCATTTTCGCTTACATCTACCTGTACCTCCATGGTACGAAGATTTGCAACGCGCATCATTTCAGTGCCAGCCATTTGAAGGGTCCCCACTACGCGCTCGCCCTTTTCTACGTTCAATTGGCTGATGATCCCGCTTACAGGGGCTGTAACAATTGTTTTTTGCAAGCTGGTACGAAGTTCTTTCAAGCGTGCAGTGGCACTATTAATCCCAAATTCTGATGCTTTAACCCCGGCCTGAGCGCTTGATAGGGCGCTTTCTGCCGACCTTAAACCAGCTTCTGAAGCGGCCACAGCGCTTTCTGCAGATTTTAGGTTACTCTGAGAAGTTTCAAATTCGGCAGTAGAAATAACCCCGTCTTTGTACAGTTTTTCGTTGCGGGTATGCGCACTCCGAGCCACTTCCAGTTGAGCAACTACACGCTGTCGATCAGCTCTCAACTGCGCTATTTGTGCGCTGCTTCCTTCTGCATTGGAACTGGACACATCTCGTTGGGAGCGGGCCGTACCTACCGAAGCCTGCCCTTGTTCGAGCGCACTCTGATATTCGTCAGGTTTAATTTTTGCAAGTACTTGACCGATTGTAACAGAGTCGCCCTCTTTCACATATAATTCAATGATTTCACCCGAAACGTCGGAGCTGATCTTAACCTCCGTTTCCGGAAATATTTTTCCACTTGCACTTACAGTTTCTTTTATAGTGCGTTTTTCGGCTTTTTCAACCGTTACCTCCTCGCCCTTGGGTTTCTGACGAGATTTGATTACTGCAGCAGCTACCAGTAGTACGAATACGCCAAGTAGGATGTAAAGCAGGGTTCTTTTTTTTCGTTTGGGCTGTTGACTTGCCATTTGTAAAGATGCCTTTGGTACAGAAAAACTTACTTTAATGGCAAAGGTGGGATTTAACAATTTGATAAGCACAAGACTTGGATAAAAGACACAAAATGCCAGATGAAGATTAGTTCTGGAAGGGTTGAGGTACAGTTGTTCAGACACAACAAAAAAATCGCCGGAGCGATTGTGACATCTCTCCGGCGGAGGGCACGCGCGAGGCGTGAAAAAGTTGGAAAGGAGTTTAGGAGGGAAAAAACGGGAGTGGAATCATATTTTGTCTTCTTGCATCCTACTTCGAATGCGTTGTATAAGTGCCGGGGAGGCTTTTTCGCGCGAAATATTTGCTTTGAGCAAAGAGCGCAATGATTCCACATCGGGAGATTCCGGTTGTCTGGGCGCGGGTTTTTCGGCAAAAACTTGTTGCTCTATAATTGCTTGGTCTTGGGGTCCATTTGGGTTAAGCGGGTCGCTGACCCGGAGTTTGTCACTGGCGGGTATGCCAGTTTCTTTGCGTGCGTTTTTCATACTAACGTGAATTTGTGTCAGCGTTTTATCGCATGGATTGCTGCCCCTGGGGTTGTCATTACCTACAAAACCGGGTTGCCCATATTGTCCGCTACGGCTGCCAACCGAGCTAAGACATATTGATACGGGCGACCTATTAATAACGGCCCTTGTGATAAGTGTCAACCACGCGAGGGAGCGGGCGCCTGTAGATGCCTGCTGACCTGCAATAGAACGATGACGTGTGAATAACATGGTGTGATGTTTTTTTATTGGTGAATTGACTATTGGGGAAATTTATTTATGCGAAAAAAGGGTTTGCCGCAGGCAGTTTAAAAACTACTTTCGGGCAAACCCTTTTTTATACTGCTCCAGGAGTATCCTCATCCTCGCCTACGCACCCTTCATTGTCCTGAACATTGTAGCCATTGGAACGTCCGTAAACTTCGAGTTTCTTTGCTAAAATGTTGCGGGCGCGGTGCAGGCGCGAACGGACCGTGCCAATCGGAATACCAAGAATAGCGGCAATTTCCTCGTAAGTAAAGTCTTCGAGGTCCAAAAGCACTACCGTTCGGAAGTTAGGCGAAAGGGCGTTGATAGCGGATGTCACCTCGTCGCCCATACGATCGTTTTGTGGGCCTTCGGCCACAGGCAATAATCGTACAGCGGGATCTTCAATATCGCGGGTGCGTGGCTGCGTTTTGCGGCTGCGCCATTCATTGATGAAGGCATTGCGGCAAATCCGGAACAACCATGCTTTGGCGTTTGTCTCGGCTGTATAGCGCTCGATAAAACGCCAAGCTTTAGTAAAAGTCTCCTGCGCAAGATCCTCTGCCTGCGTCCGATCGCCCGTTAGACGGAAGGAGAAGGCATATACAGCATCGAGCAGTGGAACGAACTCCTGCTCGAACACCTGACTTTGAGAACAGTTTGCGGTGAAGGTTAGGGTAGCCATAAAGGTTTAGGTTTGGTGAATTCGGAACTGCAAAGGTCGCCGATAAGGCAACACAACACAAGGGGGTGGTGGTTGAGTTCCCTAAAAACAAAATTTTTAAAAATAATATTGAAAAGACAAAGAAGAGTGGGTTTAAATCGTACCCCTATTTCGGGTGCGCCAAATGGAAAGCATCATTCGGATGGCAAATGCCGGGGCCGCAATTGCGCTACCAACGCCAAAAAAAAGCATTTCAGCCCAAATATAGTCCTCTATTACAGGTCGTTGTGAAATCGGAAGATGCCCGGTAAGCGGCTCCCAGGTTTGTTCTTCAATGAAACCCAAAAACTCGTTGATTCTTTCAATCAACCAAAAACAAAGCGGAAACATGAGGAGCATCAGCGCTATTTTTAGCACCTGCTGCTTATTGATAAAAGTATGCCTGAGCAGGAAAATATATCGCGTAAGGGTGATCAACACCACCACAAAAAACACGTTGGTAATTTCAAAGGGCCACACATGCATCGCTTTGTAAATAGGGTACAATACTGCCCAGACCGCGATGGCGGTGATAATCCACCACAGTATTTCAAGGGTGATTTTCAATGTGTTGGATTTATTCATGCTGTTTATAATTTTGAAGCGTTCTGACGGTCAGAAAACAACTGTTTCTAAATTGCTGCGGCTTTATTCCAAAAGCTCCCCAATACCATCCCCAGAGCACTGGCAAAAAGTCCGTATATTATGGACGGTACCTCAAGCAGCACCTGTGTTGCGCCCTCAAAATTGCCTGATTCTGCCAAGGGCGGCAAACACCAATTAGCGGCAAACCAAACAACAAGGCCAGAAATCATCGAAACTATAGCTCCGAGCCCAGTGGCGGGTTTCCAATAAAGACCGGCGATGAGCGGCACAAAAAGCGAGACCAGACTGAATGCCGAGGATTCTCCCACCAATTCAAAAATATTATCGCGAGATAGTGCCATCATGCCGGTGATAATTGCCACGCCTACTAGTGAAATGCGCATTATGCGCAAAAGTTGCATATCCGTGATACTTCGGTAAAAAGGGCGAACGAGGTTTTCGCCAATAACCGTGGCTGGAGCCAGCATAGCACCACTACAAGTGCTTAATATGGCGGAGATCAAGGCTCCGAAAAAGAAAATTTGCATGGCTGGCCCACTATGTTGAAGCACCATGGTGGGGATAATCATTTGGGCGTCTCCCTCCAAAAGTTCAGGGTATAGTATCCGTGCACAAAAGCAAATGATAAGCGGCAACATTGCTATGGAAAGGTACATAAAGGAAGAAGCGTAACAAGCCCACACCGATGAACGTACGCTTTTGGCTGCCATAACCCGTTGAAAAACATCTTGTTGTGGAACGCTTCCAAGCCCAATGGTCATCCAGGCAGCAAACCAATGGATAATTTCTGTGGGCTTTGGGTCTGGAAAGAATTGAAAAAAATTGGGCGGTGCAGCGGCCACCATTTTGCCAAACCCGCCCACCTGGATCACCATGCTCACCGCAAGCACCAATAATCCGACAATAATCGCGATGGTTTGTACGAAATCAGTGATGGCCACTGACCACATTCCACCAACATAGGTGTATAAAAGCACCAACGTGGTACAAAGCAGCACTCCCCACTCCCGCTCCATGCCAACCACAGCCTCCATTACAATTGCCAGGGCAACAATTTGTGCGGCAATCCAGCTAAAATAAGAAGGCACCATGAAGATGGCAGAGGTTATTTCTGCCGACCTTCCAAATCGTATCCGATAAAAATCATTGAAAGTCAGGATTTTGAGATTGTAGAGCGGTCTTGCGACAAGTAAACCGGCCAACAGCAGACAGAGCGCGGCACCAAAGGGGTCTTCGATGACACCCAACAAACCATGCTGGGCAAATTCAGCACCTGCGCCCAGCACCGTTTCAGAACCAAACCAGGTGGCAAAAAGCGCAAAAGCGACCATAAACATAGGCAGGCCCTTGCCAGCCAATACAAAATCGGCAGTCGTTTTTACACGCCGCGAAGCCCACCAACCTACCGCTAAAGTACCCAAGAGATATAAGCCAATAAAGCCGACCAACAATCCATTTTGCATGAGAAAACAACAGGGTTTGGATTTTCGGGCCAAAGGTAAAAAGTGTTGGCTTGGCCACCTTAGGGTTTTCAAAACGCTGTCAGTATATTTCTTGATCTTTTTATTCAAACACTTAAAGCAAGAATAAAGACGGTTTTCTAAGGCATCGGGGCTTAACTTTTTACATTTGCGGGGTCTAAGGGCGAAACAACCGTTCATACATACTATAACCCTTGCAACAGATATTCAAATCAAACTACCATGCCTCTCGATCAGCAGCACGAACATGACCGTCAGCACGACAAACGCGGCGAGATGACTTTTTTTGATCATATTATAGAATTGCGCAAGCACATTTTGCGCTCGGTATTGGCCATAGCCGTGGTGGCTATAGTGTGTTTTTTAAATAAAGAATTTGTTTTCAATACACTGATTTTTGGTCCTAAAAACCCGGACTTTCCAACCTATAGGGTTATATGCAGTTTTTCCCATTGGGTGGGAGCCGGAGATGCGATGTGTTTTACACCCCCGAAGTTCAACATAATTACACGAGAGCTGGGCGAGGTGTTGATGCAGCACCTGTATATTTCATTTTGTTTGGGAATTATTGGCGCCTTTCCGTTCATATTTTGGGAATTTTGGAAATTTGTACGACCGGGTTTGAACGATGTTGAGCAAAAGGCTGTGCGTGGAATTGTAGGTATTTGCACCTTACTTTTTCTATTAGGAGTAGCGTTTGGCTATTACATTATTGCTCCATTTTCCATCAGTTTCCTGGCTGGCTACTCAGTGGAAGGGATTGACGTATCCCCCACCCTAAGCTCCTACGTGACTTATATGACGATGTTCACCTTACCCATGGGTTTGGTTTTTGAGATGCCTGTTATGGCTTATTTTTTTGCTAAAATAGGGTTGTTGGGCGCCGCTTTTATGCGCAACTACCGCCGGCACGCCATAGTTGTCATTCTTATCGTTGCAGCAATTATTACTCCACCAGATGTAGTGGCGCAAACACTGGTAACCATACCGCTATTTGGGCTATACGAATTAAGTATTTTGGTGGTGCAAAGGGTTCAACGCAAGCGAGAAAAACTCCTCAATGCTACTGAAATCACAAGCCGTCGGGTAAACCCCGACCAGGAGGACTAAGTATAACCGTCCACAGCCCAACTGTTTTGTTTTATGCTAAAATATTTAATACGACGAACACTTTGGGCCTTGCCCACCTTGTTTGTCATATCATTTTTGGCATTCGGCTTGGGCAGGAGTGCACCGGGCGACCCAATAGTGAATGTTTTTGGAGAAGAGTCCTATAACACGCTCGACCCTGCACAACAAGCTGAAAAGTATAGAGCCAAAGCCACACGGCTAGGACTTGATGGCCCGGTATTTTACATTACAATCACTACCCTTGCTTATCCCGATACGCTTTGGCGTATATTTCCATTCGACCGGCGCGAAAGATTGAAAAAACTGGTTGGCCAATCGGGCAATTGGCCTGCCGTGGAATATTATGATAAAGCGGTATCCGCGGCGGCACGCGCAATAGAAGGGTTGCCAAATTCACTTCCTCAAAGCGCACAATTGCGAAATGATCTGACGGCCCTGCTTCGCACCGATCAGATCCCACTACTTGATTCTGGTATAAATCAACTGAATGCGCGGGCTTCTGAAATTCCTACTGTAGAAATTTCAAAATACCCAGCCGACTTAAGCCTGTCAGAAGCCCGCAATTCAGCGCCACAATTTTCCGACTTAACCAAAGCGCTTTTGCTGCTAGATACTGCGGCATACAAATTGCGAGCCGAAAAACTTCCAAACAAACTCCGAATGCCCGCAATCTATTGGCACGGAATTGAAAATCAATACCATAGTTGGCTTTCAGGATTTTTAACCGGCGATTTGGGGCTTACGAGGCGCTTGGTAGCAGTATCGGTTGACCTGCAATCCAGCCTGCTTTCTACCTTGGCTATCAATTTTTTGGCCATGTTTTTGGCCTACCTCATTGCGATACCATTGGGTGTGGAAATGGCAAGACGAAAAGGGAGGTGGTTTGACCGTTGGGGCAAACGGACCTTGTTTTTCCTTTATTCCATGCCCGTTTTTTGGTTAGGAGGCTTGCTTATCATGATATTTACAAACACCAGTTGGGGCCACGCAATGCTGCCCTCTATTTATTTTGATGTACAAGATGCCTGGCAACCCGGAAAAACTACATTTGGCGAATGGTGGAGCGCCAATGCTTCAAAATGTGTGCTTCCTATCGTTATCCTGACCCTGCACGCTCTGGCGATGTTGGCCTTGCAAATGCGCAGCGGGGTGCTAGGCACCATGACAGAAGACTATATTCGGACAGCAAGAGCCAAAGGTGTGTCGGAGGAGGATGTGTATTGGAGTCATGCTTTCCAAAACGCACTTTTTCCTATCATCACAATATTTGCGAGTATTTTGCCGGCAGTGTTTACGGGATCCCTGGTGGTAGAGGTATTGTTCGGATTCCCAGGCATGGGCAGCAAAACCATTGAGGCTTACCACGGAAAAGACCTCCCACTGTTATCTGCGATTATGATGGTGGCTGCTGTGCTCACCATAACAGGAAGTCTAATTGCGGATGTCCTTTACGCTTGGGCTGACCCTCGTGTGCGATTTTCAAAAAAAGACGGCTAATTTTCTGATATACAGAAGATTAGCCGGCTACATTTTTGAGGTTTCCAGCGGATTCGAACCGCTGTAGCAGCTTTTGCAGAGCTGTGCCTAACCGCTCGGCCAGGAAACCATTCACTTGTTTTTCGCAAAAGCCTACTTTTTTGATCGCATCAAAATACTTAAGCTGAAAGCGGGTGCAAAGAAACGGGTTTTTCCTTGAAAAAAGCAAACGTAAAGGGCGATGAATTTAATTATTATGACAAAAAGGCCATAATTCGGCAAAAAGCGGCTATTCGAGACAAGGTTTCTTGAAAACGCTTCACAATCCAACGGCAATTCCGCTGGACAGGTCGGGTTGCTTAAATCTGGATTAATCGCCGTTTTGTGTAAAGAAAGTTCTTCATAATCGCTTGATTTTCCTGACCCTTCCTACATTTGGCCAGCCTTAGCCAGACCCAAGTTTTTTGCCACACCATTTTTCATTTCATTTTTTTCAACTGGACACTTATGGGTTCTGCTTTACAACCATTGGATTATGCTGTTTTTATCCTATACTTTTTCATCGTTTCAGGGTATGGGTACTGGATTTATTTAAAAAAGAAATCGGGGGAAAACACGGCGACCGACTTCTTTCTTGCCGAAGGGGCGCTAACCTGGTGGGCCATTGGGGCTTCACTGATTGCCTCCAACATCAGTGCCGAACAATTTATCGGTATGAGCGGCTCCGGCTTTGCGATGGGCTTGGCCATTGCTTCCTACGAATGGATGGCTGCGGCCACTCTGTTGGTCGTGGCCGTATTCTTCATGCCCGGCTACATCAAAAACAGGATTTTTACCATGCCGCAATTTCTCGAAAAGCGGTACAGCCCCTTGGTGGCCACGATGATGGCTGTATTCTGGTTGTTGGTGTATGTATTTGTAAATCTCACCGCCATTCTCTACCTCGGGGCGCTTGCCATTGATTCGATTACCAATTTCAACATTGATTTTAACCTGTTCGGAATTCCCTGGCTACACATCAATGGCTTCACGGTCTGCGCGCTGTTCCTGGCAATTTTTGCCATTTTTATCACCCTCGGCGGCATGAAAGTGATTGGCTACACTGATGTTATTCAAGTAGCCATATTGGTGTTGGGCGGTCTTTTTACAACCTACCTCGCATTGGATTTGGTGGCACAACAATTTGGTACACAGGGGGCAATAGCAGGACTTGGGCTCATAAAAAGCCAAGCTCCGGATCATTTTCACATGATTTTTGACGAGTCGAATAAATACTACAAAGACCTTCCTGGCCTCACCGTTTTGTTTGGCGCCATGTGGATTGCAAACCTTAACTATTGGGGTTGTAATCAGTACATTACCCAACGCGCCTTGGGTGCAAACCTCGAAACAGCCCGCAGCGGACTTCTTTTTGCTGCTTTTTTGAAACTACTCATGCCCGTCATCGTCGTGCTACCGGGCATAGCCGCTTATGTGCTGTACCAAAAGGGCATGTTTCAACAAGAAATGGTGAATGCGGCAGGGGAGGTTAAGCCAGATAAGGCGTATCCAGTGTTGCTCAACTTGCTCGGGCCCGGCCTTAAAGGGCTCTCTTTTGCAGCACTTACTGCCGCAATTGTAGCTTCTTTGGCGGGCAAAGCCAATTCGATTGCTACGATATTCACGCTCGACCTCTATAATAAGTATGTAGAAAAAGGCGCAAGCGAGGCAAAACAAGTGCGCGTAGGGCGATGGACGATTTTGATTGCCATGGCAATCGCCGTCTTGGTAGCGCCTCAATTGCAAAAACTCGAACAGGGTTTTCAGTTCATCCAGGAATTTACCGGGCTTATTTCACCAGGAGTGGTAGCAATTTTCTTGCTGGGCTTTTTCTGGAAACGCGCTACGGCAAATGCGGCCTTGGTAGCAGCGCTCGTTACCATCCCATTAGGTATTGCTTTCAAAAGGTATATTCCCGAAGTCCCCTTTTTGGACCAAATGGGTTATGCTTTCCTGATTTTGGTAGCGCTTATGGTCATCATTAGCCTTGCTGACCCAAAAAGTAAAAACAATCCAAAGGCAATGGAAGTGGACACTTCGATGTTTAAGACCTCACAGACATTCGCCATTGGAGCCCTGCTTATTGTAGGCGTATTGGCTGCGCTTTATATTGTGTTCTGGTAAATTGTGGATAGAGAATTTGGGGGTTCGGAAGTTCGAGGTTTAAATCTTCCGAACCCTTAAATTCTATCCCTTGAATTGAATTTTTGATGCAAAAACTATTCTTATTCCTGCTGCCCTTGCTTGTAGGCCCAGGGCAAACTTCCGAAAAAATTTACCTCCGCAACCCCTCCTTTGAAGATGCTCCGGGTACTGGTAAATGTCCAAAAGGGTGGTACTCCGGCTATCAAGGAAGCACGCCCGATATATTGCCAGGGGCATGGGAAATCAACTTCCCTGCTCAGGACGGAAAAACCTGCATTGGCCTTATCGTTCGGGAAGATGGCTCGCGCGAAGACATCAGCCAGGCATTGGGCGAGCCGCTTGTAGGTAAGAAATGCTACACTTTCAGCCTTTATTTAGCACACAGTCCCAAGTATGTGGGTTACAACAATCCAGCAAGATTGCGCATATTTGGAAGCACAGGGAAAGGTGTCAAAGGCGAATTATTAGCTACCTCTCCACTGATTGATCAAACAAATTGGCGGCAATACAAATTCGAGCTCAGCCCCAAAGCCAACGTGACACATTTGATTTTTGAAGCAGATTACGCGCCTGGAATAAATTTTAAGTACAAGGGAAATATTTTGATAGACAATTGTTCTCCTTTGGAAAAGTGTTTGCGGGCTTAAATGTTAAACAACAGAAAGCAGGGCCAAGCATCCTGGCGGACTTGAAACATTGTGGCCAGCGTGTTAAATCTCTTTCAATTGAAATTATTGAACAAAAAACAGAATGCCCCGAAACCAAAACATTTCCGCGCTCCTGAATTTCAAGATTTTAATCCTGTTATTCTTTGCTCCCACGCTCCTTGTTGCGCAAACGGAGGGCCTTCCTGAATCCTATGTTTTGATTGAAAAAGTGAAGGTTGAAGGAAATAAAAAAACCAAAGAGGGGACAATTATCAGGGAGTTGGAATTTGCCGTCGGCGACTCCCTGCCAGCAGCAGGCCTTCCTGTGGTATTGGAGCGAAACAGACTCCGGCTGATGAACCTTGGGATTTTTACAGAAGCCAGCATCAGTGTTGCAAATTGGACTGGCGGGGGTCGGGTTAGTCTGCTGATAAAGGTCTCAGAGGGCTGGTATATCTTTCCGGTGCCGATTCTTTCCCTGTCAGACCGAAATTTCAATGTTTGGTGGAACGAATTTAACCGTTCTTTCAAGCGGGTAAATTATGGAATCGACTGGAGTCAGCTCAACCTAACTGGCCGCGCAGATGCCCTCAAAGTAATAACCCAATTTGGCTTTACCAACCGCTACGAACTAGCCTACCGGAGCCCTGGATTAAACAGAAACCGTACACTTGGCCTGGAAAGCAGCCTTTCCTATAGCAGAGCGCATGAATTATCATACAAAACAACCAACAACAAACTCCAGTTTTTAAGAGTGCGCGAGGCTTGGCAAATTGAGCAAATCGTGGCTTCAATCACTTTGGTTTCGCGTCCTAAACTGTTCAAAAGTCAATCATTTACGCTTGAATACCGCAACAACCAGGTGTCAGACACCGTGGCCCAGGTGCTAAACCCAGACTATTATTTAAACAGCAAGACCCGGCAGCACCATTTTAGCGCGGTGTACTCACTTTGGTTTGATTATCGCGATATACGGCCCTATCCACTAAAGGGATGGCGCGCGGGCATCGAAGTCCGAAAAAACGGCCTTCTTCCAACTGATGACCTGCAAATATTTCGTGCATTTGCCGAATGGGATCAATATATTTCCTTCAACAAATGGCTAAGTCTCGAGCTGGTCGGAAAGTTGCGGACAAGCCTCCCCAGATCCAAACCACCACAAACCAACAACCAGGCATTGGGCTATGGTGGAAACCTGGTGCGGGGGTACGATTATTATGTAATTGATGGACTTGATTTTGCGCTATTGCGCACTTCATGGCATTTTCAGGTATTTGAATCGACGTTTCATTTGGGTCGTTTTGTGCCCATCAAAGCTTACCGAAAGATGCCTGTAAAAATTTATTTTGCACTCAACAACGATCTGGGTTGGGCCAATGATCCATACTATGCCCCCACGAATCCCTTATCAAACAAACTGCTCTTTGGATATGGGCCAGGCTTAGATTTTGTGCTTTACTACGACAAATCCATTAGATGCGAATGGACTTGGAATGATTTGGGAGAAGCCGGGTTTTTTCTTCGAATAAATACCGGAATTTAGTGGCTGCTGATCAGGCTGTAATCAGTTATTTTTGATTCTTCAAAACATTCGACTTCTCTCACAGATATAGTCAGGATAAAAACATGGACAAATCAAATCGCGACACTTACCGAATGTTCGCAGCGCAGTTACCTGACTTGCCGTTGTTTATGCAGCCCTGGTACCTTGATGCGGTGTGTGTGGGCGGTTTTTGGGATGCTGTGGTGGTGCAAAAAGGTGGCCGAACCATAGCAGCAATGCCCTATTTTTTGAAACAAAAACTGAGCTGGAAGTATGTAACCATGCCCCAACTATGCAAACACATGGGCCCGATTTTGATGACAGAATACCGGTCCTTGAAATGGGAAATGCGACTCTACGAAAATTTGATTGCACAAATACCCAAAGAACTTGCGGCTTTTGAGCAAAACTTCAATTATACGGTCACAAACTGGCTGCCATTCTACTGGAAGGGCTTTAAGCAGACTACCATGTATTCATATATACTTTCGCTGAACGACTCTGAGGCGTTGATCTTCAAGAATATAGAAAAAAATTATAGACAAAAGATCCGTTCCGCAGAGGCTCGATTAAGCATTCGGCACGACTTGCCCCTGGAGGAACTGCAGCGAATGATAAACATGAGTTTTCAGCGAAAAGGACTGGAATCGCCTATTCGTTTTGCCTTTTTGCAAAACCTATACTCCGCCCTTTCCAATCATGATTCCTGCAAGATATTTTTCGCTTCGGACCCAAAGACCGGGCAAGTGCATTCTGCTGCGCTACTTGTTTGGGATCGAAGCGCAGCTTATTATCTGATGAGTGGAGACGACCCCGCCTTGAGAGCTTCAGGCGCAGCCGTTTTGCTCAAGTGGGCTGCAATCCTGTATGCTAAAAACGTTGTTGGCGTTCCTGTGTTCGACTTTGAGGGCAGTATGTTGAAGGAAGTAGAACAAGGCAGGCGTGATTTTGGCGCGCAACAACGTCCTTATTTTCGGGTGCGACGCGAATGGTCGGTATTATGGAAATGGGGGAAGTTTATCAGGCAATGGTCAAGGCGTATAACTCCTAAATGATCACCTTCTTTCGCCGCTCAACCGCTGAGCCTGCCCTACCCAATCGTCGCGATAAATTTTACCAGGGCTAATGTCAAGCGTTTTGGCTACCGCGATCACAGCTTCGTCGTCCCAACGACTAATTTGGGCAAAACTTGAAATACCCATTTCTGCCAATTGACCAAGAAACCCCGCCATACCTTTTATGCTTTTCAGGTCGTCTAATTGAGGAGCTGCCACATTTCCTTTTCGAACGTTTTTTTGTCTTTTTGTTTCATGGTCTGCCTTTTTTTCGAGCGCATCCTGGAGCATTTCTGATTCGGCCAGTGCTAAGGCGAGCTGCTGACGCAGAGTATCACATTCCTTTTCGAGAACAAGATGTTTTTGTTCAAAATCTGCCAATCGCTCTTGGGTGGATTTAAAGCCATGATAAAGGGTATCCCAATCGCCTAATTCTTTTTTGGCATCAGAAAGTTGTTGGGCAAGCTCAGAATTTTGGGTTCTCAGACTGTTGGTCAGGACTTCCAGGGCTGTCAGTTTTTGAGCATATTGGGAAGCTGCCGCCTCGGCTTTGGCGATGCGAGCGGCGTTAAAGGGGGCATCAGGCAAAAGAACAGCACGCTCGTCCTCAAGTAGTTGTACTATAGCACGAAGTTTTTCGACATCCAAAGAAGCCCTTCGAAAATCAGCTTCGCGCAAATCGTGCTGGTGTTTTATCTGAGTGTATAAGCGGGCTAAAGTATTTTTTTCCTGTTCGATCCGGTTCAGGGCGCCACGTACTTCTTTTTCGGAGGTGTTTGCGCGCAAAGACCACCCGATTATGGTACCCGCCAAGGTAAAGATGCCCCACACGAGCCAAAAAAGTACCGGATCTTCCAGAAAAAAACTCATGACAAAACGGTTGTGTTGACGGCATATAAGTATAAAACATGCCGTTTTTCATCTGACAAAAATCTAAACTTTTTGGGAATCAAGGATTTAGAGGTTCAAAAATATTGTTTTTTTTCAAAAATTTGTTTTTTGAGGTAAAATCCTTTTTTATAACGGTTCTGAAAATGCGAAAAAAAACGCAGTTCTGCCGTAATGTGATTTGGGCTTTCCTACTTTTGCACCACTTTTTTCGCACCACAAAATTTTGTAGGACAATATGGAAGACATCAAAAACTCGCGTGGCAAGGGATACTGTATTCTTTATATCCTTATGGGCCTGTTTTTTCTAACAGCATTGTTGCTTATGCTCTATTACCGCAGCTATCTGTTGGATTTCGGGCAGTAATATTGCCACCAATTGTAAAAATTTCAATAAAACCGCAAAAGGCGTAGGCACTGTTGCGGTTTTTTGTTTTGTACCATGGCAATCAAACATGTCCTTTTTGACAACGACGGCACCATCGTTGATTCAGAGATCGTAGGTGCCCGCATTATGTTGAACCTATTGGCGCGGCATGGACTTCATTTGGAAGAGCGCGCCTATAATGTTCGTTTTCCTGGGCTTTTAACACGGGATATCCTGGTTGCACTTCGGGAAGAGGAAGGCTTTGATGCCCCGGCAGATTTTATGCAGCAAATCAAGGATGCCTTTAAAAAGGATTTTCATCATTCGATCCGCGCTGTTCAAGGAATGCCCGAGGTGTTCAAAAGCCTGAAAGTGCCTAAAAGTATGGTGTCAAATGCCAGTAGCCAAGGCGTATTAAAAGGCCTAAAAAAACTGAATCTGATTCAAAACCTTGATGGATTGGTTTTCTCGGCCGAGATGGTGGAAAAGCCCAAACCACATCCTGACCTATATCTTTTTGCCATGGAAATCCTGGGGCTGTTGCCTCACGAATCTTTGGTAGTAGAAGATAGCGTAACAGGTGTATTAGCCGCAAAAAGCGCTGGAATTCAAACAATTGGCTTTTTGGGTGCTTCACACATTGAGGACGAGCAAGGGCAAAAACTTAGGGATGCTGGAGCCGATTTAATTGCAGCCAATGCCGAGGGACTTACTGAGATACTAAGAAAGTTTGGCGTAATTTGAAAAATAATTAAAATTTTTTTCAAAAAAAGCTTGACAAATAGAAAAAAAAACCCGGTCTTTGCACCAGTTTTCATTTGGTTTTTTGGGGTTTATTAGCCGTCAGTCGCGCAAGCGTTCTGGCGGCTTTTCAATTTTAGACATTTCAGTACGTGTTTAGACAATTCAAAGCGAGGAGGAATAATATTTAAATTGGCAAACATTTCCTTTCTTTGCCCGCCCAAAAAAGTCAACCAAATTCTTTCTCAAACGTTCCAGTCTAAATTTTTTCATTGTGCAATCGAACGAACAATTGGATGTCATCATTTATAGGGTGCGAGAAAACGGTCTGGAGGTTTTTCTGGTGAATCAAGAAAGTAATGATTCGCTTTCTGCTCAGTTTACAGACGAAGATGCTCCAACCAGGCTTGCAGCCCATTGTATCGAGCTCGATCCGGTAGTTGATGCAAATGGGGATACCCGAAAGGCCATCGCTATTGAAGCAGATTGGCATGAAATACCCTCGCTTCGGGCATTGATCTACGAAGACTACCGTGTGGCCAAGGAAAAAGCCAAACTACACATCAAACACCTGGTGGTTGATTTTGAAAAGGGCGCTTATGTCGCTGTTAAAGAAGCTTTCAAGCGTGTGCTTCCGCAGCAATATGCTTTCTTAAAGGAACTAAAGGAGATCATTGCCGACAAGAATCAGGCAAATTCTATTTAGGCGCTGCAAAATTCATTTCACGTTCCTGCAGGTGGGTACTCTGACAGAGTCCGATAAAATCCTTTACGGCTGCCCGGGCAGCTGCTAAGTTGGCGCCAATTTCTCCATTCGATTTTTTTGCCAGATCATCCAAAAAGTCAAGCGTGATTTGTGATTGATCCACAGCTTTTTGTACAAAGCGGAGTTCGGGCTTTCGCCAGTTTTGTTCAATTTGGGCATAATATGCCGGTATTTTGTCAAGCAGCTGCGTAAGCTCCGGATTGTCTGAAAATCGCTGCAAATGTTTCAGGACTACAAAGTTTGAAGGGTCAAAAAAAGCAGCGTCTGTGCTTTCAGAAAAATCTTGCAAAACGGCGCGGAGTTGCAGCATTTTTTTTTGGTTTTCTAAACTAAGGCTTTGCAAGTCAATAGATTGGGCTTCACTTTGAAGGC
Source organism: Saprospiraceae bacterium (assembly GCA_046160345.1). Lineage (GTDB taxonomy): Bacteria > Bacteroidota > Bacteroidia > Chitinophagales > Saprospiraceae > M3007. Next base: position 25,389 of record JBJXGO010000094.1, read on the forward strand.
TATTAACCCAGGATTTTCGTTGACTATCAAGGGGTATTGAAGGCGGGAGCGGCATATACAGCACTTCATTTTTCAGATGAATTTCAAAAAAATCGTGCCGTGCAAATTTTTGCCAAACTTCGAGTTGCAATTGTCGAAACCGTGTATCTGGGCTATTACAGGAAAACATAAAAATCAAGCCGAATAAAGCAGCGGGCTTAAACATCCTATATGAGGGCAAATTCATTTCCAGCGCTCCAATTTGGGTATCTTTCGGGTAAAAATCCCGGCAATAAACCCGGGAAATCCAAAGGATTTAAGTTTTTCCTTTACCAGGGCCTTCATTTCCACAACGGTCATGTCCGGGCTTGTAAACGTTCCTCCCTGCCAGCACTTTGAGCAATACACCACACTTTTTGAACCATCTGCATTGGTGCCTCCACCGAGGTCGTCCCGATGCATGGGCATACCGCAACTTTGACAATTTTTGAATGCTTTTTCCATATTTAAAACATTTTTGCAGCGCGAACCTACAACTTTTTGTTATAAAGAAAAATACTCACGGTGTTTTTAGACCTTCGCACAAAACAAATGCCTTGTTGTGCCAGATTCCCAAACCCAACATACAAAGGATAAGCAGTTAAACATCGAAGTCATCTCTGCTGGAGCTGGTTCGGGCAAAACCTATACGCTCACTCAGCGAATGGTAGTGCTTTTGCAAAACGGGGTCCGCCCAGCAGGCATCATGGCTACCACGTTTACCAAAAAAGCAGCCGCCGAATTACAAGAACGGGTGCGTGTCCGGTTGCTTGAAACAGGCATGGCGGAAGCTGCCAACGAGTTGGGCGAGGCACTCATCGGTACAGTGCACAGTATTGGCACAAGGTTGTTGCAACGTTTTGCCTTTGAAGCAGGCGTATCACCCTTGGTGGAAATTATTGCTGATGGCGATGAACAAAGGCTGTTCAACGAATCCCTGTCACAGGTACTCACAGTAACCCGTATTGAACGCATTAATTTGCTGGCAGACCGCTTGGGTCTGACCAAAAAAAGCATTGGGGAAGCTTACGACTGGCGGCGCGATATCCGCAACTTGACAGATGTGGCGCGAGCCAACAATTTCGACAAAAAAATACTGGAAACGAGCAAGTTGCGCTCCTGGACAAGTTTTGAAAGACTACTTCCACCCGTACAAAACACAGACCCGGTCGTGTGGAACAATCGCCTGTTTTCAGCCCTTGACCAGACGGTTGCCGGCTTTGATGCAAACGAAGCGGATACAACCAAAGTTACCCGGGACGCGGCCGAAGTGTTGCGCCAATTCCAAAATCAACTCAAATATCGCGGCGAGCTATATTGGCATGAATGGGTCAAAATTGCCAAAACCAACCCAGGTGTCAAAAGTCGGGAGATAATGGAAGATCTCCGGCAGATTGCGCTCAGTCACGACCAACATCCGCAGTTCCGGGACGATTTGCGGGGCTACATCGAACTTGTGTTCGACATTGCAGCCGACGCGCTTCATGAATATGAACAATATAAAAAGAAACGCGGGCTGATCGATTATACGGATATGGAGACCTACGTCAGCAAATTGTTGCGTGTTGAATCTGTACGCCAAACGCTGCGTGAAGAACTTGACCTGCTCCTTGTTGATGAGTTTCAGGACACCTCGCCGATACAACTCGACATTTTCCTGCAAATCAGCCAACTGGCAAAACACTCCATTTGGGTCGGCGATCCCAAGCAGAGTATTTACGGCTTCAGGGGCGCAGAACCGGCCTTGATGCAGGCTATTATCCGTGCCACCGGAGGAGTGAAGGACGAAAACATCCTTAAAAAATCCTGGCGGAGCAGGCCAGACATCGTATATGCCACTAACGCTATTTTCGAGCGGGCTTTTGATGGGATGCCAAGAGAACAAATTGTGCTTGAACCTGCGGGAATGTCAAATGTCCAAGGCTCTGACGATCCAGGCCTTGCCCTCCAGCATTGGCATTTTCGTTCAGAACTTGACGAACGGCGGCCCCCCGGAGCGCCCTGGTTTGAAAATTGTATTGCAGATCAAGTGCGGATATTATTGGAACGCAAACCCCTGGTTTTCAATAAAAAAAGAGATGAAACCCACCCTATTCGCCCCGGCGAGATAGCCATCTTGTGCCGGAGCAACCGCCAATGCCTGAACGTGGCTGAGGCCTTGCACCGGGCAGGATTGAAGGCCGCGATCGCTCGGAATGGATTGTTGGAAACACCCGAGTCCAAACTTACCGTGGCCTGCCTCAAATATATGCTTACACCGTCTGATTCTCTGGCGGCGGCAGAGATTTTGTTTCTCACAGGGAGCATGGATCTGGAGGAGATCGTGGAACAACGGCTTCAATATTTGTCTGAAAACGCCGACTCGCCTGTTTACGGCGGCGGTTGGGGCGAGGCGCCGATTTTAAATCAACTCCTCAACTTACGCCCTCGAACGGCCGACTTGTCGGCCTCTGAAATTCTGAATTTAGTGCTCGAAGAACTTGACCTGCGTCGCGCGGTCATTCAACTCGGAAGCCCAGACCAGCGGCTCGACAACCTTGATCGTTTGCGCCGATATGCGCTTGATTACGAATCAGCATGCCAACGCCTGCACTCGGCTGCCTCGCTGGGCGGATTTTTGTTGTGGCTCAACCAATTGGCCATCAATGACCAGGACGCACAGGGCTCTGGCGAAACTGACGATGCTGTGAAAGTGCTCACTTACCATCGCTCCAAGGGCCTGGAATATCCGCTCACTATTTGCCATGCGCTCGATCAGAGTTTGAAAGAACAGGTCTGGGGACTAAACCTCGTGAGCGAAGTAGAAGAACCCGATTTGGACAATATTTTGGGCAATCGCTGGCTTCGGTTTTGGGTCAATCCTTACGCTGACCAATTGCGCAACACACCCCTGGAGGAGGCGATTCACCAAACCGAAGCATGGGCCGATGCCAGCCGCACCGCCCTCGAAGAAGAAGCCCGGTTGCTCTATGTGGGGCTCACACGGGCTCGCGACTACCTGGTTTTCCCGACCACGGTGAAGGGTACTGCCTGGCTCAACCGCGTTTTTAGCCACGGTGACGACAGTATTGAAACCCTTGATCCAAATTCCGATGAAACACCGTTTTATCACGCTGGAATGCCTCTCCGAATTGAAACCGAACTCATCTACAAACCCAAGGATTTTCCAGAGGCACTGCCCGATGAATCCCCCGTACTTTATCACGCCAGGCGTTGGGGCAAATCTGCCCAAATTCAAATGCCTTTATTGATCGACGCCTTGCATGAAATGCCGCCAGGCCTACAACCAAACCTTGGCGAACCAGTAGTATGGGGCAATTGGTTGGAATTCAAAGGGGAATACACAGCGGCTATTGGGAAATCTGCGGCTACTTTTTTAATGGCTGATGACCCGAGCCTGAGCTTTGATCTGCGGCGGCAGGTTGCTCAAAAGCAATTGCAAATAAGGGGTGTGGCGGAACAGATTTCTGCTGAACAGTTGTTGCGCCAATCAGAGTCTTTTCGAACTTTTTTGGAAAAGAAATTTAAACCCAAAAGAGTTCTGGCCAAATATCCGGCGGGGGAATATTACGGCAAACGCCTGCTAAAGTTGGAGGCCGATCTGTTTCTTGAACCTGAAAATGGAATCGTCGTAATTGCTTTTGCGCCGTTTGCAGAGGGCATGAAAAAATGGAAACAAGTTGCGATGACGATGGTACCAGGCTTGGCCTGGTGGTGGGAATTGAAAAAGCGATCGGACCGCATGCTGGAGTGTTGGGTAGTGTTTCCTATGGAGGGGCAGGGGGTCCAGATAGGATTTTAGGGCAATCCTATATTTTTTGCTCAAAAGGAACGAAAAGGCCTTTGGTTTTCAGCTTGAAGACCAGAAAATTTATTGAATCAAATTTCTTCCAACAGGGCTTTAAACAGCGGTTCCATCTGTGCAAATTCCTCAGATGTAAGTGCTTGATTTCCATACCAAACCCGTTCATATTGCCGCGTAGCGTCGCGAAAATGCGTCCCCAAACGATGGCCGCGCATTTCTCTTAGGTAGTCGCGGTTAGTCTTTTCTTTTGACCAAAGAATGAGATCTTTCTCTGATAGCAGCTTGATTGTCTGCAAAAAATAAAGTCGTATTGCAAGGGGCCAATTGGCCTGGGCAAGGGCTTCGCGCAGGAAACGTTCGAGGTCGGTTTCATGTATATATTCGTCCAGATTTGCGAGCGTGATCTCAGTTCCATCGCGGGAAAGCCTGCGATTCCGCGGAGCCTGCATCATCCAATAGATGCCATAGGCGATCATAGCCAAGGCAAACAAGATGGCCAGCACTTGAAGTAAATTTCCCAACCCTTGCGTCATCCCAGTCCAATCGAAGGAAGGGCTAGATTCCTTGGGTGCTCGTTTTTTTCGCACTTTAGGTGGTTTGGGAACATCTTTGCTGTAGTCCATTTCTCCGGTGGCCTCGTCCCACAGTTCGTCGGGAACCTCGCGGAGTGAAATAGGCGCTAAGGGCGGAGCGGTATAGGGTTCTCGCACATAATCTTCCTCAATTATTTCTTCCTCTTCCGAAAAGCTGGTATCCTCGGTGATTTCAACGGCTTGCAAAGTATCTTCCAGCACCTCTTCGAATTGTGCCGAGAGCGAAAAAGGGAAAAAGAGGAAAAAGAAGATTTTTTTCATTGGACCAGTCACGATTAAGTACTCCGATTTTCTTTTAATATTACTCCCTAGCCAATCCCCTTATTTTTCGAGTCTGACCGACCAGCTCAAGTTCATCCCGCATACTAGCGGCATCGCAGACCTCGCGGAAAGAAAAATATTGCAATCCCCCGCTCAGTATTGTGATCAAGAAGAAAAAATACATCAAGACCCCGGCTGCGCAGGTAGTGGCGATGGCGCTATACGAGGCCATTGCTCCCGCTGCGGGTGGAACAAACCAGCTGAACAATTGAATGGTCATTTCCCAGATTGGGGATTCTAAAAACATGAAAAACAACAAGTTGAGCGCACCGGTTAGTAGCCCAAGCCCCAAGGCGGGCCCCCAGCGTATCAAATGCCAGGTTCTGCTTAACGCGATTAAAGGATTGGCCGTTTCGAAGTAAATTACGGCTACCCATAACGCGAAAAATGGGAAGGCCGCCCAGGAGATCAACACGCCGAAAAAGCCAGACAAGGACTCCAGGCCAAAGGCAAAACCGGGCATCAACAACATAAGCGAAATTCCCGCAAATAAAGTGCCTCGCAGACCCTGCCCAGGGCGTAGTTCGGTATCCATCTCTTGTTCCAAAGCACGAAATGCCGCAACTGCTACACCGGTAAGCAGAATAATTTGAAAAAAATAAAGCCCCCAGGTTTCTTCATTTCCAAAAAAACTGCCCAATCCGCCCAAAATATCCAAGGGCCAATAGGGCACATCCGGGTAAGAAAATGTTTCTGCGGGCTGTTTGTCGGAAAGGCCAAATGCCCATGCTGCAAATGCCGCCGTGGTAGCAAATAGCCCCAACAAGGTGGTGCGAGGATGCCGCGACAGCGCTGTAAAAACATCAGAAAGTATTTCGCCGACTGTTTTTATCCCTTGAAAATTAATGACGTGCTCCCGGCTGGGTGGAAGCTCTTTGTCCAGCGAAATGCCCTGAAGGCCCGTTGTGCGTACTTTATGCCAGGGAAGCCATACAAAATACCAGAGCACAAAAAGCAGGGAAGTAAAAATGAACGCCGCGCGAATGAAATCCGGCGTATCGGTATATCGTGTAAGAAAGCCTTCGAAAATGCCAGCCAGAATAATGATGGGTACAATGCCAATAAAAATTTTCAAGCCACGCCGCATGGTGATCTGAAATGCCTGGGTTCGGCGGTAAGTGCCTGGAAACAAGAGTCCTGAACCCGCTACCAACCCTGCGGCTCCGGCAATAATAATGGCGCTGATTTCCAGGGTTCCGTGGATCCAAATAGACAAGAACGATTCCCAAAACACGCCCTGTTCTACAAAAAAATATTGGAAGGCCCCGACCATCACGCCGTTGTACAACATGATAAAAACGGTTCCAATAGAGGCTAAGACGCCAAAAATCGCGGTGCGCAAAGCCACAAACAAGTTGTTGGCGGTAATGCCGGCCGTTGAACCCAAAGGGCCGGAATCTTTGTAAACAGCCATCGGGTCGCCGTTTTCAATGTTGGTCAAGGTCATTTCCACATATCCGTCGCCAAGAATTATGCGCGCAAAATCGGGGTTTATCATGCTTGACACCACACCGATTCCAAAAGAGAGTACAAACAAAGCAAAAGACAGCAAAAGAGCCTTTCGAGACTCCCACATAATACGGGGCAATTCATCTGCCCAAAAATAACGCAAACGGCCCTTAGGGAATCGCCGCCCCCCGTAAATATTGTGAAAAACCCGTTGCGCTAATGAATTAAGGAATACGCGTACCGACCGGTTGGGGTAAAACGTGCGGGCATAAGACAAGTCATCAGTGATTTGGATGAACAGTTCGTTGAGTTTTTCAGGGTCGCGGCGGTCTTCGCTTAGCATTTTTTCAAAGCTGGCCCATTTTTCCCGATTCTGCTCTATGAATTTTGTTTCTTTCATTTTGTGGTTTTGCCTTCAATACTTCTTTGGGAATTTAAACATGCTCCTCAGTTCTTCCCGAGCAAAAGTAAGTGGTTTGGCTGTTTATTGCGGCTTTTAAATAGTTCGAAGAATGGGTTACTTCTTGAAAAACAAGGGAAAAATTCATGGCTTACAAATCAGGTCAGGAAGCTATTCCGGGCAACCCTCTCTAATTTTGCAACGTCATGCACATCATTATGAAAAAGCAACTAATTTACATCGGACTTTGCCTGTTTCTTGGCGTTTCAGCTGTTTCTGCTCAAAAATATTCCAACGAATTCCTTGCCATCGGTGTAGGTGGTCGTGCGCATGGTATGTCGGGAGCACAGGTAGCACTCACGGACGATATCACAGCCGCGTATTGGAACCCTGCCGGACTCAGCCAGATCAGCACACCCTTACAAGCAGGCGCCATGCACGCCGAGTGGTTTGGCGGCGTAGGCAAATATGATTGGATCGGGTTCGGCAAATCTCTGAACCGCGAGCACAAGGCATATCTTGCTTTTTCGCTTATACGATTGGGTATTGACAATATTCCTTACACCATCAATCTGGTAAATGCTGATGGCACCATCAATTACGATAACGTGACGGAGTTTAGTGCCGCGGACTACGCTTTTATGGGAAGTTATGCTCGCCAACTTAACAATCCGGCATTTTCCGTAGGCGGCACGGTCAAGGTGATCCGTAGGGTGATCGGCAGTTTTGGAGGCGCCTGGGGATTCGGCGCCGATTTGGGCGCGCAATACCGTAAAGGTCCGCTCATGCTGGGCATTCAGGGCCGTGACCTCACTACGACTTTCAATACCTGGTCTTTTGATCTTACAGACGATATTCGCTCTACCTGGCTCGCTACGGGCAATGAGCTTCCTGTGAGCAATACCGAAATTACCAATCCCAGCTTTGTTTTAGGTGCGGCCTATCATTTCCAATTGAGCAAAGAAGCTTCGCTTACCCCCGCACTTGATTTTGTCTGGACAACTGATGGCCAGCGAAATGTACTGATCAGTTCAAAAGCCATCAATATTGACCCCCGCATTGGGGTTGAAATGGATTACAAAAAATTCCTTCAGCTCCGTGTTGGTGCGGGTAATTTTCAGCGGGTGAAGGATGACTTCAACCCATCAAAGGAAAATCTTTCCCTGCAACCCAATTTTGGGGTAGGTATCCGTTTTGGTCGTGTAAAAATTGATTATGCGCTTACAGATATTGGGAATGTTTCGGCTGTCCAGTATTCGCACGTTTTTTCGTTGTTGCTTGATTTTAAGGAGAAAAAGTAGGGCGAAATGAATTTCGCGTTACAGGCGTTCCCTCACCAATTCCAGCGCTTTTTCCAGTTGTTGCTCTTCAGACATTAATGTGTTGTCAATCACCACGGCATCATCTGCTTTGCGGAGCGGACTGTCTGCTCTGCTGGAATCAATTCGGTCGCGTTCCAGCAAGTTTTGCTGAATTTCTTCCCATTCTGCATCAATTCCTTTAGCTGCCAGTTCAAGGTGTCGGCGACTGGTTCGCACGTCGGCATCAGCGGTGAGGTAGATCTTTAGTTCTGCGTCAGGAAATACGACCGTGCCTATGTCGCGGCCATCTGCTACGATATCGCGCCGTTTTCCCAGGGCTTGTTGTTGTGCCACCATTGCTCGCCGAACCTCAGATATGGCTGAAACTGGGCTGACATGATCATTGACCACCATTTCGCGGATGTCGCGTTCTACATCCCGGCCGTTCAGGAAGGTACGGTTTTGCCCGTCTATCCGCTCAAAATGGATCTCAATATGTTGTAAAGCCTCTGAAACCGCTTTTGGGTCTTGATAATCAACCTTGTTCTCCAAAAAATAAAGTGTCACGGCACGGTACATCGCCCCGGAATCGAGGTAGGCGAGGTGAAGAGATTTGGCAAGCGCTTTGGCCAGGGTGCTTTTTCCACAAGAGGATAGACCGTCAATGGCGACGATAATTCGTTTCATATTCGGGGCAAAATTGAGAAATTTTATTTCACGCAGAGGTTACGCAAACAAAAAACACAAATGTTACACGGATTGTCTTTGAAAAACATCTGGGTGAAGTCCAATTTTCAAAACTCAATTTCAAAACAACCGGCATCTGGCATGACAGCATCCCGCATTTTTCCATCCAAATCCAGATCGATACCGGATACCGGAATGGCAAAACGATTGGCAATGGAATGCAGGGTGTCCAGCCGGAAATTGTATTTATTGATGTTTAAAAAAATTGTGTCCTGACCATCTGCATTGATGCAAGGTTGGCAATGGTCCAGAAAATCCGGGTAGGCCGTTTCTTTGATCAGATCGCGGACCCGCACGATGCAATTTTTAAGCTGATAATCAAACTGGGAGGGGTCGTCAAGGCGGTCAAACAGTGTTATCTGGTCGCTTCGGCTGCCGAAAAGGATGCTGTTTTGAAATCGGGCGTGTAGTTTGTTCGACACAAAATTTGCGCAGGTCTCATCCAGACAAAGGGCATTGCCCATTCGAAGCGCTTCCCCATCTACACCATAACTCGCCACGGTACAATATTTAAAGTCGTATTCGCCACCGTATTCGAGTTGGATCCCATATCCTGTATTGGAGTGAAAAAGACAATTTTCAGCCGTAATTTTTGCGTGAATTCCAATCAGTCCGCTGCTGGCAGTATTGTAGATCTGTGTGTTCCGAAGGCTCAGATCTGCTGCTGAATCCACCCGAACGCCTATAATTGAATTGCGGATAATACAATGCTCGAGACGATGTCCAGTAGTGCCTGATTGTAGCCAAAGCCCGGTCCATTGCCCGGGCTCTTCATCGAATTCCGGTTCTAAGCGATCTCCTTCAAAAATGACCGGTGCATCCAGGGTGCCGTCCACGATGAGTTTTCCTTGGCCGACAAATGCGATAAAACCATCGTTGTAGCGCTGGATCATCCCCTCATCGTCCAAAAATTTTCCCAACCCACCGTGTACATATACCCGAGTTCCCTTTGCGATGCGCAAGGTGCAGGAATCTATGACCAGAATACCGTAAATGACATAGGGTTTAGGGTCGTCCCAAACAATTTCAGCACCATTGCATCCAAATCCAACGGCCCCGCCAGCCCCAAAACGCGAAGGGAAATAATTTGCGTTTTGCCCAAAGGCCTCCAGCACCACTTTTTGCAGATTGCCATTGGTTTCAAAAAAAACATTTTCACCGATTATGAAAGGAGAAGAATCATCATTGGGATTTATAGTCACTTCCGCAAAAACATACATGCTGTCGTTCGGGGCGATCTCAAGGTTTTCTTGTTCGTCGCCGCTGATACCGTCCACATTGAGGTTGAAACGGGAATTTGCTCCGTTTTCCAGATAAATTTTAGAAATACGGATGCTCTTGTTGTGTCGATTGTAGATTTTGAAATAACGTGTGGCAGACCCCAATTGGGTAAACACGGTGTCAAAACGCAGGGTGTCGGTACTGAATTCGAGTTTGTCTGCAGAGTCGGAGGTAAAATTTTCCTTTTGACAGAAAGCGAGAAAAAGTGGAAGCAGAAGAAGGCAGTAGCAATATCGCATTATCAAATGTTTGGCAGAAATTTTTAGAATGGGCCAGCAAAAGTACGCGCAGAGTTAGATGAATTCACGCAAGTTTCCAACATTGCTTTATAAACTTATCGATTAAAAAAAGTAAGCCGCTCACCCATTTTTGCTTCCAAAAAAGCCCCCTCGTGCCAAGCCAAATGCCCGCTCACCACGGTACTAAGCACCTTACCCCGAAAGGTGTTGCCCATAAACGGAGACCAACCACATTTGTACAAAACATTGTCTGGGTTTACAGTCCATTCCTTTTCTATGTCCACCAACACCAAATCGGCCCAATAGCCCTCGTCCAAAAAACCGCGTTCTTCCACCCTGAACGCAATGGCCGGGGCATGGCACATTTTCTCCACGATCCGTTCCAAAGAGATGCGCCCTGCGTGGTAAAAACCGAGCATTACATTCAAGGAATGCTGCACCAGGGGCAATCCGGCAGGAGCTTGCAAATACGGCTGTGTTTTCTCCTCCCAGGTATGTGGAGCATGGTCTGTGGCGATCACGTCGAGGCGGTCATCGAGCAAAGCAGGGAAAAGAGCATCTCTGTGGTCGGTGCTTTTTATGGCCGGGTTGCATTTGATTTGATTTCCCAGTCGTGCATAATCATCGGCTGAAAAATGCAGGTGGTGTACGCAGACTTCGGCTGTTATCTTCTTGTCCTTCAGTGGGATATCATTTCTGAACAGATCAAGTTCATCCTTTGTGCTGATATGTAAAATATGCAATCTGGTGCCATGTTTTTTGGCCAGATCAACAGCCATAGAAGAGGATAGGTAACAAGCCTGTTCATTGCGGATACGGGGGTGGAACTCAGCGGTCATTGCTTCGCCATAAGTGGCTTTAAATTGGGCAAGATTGTCGCGAACGGTGGCTTCATCCTCGCAGTGCGTTGCAATAAGCATGGGAGATTCGGAAAAAACACGCTCCAGGGTACCGGGAGAATCGACCAGCATGTTTCCGGTGCTGCTGCCCATAAAGATCTTGATCCCGCAAACTTGCCGCGGGTTGGTTCTCAGCACCTCTTCGAGGTTATCATTCGTCGTGCCCATGTAAAAGGAGTAATTCGCCAGCGAGTTCCGGGCTGCGATCTGGTATTTTTCTTCCAACAGTTCCTGGGTCACGCTCGGCGGATTCACATTGGGCATTTCCATGAAGGAGGTCGTTCCGCCAGCCACGGCAGCCCGACTTTCGGTTGCAATATTGGCCTTATGGGTAAGTCCAGGCTCGCGAAAATGCACCTGGTCGTCAATAATGCCGGGGATGAGGTGTCTGCCCTTGGCATCAATTTCAATATCCGCAGAACCGCTGATAGAGGCTTCGATCTTGGCGATGTGCCCGGCCTTGACAAGTAGGTCGGCTTGGCGGATCTGGCCCCGGTTGACAATTTTGGCGTTACGAATGAGGATGGTGGACATGTTTGTTGGCGGTAGGATAGAGGCTTGCAACATCATATAATTACATCACAATATCCAAATTCCTGCAAAAGTCGCAAAACTAGAACAAATATGTTTTATCTATTCCAAATCACAATGCATGACAGTAACCATTGAAATTTCAAACAACCCCGCCTTAGTTTTTTCAAAACCCTTATTTGTGAACAGTCACATCTCGCTCTTATCACGGGTATCAGCCTTTTTTTCATAAGAACCCTCCCCTAACAACATCGAATATGCTAACAATAGTATGTTGTGACCGCCAAAAGAGTATTCTACGTTTGCATACTGAAATTAGCAATGCAATCCATGACTGATGTACTAATTAAGTTCGGTGAACGGGTTCGTGACCTTAGAAAAGAACGGGGACTTTCTCAAGAGCAGCTAGCTTTCAAAGCTGATTTGCATAGAACTTACATTGGTATGATTGAACGGGCAGAGAAAAACATTACCCTCGTCAATATTGAAAAGATTGCTACTGCTTTCGACATTCCAGTTAGTAAACTTTTAAACTATTGACATGCCAAGAAAACGCCTTTCAGACTTTAATGATAATTACTCAAAAGAAGATTTGCTAGCGGTTGTGAATGAAGTAGCGGATGATGAAAAGAGCAAATCTCTTTTTGTGGTTGCAAACCGTATTATAGAAATCCCAGAATATTCATGTTCAATAGATGTTAGGAAAAATGAAGGGGTTGTAGACTTCATGAGAAAATGGACAAGAAAATTCATTAATGGTTATTCAAACAGACCATCAAAAAGAACTAGCAATCCAATTGGTACGCAACACGATCCAATTCTTGATGAAATTATTTCGGCTAGAATTCAATACACGTCTGAAGATTTAGAAACTATTAAATATGGGCATAGGCTTTCTATGTCAGCAGAAAATATAGCAGGATCATTGCTTGAAGAGTATGTTGCTGAGCACCTCTTGAAGCATAGGTGGCATTGCTGTTGGGGGGAAACAATGAAAAGTATTGACTTTTGTAATGAAGATGGCCAATTACTGCAGATAAAAAATAGTGACAATAGCGAAAATAGTTCGAGCAAAACTGTAAGAGATGGAACCGAAATAAAACATTGGTTTAGACGCTTTTCGCGCACAGGAGGCACTAATTGGGATGCTCTAAATGAAATAATTGGGATTGAAAATAAGGATGAAAGATTAACCGAAGAATTTTTTAAAGAATTTGTAAAAAAGGCTGTGAAAAGCAACCCAGGGTCTGTCTTCTTAGAAGAAGAAAGCCCTTGGTACGGTAATCAAAATAATGACATCTGATTCATATTCTTTTCTTCAATATATTTTCTACTACGAGATAAAAATTCTCTGACGAAATCTTCGTCTGAAGTATTCAGGTAACGAGAATATTTAAAATTAGGAATTTCTTCAACTTCTTCTCCATTTGAAATTGAAACGATCAATCGTCCAATTGCTTCCCCTACACTTACTGGTACGGCATTGCCAATTTGTTTGTACTTATTGATTAGATTTCCTTTTATTTCCCAATCGTCTGGAAACTCCTGAATTCTTTTATACTCTAATACACTTAAAGGTCTATCTTCCACAGGATGACATAAGTCAGTCGCTGGCATTGCTGGATGAGTTACTAATGTTGGGGACGGTTTATCCCAAGATAATCTTCTGAAAAACCCGGTTTTCCCACCTCCTAAAAAATAAGATTTACCCAATGCTTCTTTTTGCATCTCTAAATTCAAGTCCCTCCAGTTCTGTCCATGCCCTAATATCTTATAATATTTTAGCCTTTTTTCTGGGAATTTAATATATTCTGTGTTGTTTCCATTAAGGTTGCTTATTGCAGATTTGAGCACATTCCATTTAGGAAGTCCAAAATCTCCATCCTGTGAATGGGTTGGCTTTATAAAAGGAACACGTTTATCACCTAATGCACAGATAATAATTACCCTTTCTCGTATTTGCGGAGTACCAAAATTTGCAGAATTATATAGATTAAATGATACTTGATACCCAGCAGATTTAAGCCTATTATATATGTAAAACATAGTTGCTCCCTTAAACTGCGTAAGCTCTGGGGGTAAAAACTTTTCCTCATCAGGTTTTAATTCAATTGAATATTGGGAAGAGAGTAAGCCCCTAACATTTTCAATAACTGCAAATTTGGGCCTAATATTTTCGATAACCTCTAAGAATTTTATGAAGACATTACCACGGTCATCTGCCAATCCCATTCTTTTGCCAGCAGAACTAAACGCCTGACAAGGTGGTCCTCCTACAATTAAGTCAACATCCTCCTTAGTGTTCAACCCCGCATATTCAATAATTTCATCTGTAGTGTAGTTTCTAATATCGCCAATAAGACCAATTTCAGGATTATTGGCAACAATGGTTTCTCTGCTTGTTTTATCTATTTCACATGCTAAGAGAGTTTTTAAGCCAGCTTTATGGAGGCCAATATCGAGCCCCATAGCACCACTAAAGAAGCTAAGAACTTTAAAACCCTTTGAATTTGCACCTAACATTGATGACTTTCTATCTTTCATATGCTAATTTTAGTATGCAAAAATAAGATTTTTTTTCAACCCGCAAAACAACCATTTTGTTTTGTTGGAAGCCAAATTTAAAACATGTTGCCGTGTATTTAAAAATAAATTGTGTTATTTAATAAAGAATAATGTTTAGTTGGTTAACTATCAATTGTATTGTTTGTTGACAGCCACATCCACCAAGAGTCCAAATAGATCATATTCAAAGTCGTAACTTTACGAATTATTTGTTTTCCACGTTCATGACCGACAAACTCCGGGCCTATTTTTACCTTCATTTTTGTGTACTCATTTGGGGCTTCACGGCCATTTTGGGCAAACTGATCTCGTTGAATGCCGTTCCCCTGGTATGGTGGCGCGTCTTTTTATGTTGTGCCACGCTGATCGTTTTTATTCCGCGCAAACAATTTCAGGGTATTTCCCGAAAACGGTACCTCCAAATGTTTGGCATCGGTATTTTGGTGGGCATACACTGGCTGTGTTTTTACGGAGCCATCAAACTTTCCAACGCTTCTGTGGCCGTTGCGACCATGGCCACCACTTCTTTTTTTTCCGCATTGGTGGAGCCATTGCTGAGCCGAAAAAAGGTTAAAGGTTACGAACTAGCACTAGGGCTATTCATTCTTCCCGGCATGGCGCTGATTGCGGGAAATATTGACTGGGGCATGCGCATCGGTTTTGCAGTTGGTATTGTGGGGGCCTTACTCGCCGCGGTGTTTTCTTCTTTGAATAAAAAATTGATAGACAATCAACCGCCGCCGCCGCTGGTGATGAGTTTTACGGAATTGGCTGGTGGCGTTGCGGTATGTTCACTCGTGCTTCCGTTTTTGATCTGGCAATTTCCTGATACTTCTTTGATTCCTGCAAACCAGGACTGGGTTTGGTTGTTGATTTTAGCCTGGGTCTGTACATTGTTGCCTTATTACCTTACCCTTTTGGCGATGAGGCACATTTCAGCGTTTGGTACAAATCTTACGATCAATCTGGAGCCGGTGTACGGGGTATTACTGGCCGCCATATTTTTCCGGGAAGACAAGGACCTGAATCCTCAATTTTATATTGGTGTGATCGTCATTCTTTTAGCCGTGTTCAGTCACCCGTTTTTGAAAAAGTTTTTTGAGCAATGAAAGAAAAAATCCAGGCACTTGCCCAGCAATATCACGCCGACACGGTAGCTTGTCGCCGACACCTGCATGCGCATCCTGAGCTATCCTTTGAAGAAATAGAGACCGGCAAATTCGTGGCAGCGCAATTAGCCGCACTTGGCATCGAACACAAACACGGTGTGGCCGAAAATGGCGTTGTAGCCCTGATAAAGGGCAAAAACCCGCGCAAGCGCACCATCGCCCTCCGCGCAGATATGGATGCGCTGCCCATTCAGGAGGCCAATGATGTGCCCTACAAATCAAAAAACAACGGCGTGATGCATGCCTGTGGCCACGATGTGCATACCGCATCCTTGCTGGGCACGGTCAGGATCTTGAACGAATTGCGCGGAGCGTTTGAAGGCACCGTGAAATGCATTTTCCAGCCAGGCGAAGAAAGGTTGCCGGGCGGGGCAAGTCTCATGATCAAGGCAGGAGTGCTTGAAAATCCGCGCCCAACCAGTATTTTCGGACAACACGTTCACCCGCCCCTCCAGGCAGGTATGATCGGCCTAAGACCAGGTATCTATATGGCTTCTGCCGACGAAATATACGTCACCGTAAAAGGTCGGGGCGGTCACGGGGCCATGCCCCAGGAATGTATCGATCCGGTGGTCATTACGGCTCAAATCATCGTTGCGCTTCAGCAATTGGTGAGCCGGTATGCCGACCCGGCCGTACCAACGGTATTGACTTTTGGGAAAATAAACTCCACAGGTGGGGCTACGAACATCATTCCGAACGAAGTAAAACTTGTCGGCACCTTCCGCACCATGCACGAAAAATGGCGGACAGAAGCGCACAAACGCATGAAAAAGATAGCAGAAAGCATCGCAAAGGGCTACGGCGCGGCTTGCGAATTTATCGTATTAAAGGGCTACCCGGTTTTGGTCAACCACGAAGCATTGACCAAACGCAGCAAAAACTGGGCGGTTGAATTTTTAGGGAAAAGCAATGTTGTCGATTTGCCCATACGGATGACGGCTGAAGATTTTTCCTATTTTTCGCAAGCAATGCCAGCGTGTTTTTATCGGCTGGGAACAGGAAATCCCGAACGTGGAATTACATCGCCTATCCATACCGAAACCTTTGACATTGATGAGGCTGCCTTGGAAACGGGTATCGGGTTGATGGCCTGGCTTGCGGTAAAGGAACTTGAAAACGTTTAGGTTAAATCTTTTATGCATGCTCTAGTTTGAATATCAGCGAAATGTTATGATTACAACGACCAAACCATTCCTGGACGCTTTTCGCACGGCTTTCGATTCGGGCCAATTGCTCAAATGCACCTTGAGCAAGCCAAGGATCACTGCTCCAGAAGGCTTAAAAAACATTTACTTGCGTCCGGTAACCCTGAAAAAAGGGCTGTTTGTGTCATTCAATTTTCGCTACAATACCCGCGATGAGGTTAAAAATTTTGTACCGGACGAGGCTATTGCACAATTGAAAAGCATGCTTGAAACCACTTTTTTGAATGCCGAAATTCTGACGCCCGAAGTTGATTTTTTACTTCAAATTGATAAAAAGGGGGAAGTCCATTTTTCAACAAAAAAGCCTTCGCAAAAACTTGTCCCGGTAGTTCCCAAGGCCCACGATCGCGCTAAGAAGCGCTTGTTAGACCCGGCTGCGCCCTGGCTGCAGCTACTTGGAATTAGCAACGCAAAAGGCGAGATTCTTACCGCGCAGCAGGACAAATGGCGGCAAATAAACAAGTACCTCGAAATCATTGAAAGCCTTTTGGGCGACAGCCCCCTTCCATCCGGATCGCATATTGCCGACATGGGTTCGGGCAAGGGTTATCTGACCTTTGCACTCTACGATTTTTTGGAAAACAATCTTCATCTAAGCCCCTTTATTACTGGCATTGAACTTCGGCCAGCGTTAGTAGATATATGCAACGATACTGCGCAAAAAGTTGGTTTTCAGAACCTAAGGTTTGTGGCCCAGGACATCTCTGATTACCGTTCTGAAAATCTGGATATGCTCATAGCCCTGCATGCCTGCGATACAGCCACCGACCTGGCCCTGGCTGCCGGTATCCGGCAGAAAGCCCGAAACATTGTAGTGGCCCCTTGTTGTCACAAACAAATCCGAAGGGATATGAAAACGAACAATGAACTTGCTCCCCTGCTCCGACACGGCATTTTAGAAGAACGCCAGGCCGAAATCCTGACCGACGGTATCCGGGCGCTCTTGCTGGAGGCTGAAGGTTACCGCACCAAAGTGTTCGAATTCATCTCTTCTGAACATACGGCAAAAAATGTGATGATAACGGCCACAATTGACAGCCGAAGATTGAACCAACGGCGTGCCGAAGCGTTAGGACAGGTCGAGGCGCTTAAGGCAGGCTTTGGCATCCGGGAACATTGGCTGGAGAAATTACTTGTACCTTGAGGTTTAAAAATTACCTGCGTTTTGCTTCATAAGTACCCCGGTTCTGTCATTTTGTAGAAAAAAACTGCGCTTCTCATACTAAGGCGCAATTCTTGCGTTTGATTAGTGGTGAACCAACTTAGTTATTCGAAAACCGCCATTATCTTTGTACACACAAAAAAATCTCGACAATGCAATTTTTCCCGCGCCGTTTTGGCTCTTTCGACTTTGACAAATTCCTTTACGACATGAAAATAAAAACGTCGCTCGCACTTTTTTCCATAGTTGGCATTTTGAGTATAGTGCTTGTTTTGCACGAGTACAATCCTTTTACTAATGGCGACCCTGTCAGTTCGCCACAGCGGGACGCTGCTTTGTTGCGCACCATTTCTCAAGTTTTGACCCGCGGCCATTTCCAGCCAAAAGATATGGATGACGTGTTTTCAAAAAACGTTTATGCCCTTTATCTTAAGGACATAGACAATGGAAAACGGTTTTTGACCCTATCGGATGTGGAACAATTGAAGCAATATGAGCTGTTGCTCGATGACCAGGCCAAGGCTGGCACCTTTGAATGCTTTGACCGTTCGGTGGTACTTTTAGAGGCCGCGCTTGTCAAAACGCAGGGTTGGTACCGTGAGATTCTGGCCTCGCCGTTAGATTTTTCAAAAGTTGACTTCCTTCAAGCGGATGGCGAGAAACTCAAATGGGCGAAAGACGATGCCGAACTTCGCACACGCTGGGAGCGCTGGATGAAGTACGACGTGCTCAGCCGCGTTATTGAAGAAGAGGATAAACAAGAAAAACCTGAATACAAAGGCGAGAAAAAAGACTTTGCTACACTCGAAAAAGAACAACGTGCGAAAGTGCTGGATTCATACGACAAGTGGTACAAACGCATGCAAAAACTCGACCACAACCGCCGTTTGGAAACATACCTCAACGCGATCACCAATTATTTTGATCCACATACCGGCTATTATTCCCCCCGTGAAAAGGAAAACTTCGACATCCAAATGTCGGGCAAACTCGAAGGCATTGGCGCTCGCCTGCAGAGCGATGGCGAAAAAACCTCTGTCTCTGAAATCGTACCTGGAGGACCGGCGTGGAAGCAAGGAGTTTTGCAAGCTAAAGATGTGATACTCAAAGTGGCACAAGGCGAAACAGATGTGGAATCCTTAGATATAATGGGTTGGGACCTTGACGACGTTGTAGCTAAAGTTCGCGGCCCGAAGAATACCAAAGTCACGCTGACCATTCAAAAGCCCGACGGTACTGAAAAAACGATCACGATCACCCGGGATGTAGTGATAATGGAAGAAGGCTTTGCCAAATCGCTGATCCTCAATGAAAACGGCGCCGAACAAGATAGAATTGGGTATATCTACCTTCCGAAATTTTACGCAGATTTTGAAAGCGGGCGCACCAACTGCGCACAAGATGTGACTGCTGAATTGGAAAAACTGAAAAAGGAATCCGTAAAAGGAATCATTCTTGACCTGCGAAATAATGGCGGAGGCTCCCTTCGCGATGTGGTTACTATGAGCGGCCTTTTCATTGAAGATGGGCCAATTGTGCAAGTGAAAAGCCGTGGACGCGCCACTGAAATACTCCGCGATAATGATACCCGCGTGCAATGGGGCGGGCCACTTATTGTCATGGTCAACGGCTTTAGCGCGTCTGCTTCTGAAATTCTCGCAGCAGCCATGCAAGACTACCGTCGTGCCATTATAGTTGGCTCCACCAGCACTTATGGCAAGGGTACTGTTCAGCGTTTTTTCGACCTCGACAACGCTGCGTCTGATGATAGCGTCAAACCTTTGGGCGAGATGAAAATGACCATTCAAAAATTCTACAGGGTTACCGGAAAAACTACCCAGTTAGATGGCGTTACCCCGGATATCGTGTTGCCAGATTTCTACAATTTGCTAGAAAATGGCGAGCGCGAGAATGACTACCCGCTCGCTTCTACCACGATCGAACCTGTGACTTTTAAGCAGAGCGCATATAATATCTCTGATGCCAATCAATTGAAAACCAACAGCCAGGCGCGCGTCAAAAATGACCCAACCTTCCAAAAAGTAAGTGACAATGCCGTACGCCTTCGTAAGCGCAAGGACGAAAGCAGCTACCCGATTCAGGTTGAAAAATACCGGCAATGGAATAAAAAGCAAGACGAAGAGGCAGAGCAGTTTGATAATATTTTCAAACCGATCGAGCAATTCAAACTTGTAAATATCGCCGCAGATCTGCCACAAATCCAGAGCGATACTTCCCGCATTGCCCGCAATGAAAGTTGGATCAAAGAGCGTCAAAAAGACGTTCAACTTTACGAAACGCTGCGAATCATGTTAGATATGATCCGCATTGATGGGGTAGCTTCGGGTAAAAATTAAAGAAAAAAACTGTCCATGTTTTTGGCTTGAACCTCCACATAATAGGCTTTAAAACTGCCAGCCGGAATAAAACCCGGCTGGCAGTTTTTGTTTGTTTTTGGGTTGATCTGACGGGTATGATCGGCAAGGCACAGGCCGTGACGCTCAGGTAGTACGAATTTCAGTATCCCCACCAGGATTTTCTAAAATTACGGTTGAATAAGATCGCCTTGAGGGCTCGTTTTATATCAGGGCAATTTGATCCTCCGGGAAAAAGCGAAATGGGCAGAGTTCTATTTAGCGGCTTTCAAATAGGCCTCCATGGCAAGGTGTAGATCAAGCGCCATTTCCTCTGTAGGTTCGTATTTTATCGTGTTGGCATGAAGACCAAATACGCGCCGGGCTTCCATTTCGGGCAGCTCGGAGAGGGCGGCGAGTTTTTTGAAAAAATTGTCGTCAGTACGTGGAAGGCTTGTTTCCGAATCAATTGGCGCCACAAGCCCGTAGCGTTCGCGAAGTTGGGACAAAAAATGCCGCATTCCCAGCGATGACAAACCAGCATAGTTTTTTTCCCGGAAATGCAGGTGAGCGATGGTACTGATGAATTCGTAGGAAGAGTTCTCGTTTTTGGGCAACACAGGGATCACCCGTTGCCGCCGCTTTGCACGGAATACAAGCCAGATAATGGCCATGGCAGCGATCAGGTACCAGGCCCATGCCAGCGCAGGTTGTTTCAGGATATAGGTCAATGGGTGTTCTTCAGGAAGGCCCCGATCAGAAAACATACTTCCATTGCGGCGACGGCCTGCAGCCTCAGGCACACGGCTAACGGCATCCCAATAAATATTGCCGTCAGAAAGATGGGAAAAGACTCCTGCCGCATATGGACGGGTTTCAGAACGGAGCAGGCTGAAATTAGAGAATGCAATTGGATTGGTATGCAATAAAAACCGGCCTTTGCCATGGGGGAATTCAGCAAAATTGATCCAGTTTTTATTCAAGTATCCCAGGGGGTGTTGTGGCAGCGAATCACAAAAATGATAGGTTTCGAGGAAGTGCCAATTGTAGGATTTTGGTTTGTTTTGATAGGCAAAAAAGAAGCTTGTATTGCTGTCAGGAAGCGTTGGAGTACGCAGTGAAAAATGAGCTATCGTGTCTTCAAACATACCATAATCATTCCATGGGGCGTCTTCACATTCGTCAAAATAGACAAAAGTCATCAAATCGAAAGGAATGGTTTTGCTCGAGATAAAGGCCGTGTTACCCGTAGCCACAAAGTCTAGCAGGCGTTTGGTACTTAAAGAATCCAGGTACATAGCTTCTCCCACGAAAACATAATTGTGCCCGAAATCTGTACTGTCTGCCGGGAGTTCTTTCGCTACGTTCTTCTGAATGTCAACAAGTTTTTTGCCCTTAAAATAGTTTTCCAACAATCGGTGCGCTATCAGCGAACCATATGGCTGTTCGTTTTTTTCATCGTAGCCTTTCTTTTTCCAACTGCCTTCCTCCCAATCGAATTTGGGCTTATTCGATTCATATACGAAGTAGAACATCGCCCCGATGAGGGCAATGGCAGCGATGGCAAGCAGGATGGGGATACGGTTTTTTTGCATCGAAAAATCTTTTGGACATTTAAAAATGCACCCAACCCTGTGCTTTAATATCGTGCAAATTGCCACCCATTGTGTTCAACTTGATGCCGTCTTTTGCATCCAGAATTTCGCCGGCGATGTAAATATCGGGCAGATACTTTACTTTTTCCACGTCTTCTGGACGGATGGTGAACAGCAGTTCATAGTCTTCTCCGCCGTTGAGTGCGCAAGTAATGGGATCAAGTTTGAATTTCAAAGCCAGCATTTGCGCCTCCTGATTGATGGGCACACCGCTTTCTTCAAGAAGCGCTCCCACCTTGCTCTGTTTGCAAATGTGAAAGATCTCGGAAGCTAATCCGTCGGAAATATCGATCATAGCCGTTGGTTTCAAGCCAATTTTCCGAAATTCCTCAATCATGTCACGCCGTGCTTCAGGTTTGAGTTGGCGACCAACCGCATAGGTTTGATTTTCAAAATCAGGTTGGACCCCTGGGTTGTCCTGCCAGATTTGTTTTTCTCTTTCCAGAATCTGAAGGCCAAGGTAGGCGCCGCCAAGTTCGCCCGTAATGCAAATAAGGTCGCCAGGTTTGGCTCCGTTGCGGTAGACCAACAAATCCTTTTCACACTGCCCGATGGCGGTAATGCTAATGGTCATACCCTTCGGTGCTGAAGTGGTGTCGCCGCCCACCAAATCAACCTGATAGGCTTCGCAAGCGGCACGGATGCCCGCATAAAGTTCCTCCAACGCCTCCACCGAAAATCGGTTAGAAATGGCGATGGATACTACGATCTGGCGCGGAATTGCATTCATCGCATAAATGTCGGAGAGATTGACAATTACAGACTTGAATCCCAGATGTTTGAGTGGTGTATAGGCCAAATCAAAATGAACGCCTTCTACCAGCATATCGGTACTGACCACGGTACAGAAAGGGCCATTGTCAATAACGGCGGCATCATCGCCCACACCTTTGAGTGTTGAGGCCTGGCGAATGGGAAAATCGCGTGTGAGGTGGTCAATGAGGCCGAATTCGCCCAGGGTATTTACGTCTGTTCGTTGCATATCAATTGATTCAATTATTGAACTAACTTTTCGAAAGTTTTAAACTTTCGGAAAGTTAATCCTCGGCAGCAGCCATAAGGCCAACAATCCTGCGATGAAGTTATAAAATATCTGTACAGCAAAAAAGGAAATATTGGCATAAGAAAACCCATCGCTGCCGCCAATGCCATAGAGTGTCAGTCCCGCA
>JBJXGO010000095.1:0-20327 GCA_046160345.1 Saprospiraceae bacterium
GCACCGCTTATGATGTCGAAATAGACTTCCTTGCCACGGGCTACCGCCTGCCCACCGAAGCCGAATGGGAATGCGCGGCGCACGGCGGGGCCAGCGCCATGCAAACAGCTGCTTACACAAAATTTGCAGGCAGTGACTCGCTTGACCTCGTGGGCTGGTTTTACGATAACAGCACCACACCCGAAGGCGTGCGTCGAACCCACCCCGTGGCCCAAAAAATGAAAAACGCGGCAGGCTTTTGCGACCTCAGCGGCAATGTGTGGGAATGGTGCCAGGACTGGCATGGTGAGCAGTACTACAAGGAGTTTGGCAGCTCGGCGGCCAAAAACCCGCAGGGTCCTGTAGAAGATGTCAGGTATCGCGTGCTGCGCGGCGGTTCTTGGATCGGCAATGATGACAACAGCCGCGCGGCGAACCGTGGCAACAACTTCCCAGATTACAGGCTCAACGACTTCGGTTTCCGCGCTGCCCGGCACTAAAATTACCCTTTGGGTCTTTTACCCTTAATAAACAGAGAGCCGCCAAGTGGCTCTCTGTTTATTTTACCCTTTTTACTTTTAAAAATCTTTTCGGCGAAGCCGTCCCGATTCTCGGGATTGAAAAAGCGACCTTTGACCCGAAGGGCAATCCTATAGGCGTGTGCTGCGCGGCGGTTCCTACAACAACAATGAAGACAATCCCGATGCATCGGGATTCAGCGAACCGTAACAGGAACAATCCAGATAACAGGAACAACAATTATGGTTGTCGCGCTGCCCGGGACTTGTGACCCCACCCCTAACCCTTCCTAAATGGGAGGGCAACGAAGCAAGGTGCGTGTCCGCCAGAGTTCCGGTTGTCCCGATCGGCGGGATGCCGGGAGTGTGCGGCTGCAAGTGCGAGGTTTGTCCTGATCACGCCAAGGAGCGTGGCAAATACATCGGTCGGGGGTGTGGTTGGTAGTTTTCGGACGAAGGCTCCACCCCCTATTGTAACCCGGAACTCCGTTCCGGGAACGCGCTAGTCCCCCGGAACGGAGTTCCGGGTTACGTCTATGGAAAAGCCCACCGAAGCCATTGTGCTCAAAGCCTACGATCTGCTGAAATACGCGGTGCCCGTGCTCAACGCGCTTCCGCGCGACTACAAATTCACGCTGGGCGACCGTATTCACAACCACTTGCTGGATTTATTGGAAAGCCTCCTCGAAGCGGTGTATCTGCCCGCGGCGGAAAAGAAGCCCGTATTGCGACAGGTTAACCTTCGATTGGAGAAGTTGCGCTTTATGTTTCGGCTGGGGCATGATTTGAATCTTTTCCAAGCCAGTGTTTATCAGCAACTTATAACACAAGCCGATGAGATTGGGCGCATGACGGGCGGATGGTTGCGCACGCTTGGGTGAGGGGTTCAAGGCCGTTCCAACACCCGCCAAGACCCGTTTGGGTGCTTCAAAACATTCACTCCCCAATGCTTCAAATCCCAAAATACCTGATATTCAAGGCGTTTGCTCTGCCCGAATCGGATATGGCCGCGCCAAGAATTCAGGGCCGCTTCCAGTTGGCTGGGGGTTATTTTACCTGCTTTCATTCGCCGTACATTTTTCTTCAAAAAACGGCGGTAGCGTTTCACTTTGTCTTTTTTAACCACACGATGGCTGGGCCAGACCCGAAAACCGAGAAAAGGAACTCCATCGTCGCAGTGGTACACCTGTGTTTTGTCCGGATGGAGCAGCAGCCGAAGCCGGGCGAGATATTGCTCTATTTCGGCCTTCCATTGCCAAAGTTGGTCCCGACTTTGCCCAAAAAGCACGAAATCATCCACATAACGGATATAGCCAGGTACATGCAGGACTTCCTTTACGAAATGGTCGAAGCGGTTGAGATAGACGTTTGCCCAGAATTGGCTGGTGAGGTTGCCGATGGGGAGCCCCCGTTTTCTTGCGAATGGTGCAAATAAGTCATCGCCTGGGAAATAAACGGTGTGCTCTTCTTGCGGATTGGAGCCGTCCAGGATGGTATCGCAAAGCCAAAGCGTGTCGGGGCATTTTATTTTGCGGCGGATCTCTTGTTTTAAAACAAGGTGGTCAAGGCTGGGAAAGAACTTGCGGATGTCGCATTTGAGCACAAAGGGGTATCGACGGGCATACTGTTGGTAGCGTTCAATGGCAAGATGTGTTCCTTTACCGAGGCGGTTGGCAAAAGTGTCAGCAATAAATATTTTATCAAAAATTGGCTCGATGACGTTGCAAAGTGCATGGTGTACCACCCGATCGGCAAAGGGTGCTGCGCTGATAAGGCGTTCCTTAGGGTCGCGTACAATAAAACTCCGATAGCCTCCGGGCTTCCAGGTTTTGGAACTCAGTTCACGTTGCAAGCGAAGCAATTCTGGCTCCCGGCTAAAAAGGAACGATTGAACATCGGGTTTGCTTTTTTTCCCTTTTTGTGCCTTACTAGCGGCGAGTAAGAGATTGGAGAACGCACAGATGGAAACATACAAATTTTTTTTTCTATACATAGGGGCTAGAAATTTTGGCCAATCAAATGTGCTCGCTTTCATCGTTCCTTTGCAGGAAACTTGATCGCCCTTCCATGCAAAAACTCTTAACTGCCCTCTTTTTTCTGTCTGTCCTACAGCCCCTCTTTTCGCAGAAGATCAACAAATACTGGGTTGAGTTCCGCGATAAAAATGACTCTCCCTATTGTACCTGCCGCCCTGCAGAATTCCTTTCCGCCCGCGCGCTCGAACGCCGCGCGCGTGCAAGCATTCCAGTCGTTGAAAATGATCTGCCCGTCAATCCGGATTATCTCAAACAGTTGAAGGTCAAAGGCGTACAAATCCACAACACTTCCCGTTGGCTCAACGCCGCGGCCGTCATGGCTGATTCTGCTGCTGCAAGCAAGCTGGGATCCCTGCCTTTTGTGCGATCAGTGCTTTATATCGGCCCGCACCTTAAATATCGCAATCCTCCCAATCGAGCCGTGAAAAAACGCGCGCCGCTTAAGTCAAACCCTGCCATTGTTGGAGAGGATATTCCGCTCTGGGGTTATGCCGGGCAACAAAATCAAATGCTTGGCATTCCGATCCTGCACCATACCGGGCATCGTGGCGCAGGTATCTGGGTGGCAGTAATGGATGGTGGTTTTACCAATGCCGACACGATCCCGATGTTCGACAGCGTGGCTTTACAGGGGCGACTTTTCCCCGGCTGGGATTTTGTAGAACGGGATGCAGGGGTTTTCGAGGCTGCGCAGCACGGTACTTCAGTCCTTTCCGTTATGGCCACCAACCTGACGCAATACTTTGTGGGTACGGCACCGGATGCAACTTATTTTTTGTTGAAAACAGAGGACACCGGTGGGGAATTCCCTATCGAAGAAGCCAATTGGGTGGCTGGTGCTGAATGGGCCGATAGCGTAGGCATCGACATCATCAACGCCTCCTTGGGCTATACCAGCTTCAATGACAACAGATTAAGTCACCATTACCTCGATCTGGATGGGCAAACGGCCATTGGTTCAAAAGGTGCTGCTATTGCCGCCACCAAAGGCATGATCATTTGCAACAGTGCCGGCAATGAAGGCGATGGGGAATGGCGTCATATCGGCGTTCCTGCCGACGCTCCGGGATTGCTTGCCGTTGGTGCCATAAACGCAGAAGGGGATCGTGCTGAGTTCAGTTCTTTTGGCCCAACTGCCGATGGGCGGATAAAGCCAGATCTGGTAGCGCCGGGCGATCAGGTAGTGGTTGCCGGGAATGTGGGCATCTCATTAGGACTTTCAAGTGGCACCTCTCTGGCTTCGCCTATGTTGGCGGGAGCCCTGGCTTCGTTGTGGAGCGCCTTTCCTAAAAAAACGGCAAAGGAGATACTCGATGCTGTTTTTTCCTCAGCCGACCAGGCCGAAAACCCTGACAACGGTCGTGGCTACGGACTGCCTGAAATGACGCTGGCCTGGATCGACCTGGGCGGATCAGTAGGCGGAAACGGCGGGATGTTTGCATTTAGCCGGGCGGGCGGAGAATTGAGTTTTACCTACGCTTATGATTTTTTCAAGCCGGGAGATGGCGTGGAACTTCGAAATTTATTGGGACAAAGCATAGAAGGCATTGCATATAAAATTTCTCCAAACGAGATCTCTACTTTGAAGATCAGTGGCTTGGGAAATTTGCCCGCGGGGCATTACCAAATAATATTGTCGGGTAGAAATGGCAGCAAACGACTGGGCGTCGGGATTTGGGAGTGAACATTCGGCAAAAAAATGATTTTACGATGATAAGTTTCAATGACTTGGGTGATTCCCAACCAATTAACGAGACCCTGCAGGTCCGGCAGCTTCGTCGCTAACACTATGGCTTCGCCGGAATTCTGTTGGTGTCATACCTGTTGCTTTTTTGAACGCGGCATTGAAGGAAACCTTATTGTTGAAACCCACCAGATAGGCTATTTCGATCACGTGAAAATCGCTGCGAGAGGTTTCTGCCAGCACAATTTTGGCTTCTTCCACCCGCAACTGATTTACGTACTCAAAAAACGAGGTGCCCAACTGCTCATTGATCACCTGCGAGACGTGATGTTTGCTGGCATTCAATCTTGTGGCAAGTTTGTCGAGGCTGATATCAGGATCGTGATAAACTCTTTCTTCCCGCATTAAAAGCTGAAGACTTTGTAGCAATGACCGACTGGCCTCGGGTGTAAGGCCAGAATTGCGGTATTTTGTAGCCGCACCAGGCTCATTCCAATGAAAGCCTTCAAAAACTGCAGGTTGAACATAGCCGGAATACGCAATAAGATAAACCATGGCCGTCATCACAGCTGAAATATGGTAATCCCAACTCGTGTTGAAAAAGGGAAACCGAATCAAGACGAAATATGAAATATAAGCCAGCACAAAAACCAGGTGAAATACCGTGAGCCATCTTGCCCAACGCGCCGTATCACCAACTCGTGGAAGTTGAAGAATCTATGCCAAATTCCACAGGGCAAACCCCAATATCCAGACCATTCTGGCCCAAAATTGGAATTTTAGCATCCATATTTCCCCTCGAAAAGGCAAATCGCCGCTCAATACTGCCTGTTTTGTTGCTGTATCCGCAAGGTACGATTCAGCAAAGCAGAACACTCCCAGGATAAAGGGTGCAAACAACCACCAATCCTGTTTTTTTAAAGGCTTGCCTTCATAGATCGTGCGCAGATATAGCCACAAAATAGGCCCGTAAAGAAATGGAAACTGGATGCTCACATTGGCCATGTGGGGAAAATGAAAGAGATAACCCGTCCAGTACAGCACATATTCCACCAAAGTGATAGAGAACAAAATAAGCATCCAGGCCAGGAGCCGGTTGGCCAAGGGGTGGCCACGCCGCCATTTCGTCAATACAAATGCCGTGAAAAAACCCTGAACTGCAGCGATCAGGAAAACAATGGTCCAGGAATCAAAGCTTGGTGGTGTTTGCATAATTTGAGATGCTGTCCAGTAGCATGGATGCAGTCTTAGTTATCGGTAAATTTGGAACCGTTCAGAAATAGCTACCGCGAAAGAACGGAAAAGCCCCTCGGGAAGCGTCAATCTTTATCGGAATTGACCTCTTTGGGCAAAAACAGGCAGATTTTGGGGCGGATTCTACAGCAAACAAACTTACACACACATGAAACAACTACTTTTCACGGCTTTCCATGCATTTGCCCTTTACACCGATCAAGGCAATTGGCTAAAACGAACAAAGGCGGTGGCTTTCTGGATTTTATCTTTGCTCTCCCCTACTCTCCTCTTTTCCCAAAACATTTTTACCAATATCAATGATCCTGGCAATCCGCTGTCCAGCTTCACCAACACCGCTGCCAATTATAAAGGTTGTGTCTGGATCGACCTTGACTACGACAATTGGCCAGATGCATTTATGAGTCAAAAATTTCTTTTTCGAAACCTTCGCAATGGAAATTTCGAACAACTCCCTGAACTCAATGGCGCAACGCTTGGCCAGGCAGCCGCTGGTTCGAGCTGGGGCGACCTTGACAATGACAGTGACCTGGATTGTATTTCAGCAAGTACCGTTTCAGGACTTCACTACAATCTGGGCAACAACAGCTTTGAACTCAAAAACACAATTTTGCCAGAATTTGAGGATTACCGGGCTTGGGATTGCGCCCTTGCGGACGCCGACAACAATGGCCGTCTCGACCTCTTTTTTACCCATGCCGACAATTTTCCGCCAGGAAGCACTCAGCAACCTTGCAAATTCTATCTGCAGAGTACCGACGGCACTTTTTCGCTTGTTACGGGCTATGAATTCGCAAATGAATTCAGAGCATTTACTATCCCGATTTGGACGGATTTCGACCTTGACGGTGATGTTGACCTGTTTATCGGTTCTGGCCCTGGCGGATCGCCGGGACCGGACTTTTGCTATAAAAACCTGTTGAAGGAAACCGGTAATTTCTCGCTTCAAAGACTTAGCTCCGCACCCTTCAATGCACTTCAAGACGGACAGGTTTACAATGCAATTGACTTTGATAATGATGGGGATATGGACCTTTGCCTTACAAATTATTCAGGTGCAAAAACCCGCTTTTACGTCAACAACCAGGGCACATTTACCGAAACCAATACAAGTTTTACTTCCCAAGGTCCTTTGCTCACCAATGCCTGGGGAGATATTGACAACGATGGAGACCTGGATGTGCTCATTACACGCGATGCAACGACCAGTATTTCATTTTATCGCAACCTTGGGACTTCCTTTGCGCTGGCAAAAACAGCCGGGCAAGTCCCTGCAAACACCAATGCTTGCGGTTTGGCACTGGCAGATTACGACAACGATGGAGACCTTGATTTCATCGTGAATGGCGCGAATGCAGGTCGGTCGCTTTTTCGCAACGATACCCTGGCGACAGGTCGCCATTGGGCACAATTTACGCTGGAAGGGAACCCCAGCAACCGTTCTGCCATTGGATCGCTATTGCGCTTGAAGGCCACTATCGGGGGACAAGCCAAATGGCAAATACGCGAAGTCTCAGCCCATAATTCCTTCCAAAGTCAGCATGATTTGCGGCAACATTTTGGTCTGAATGAAGCGACAACGATTGATTCGCTGGAAGTGCGTTGGCCTTCAGGCACGGTTCAGGTTTTCAGCGATCTTGCTTCAGATCTCTTTTATAAAATTGTTGAGGGTCAACCCATTAGCCCTATTGTTAGCACCAGTCAGCCAGGGATGGCGATGGGGATGAAAATAATTCCCAACCCCGCAATCCGGGAATTCAGCATTCAGTCGGAGCATAAAATTCATGGCGTTGAAATGTTCGACAGTACTGGCAAAATCTTGCCCATAAAGATTAGCCCTCCATCCCATTTTTTGCAGGTTGGCATTCCTGGAAATCCTGTAACAGGGATCTATTTCTTGCGGGTAAGATTTGAAGATGGAAGCATAGGAATAGAAGAAGTGGTATTGATCTGAGGTTGAGCCTTTGGACGATCACGTGGCTATGAAAACAATAAAGGCATCCGTTTTACGACGGATGCCCTTTTTTATAATTTTTTGATCCGAGTTACAAACCTTACCGGATCAAGGTCGTATTCCCTTTATACACTTCGCGTACGCCGTCTTCATATTCCACTTCAAGCATCCATACATACACGCCAGGTTCACAAGGCTGATTGCGGAATGTACCGTCCCAGCCCTGTGTATCGTCATTAAAAGCAAAGTCTTTCAATCCAAACACCATTTCACCCCAGCGGTCGAAGACCTTGAAATCCAGCGCTTTAGAATTTTTTTGGCCGTGCACAAGCAGCAGGTCGTTTGTGAAATCACCATTCGGTGTAAACCCAGTCGGCACGAAAACTTTACGTCTTTTTTCAACTGACACCAAAATCTGGTCCTTAGCCCGGCAACCAACCGAATCTGTCACAACCACCTCAAAATAGGTAGGGAATTCAAGGGAATAAACCGAAGGGTTGCGGCAGTCAAGGCAGCTGAGCCAGATACTGTCAGAAAGGCGCCATGCATAATCAGCCATTCCCTGAGCATTTTGGACAATAGCAAGGAGTTGGGTGTCTTGTCCGAAAAGGATCCGGATATCAGGGCCAAGGTCCACTAAAATTGGGTCGGGCTCTGTCACTTCAATAGGAGCGATTGCGAATATACATCCATTGACGTCCACAATTTTCGGGTCATAAATACCTGCGTTGATGCCGATTTGAACAGGAGAGCCATTAGGAGGTTTATTGCCCAATACATAACGGTACGGTGATGTGCCACCTATTCCAGTTAAAAATATCCGTCCATCATGCCCGCCATTACAGCGCGGCTCCTGCATAGCTGCCGTGCCGCTTAATGGTTCTAATGGCTGGTCAATGGTAACAGAACCTGGTGTGGTACAGCCATTTGCGTCCGTGACGGTCATCGCATAATTTCCCTTTGCAAGGTTCTGAATGCCAGCAGATTGCGTGCCATTGGCCCAAGCAAACTGATAAGGGCCAATACCCCCGGATGGCGTTGCGATAGCACTGCCAGTACTTTCACCAAAGCATTTTACGTGGGTAGGGGCAAAATTTACCCGCAAAACCGTGGGCTCCTTTATGGTGACACTTGATGTGCCGGGGCATCCAAATACATCGGTGATCGTAACCTGATAGGTGCCTGCAAAAAGCCCTTGGGCCACAGAATCGGCAGGGGTAGAACCGCCATTCCAAAACCAATTGTAAGGCCCTGTACCGCCATCAGCGCGGGCAGAAGCCCATCCTGTTGCATCGCCATGGCACTTTACATCCGCCGTGCCGGTAACGGATGTCTCGATCGGAAGCGGGTTACCCACCTGAACAGTTGCGGTCGCGGTACAACCAAGTGCATCGGTTGCTGTGAGGGAATAGGTTTTCCCACCTTGCAGACCGATCGCGGTCATGCCAAATTGAGGTGGCGCTGTATTCCAATTGTATGAGAAATCAACAATATCAGCAGGCGTTGCTCCGTAAAATATGGATATAACCGAAGCCGTGCCATCAAGGCCATCATGGCAGCGTGGAGCTACTGCTGCGCCGTGTGTATTGAGTTCTTGTTGCTGTTGAATGAATGTTTCAGCGGTTTTGACACATCCATTTGCATCTGTTAT
Organism: Saprospiraceae bacterium; assembly: GCA_046160345.1. Lineage (GTDB taxonomy): Bacteria > Bacteroidota > Bacteroidia > Chitinophagales > Saprospiraceae > M3007. Next base: position 9,077 of record JBJXGO010000095.1, read on the forward strand.
GGTAACGTGATATTGGTTGGAAGAAAGTCCCGTGGCGGTTTGGCTCGTCTGACTATTTGCGTCCCATTGATAAGAATAGGGCGAGGTGCCGCCAGATGGTATCACGGTTGCAGTTCCGTTGGAGCCAAAAAAGCAAATGGTATCCGCAATTTGTGGCAAGGCAAGCAAAAGTTCGGTAGCTTGGTTCACTGTATTGGTCAGGGTGCTGGTACAGCCATGCGAATCGGTGACTGTAGCCTGGTATTGCCCGGCAAAAAGGTTAGAAATATTCAGGCCATTGCCCACATACCCGTTTGGTCCGGTCCAGGTCGCGGTATATTGGGGAGTGCCCCCGGTAGCGTCAATATGAAGCGCGCCTGTGTTTTTCCCAAAACATTTGATTGCTTCAGGAGTCGCAAAACTGGTAAGCAGGGCCGGTTCTGTGACGGTTTCGGTTTTCACCATGGAACAACCGTTTCCATCAGTAGCGGTCACGGTGTATGTACCAGCTGGAATATTAATGATCCCCTGATTGACTTGACCTGAATTCCAAACAAACACGAATGGTGTGGTGCCACCCACCGCATAGGTGGTAAGTTGTCCATCCGAAAGCCCAAAACACGATGGACTTCTTTTCAAAGCGGTAAGTATCTGAATTGCAGCTGGCTCGAATACTGTCATCGTACTCGTTTTTTTACAGCCGTTTGCGTCAGAAACGGTCACAGTGTAAGTCCCTGGCAATAAGTTAGATATGCTATCTGTCATCAGGCCATTGTTCCATACAAAAGAATAAGGGCTAACACCGCCAGTAGGATACACCGCTGCAGTTCCTGTAGAAAGTCCAAAACAAGTGACGTCATTGGGCGAAGCCGTGGCAAAAAGTTCAGAAGGTTCCGTAAGCGTAACAGTTGCAGAACTGGTACAAGAACCGCTCACACTGGTTATAGTGACCGTATAGGTGCCGCCACTTAGGTTACTAATCGTAGAGGTCGTCTGGCCGGTATTCCACAGATAAGTGTTGTTGCCTGGGGCAAAGGCCTGCAAGGCTCCCTTTTGTCCATAACAGTTTATGGGTTGCAATACCGTAGCGTTTGCAGCAAGTGTTCCAATACCAAGTTCAACGTCTTCGCTGACGGTACAGCCATAAGAATCGGTTGCCGTTACGGTGTAAATGCTGGTTTGTGCCACCGTTGCAATTGGGTTCGGACAATCGGTACAGCTCAGGCCTGTGGCGGGAGACCATTGATACGTCACATTGTAACTTGGTTCAAAAGTGATGGTCCAGTCGAGCAAGGTGCCGGATATGTTGTTTTGATCGTCAGTTAAACGCAGGCGCCAGTTACCATTAGAAGCCTGGCCCCAAAGGTCAGACCATGGACCTTCCGGAAGCCAGTCGCCCGTAAAAGGTGCAGCTGATGCAGGAGCAAACGGGCCGGGGAAACTAATAAGCGTGGTGGCGGTGGGAGTAAAACAGGTATTGGTATAATCGGCTCCATTTAAGCCATTGTCAGTTGTCAATTCCATCACCACGTTTCCGGGCGAGATCAGATAAACATCTACATCGTCAATCCAATTATGATCTACGTTGATACAAACCGATCGAATCACCCCAGGCCCTACAATTGGAGGTTGAACTCCAAAAACATTGATCGATGAATTTGTGGGAGCACCGCCGTTAGGTATCGCATAGTCCGTCTGGTTCGTAAATGTGGGTGGTAGCGGCACGGGAGTTGGTACGGTGGCGTTGAGCTGGACAGGCGTATTGGGCAGACAGCTTGAAGTATCGTTGAGCAAAGGTGCCTGCAAAATCCTGTCGCGAATAAACAAAAACACAGTATCAAGATTACAAGGGTCCACTTGCACGGAAAATCCTATGGACTCGGTTGATTCTGGAATATTGTCCTCTAATGCGCTGATAGGTATCGTAATAGTAGTTTGGCCTGCCGGGATAACCAGATTGGCCGGAATGGACTGATAATCAACCCCTGGAGTTGCTGAACCAAACACATTAAAAACAATGGGGTAATTCTGAGCGCGTATCTCAGGAAGGGTGAAAGTGACAGAGCCTGGCACACAAGCTTCTGAAATTGTGCCATCAGCACTAACAGTGGCTGCATTTACGATCAAAGAACCTGTGCCAAAACTTTTTGCCTCCAGAAATACTCCGGAATCATAAGCCGAATCCCCTACGTCTGCAATAGCGAGCTTGATCGTGTAGGGCTGACACGGGGTGACAATCGCCATAGCCGTAAACACATCGGTGAAACCATCGTAAACAGGTTGAACCGAGGTATTCAGATTGTCATTGTAATATTGTACGTTTAAGGGAGGGCACGGTGCTTGCGCAGGGTTATTTGGATGAATATTGTTGATGCTCACCGGCAACATCGTACCTGGAATCCTGGCAATATTGGTAAAAACTGGATAGCCGGGCCCCTGGATGAAAAAACCAAATACATCGTTAAATGCCGAGCAGGCGTACTCAGGATATTCTTCGGAGGCAAAACTATATCGGAAACGCAAAGTATCTGCATTCGGAATAAAAGTGATGGTATAAACCGCCACGTCATCGAGCACGTCTGTAGCAATGGGAGTCAGGCTGGGCTCCACAGAGCCCCCAAGGTTGGTATTGTTGGCAAAAGAACCTCCAACAAGTTCGACCTGATTGGCAAAACCGCTGGTCAGCAAGATGCCCCGGTCAATCCCGACCGCCTGGGTTCCGCCCGAAAAATATCCGATCGACCTGGGGTCTCCTGTAAATTGGATATTAGTGACTTCTACCCCTGCTCCCAAAAACACATTGGAAATAAGGCTTTGGGGATTGTAAGGGCCGGAAACCACATCGGTGACCTGAAGAAATTGGGCTTTAGAATTAACGTGAAAGGCTAAAAAACAAACAACTGTAAGGAGCAGTTTTTGTGTAGGGCGAATTGTACAGCTCATCCGGTATGTAAATTGATTGGTTAATAAATCCTGTGACTTTTGCAGGAGAATATAGGCCAAGGACGGGAGAGTAGCAGCGGATTAAGTTTGCCCGCCGAAAAGTAATGACTTCCCCCAATGCCAAGTACCAAAATTATCTTAAAATTTCTTACTAAGATACAGAATGACTTGAAAACGATGCAACCGCACCAATACATGCGCTAATGCCAAAGAAAAACGCAGGCTCCTAAAAAAGGAAACCTGCGTGGTGGCTTTTGTAGCGCGGGGGAGACTTGAACTCCCGACCTCGCGATTATGAATCGCGCGCTCTAACCAGCTGAGCTATCGCGCCTTGCTTTTTCAAAAGCGGGTGCAAAGGTAAGACTACAATCCTTTTTTGCAAACCCTACCAAAAAGTTTTCTAAAGTCATTCCTAAAAATTTGTCGCCGTAGATAGTGGCCCTTTTTCGTTGGGCACGCAAAAAAAGCGCCCATGCATAAATTGCGCATGGACGCTTTTTAAAACAGTCAATACTAGTAAGCTTCTTCATTAAAGAAGTACCATTTGATCTCGCGGCCAGTTACAGCCCTTTTAACTACAATTAGGTCGGTCGTACTTGGAATAGCACCAGTTTCTTCATTACTGGAACCACATTTCCATTTTAATTTAGAACCGAAATTTCCACGAAATTCTTTCAGTTGACCTTTTAGTACTTTAGCATCATCTTTGAAGGTCATTATCGAGTTGCCACATTGGTCAATGTACCTTCCCAAATATCGCCGGACTTGTTTCACACTGGGAGGCAAGCTAGCGTAAGTGTTTACTTTGACGATGCCGCGATAACGTGCTCCACGGGTACCATCAAAATCCAAGTTTACTGAATTTGTGCCTTGTACGAACAGCTCATCTGAATCATTGATCTTTGTAGAAGCAAATTCACCTCCCTCTTCAAATTCCAATTCTGTGGCAAGCCAGGTTGTAAATAGTTTACCATCTTGATTTTTTACTTCTACACAGAAGGCTCCTATGATATCGTCTTTGGTATTCCCAGGCAAATATTTCGCTGCCTTTTCAGCCCATTCCCTCACTATTTCCCCCCCTGGTACAAGTTTAGCTCCAATTTTGACAACTTCCAATGCTAAAAATGAGATGAGAGCATTGATAATAGTTCCAATTGACTTATTGTCTTGCTCTCCTAGCGCCACCAAGAATTTAGCACTTTCATTCGGTTTCAAGGTTCCTGCCCAGATACGAGGTGGTCCAACTGGGGCATCGTCTTGGTTAATCCACGACTGGCCTTTGGCAGTAGTACCCTTGAAAAATTGGTAATAATCATCATCAGATTTATAGCGAGGTAATCGAGATTTGATATTTTGCCCGCTTGGCGTATTTCCGGCCACCGTAACATAAACCTCGTCCCTGTTATTCCCTGGTCCAGGTTCATAGGAAATATTTTCACAAGTAAGCTGGTCAATTAGAATTTCGACATTTAGATTTGCCATGATAATTGATTTTTAAAAATGGTTGAAAAATGTGTAAGCCGAAGCAAAACATGATGCATCTGAAATGATTGGTCCCGCTGGCCAGCCGGGCAAGGATTTCCAAATGCAGCACCTTGTTTCTGCTTGATTGTACCCCGTTGATTTGTACCCAAGAAGGCAGGTAACCAGGAATTTCGACTTTTTTTTTAAAAAAACTTCTGGGTTTGAAAAGGAGGGCAGAAAAGACAATCCTTATGTATTTTTGAGTCTTGCAAAAAGGTAGATTCATCTGATTTCATTCCGAAAAAAAGAATTCATATGCGCCACTTTACTTGTTTACTTATTGCCCTGCTGCTCTTGTGCAGCGTCCACCTTCCCGCCACCACTTACTACGTCTCCAACGCCGGAAACAATTCCAACTCGGGGCTTTCCCTTGCCCAAGCGTTCCTAACCATCCAGAGAGGAGCCGACGTGGCAGTAGCGGGCGACATCGTGCTGGTGGCAAACGGCACCTACGCCGGTTTCGATTTTCGCAATAAAAACGGGACTGCTGCCAACCGGGTCGTCTTTCAAACAATAGGCACGAATGCCCTCATCAACACAAAGGGGCCCATCCGCAACGACGGCATCAACATCGAAAATGCGGACTATGTGACGGTGGATGGCTTCGTCGTGAACGGCATGCCGGGCAATGGCAACGGTGTCCGGGTGGTCACCTCCGATTTTTGTGTGGTACGAAATTGCAGCTGCGATGGCAATGCAGAGCGGGGCATTCTCACAGGATTCACCGATGACATTTTGATTGAAAACAACGTTTGTACCAACTCAGTGGACGAGCACGGCATCTACGTCTCGAACAGTTCCGACCGCCCCATCGTGCGCTTCAACACTTGCTACGGCAACAACAGCATCGGCATCCATTTTAATGGCGACCTCTCCTCCGGAGGCGACGGCATCATCTCCGATGCGCAGGTCTATGGGAACATCCTCCACGACAACGGGCAAGCCGCCGGCATCAACATGGACGGACTGCTTAATCCAGTTATTTTCAACAACTTAATCTATAACAACCACTTTGGCCAGGGCATTGCGTTGTTCCAACAGGATGGGGCAATTCCGACGCAGGGGGCGAAGATTTTCAACAATACCATCATTGTGCCTTTCGATGGTCGTTGGGGCATTTTGGTGAAGAATGGCTCTAACATCGGCACCCAGGTTTACAACAACGTCATCCTGAATTTCCATCCTTGGCGCGGTTGCATCGCTGTGGAAAACACCTCGCAATTTGCCAGCGATTACAACATCCTGCACAACAAAATGAGCGCTTCTGGTGACGGCTCTGCCATTTCGCTGGCACTGTGGCAGGCATTGGGCTTCGACACGCATTCGCAACTTGCCGACCCGCTCACGGATATTTTTGAAGACCCCGCCAACGGCGACTTCCACCTCGCCGACAATTCGCAGGCAATAAACATGGGCACTGCCATCGTAGGCCCCTTCGTGTCAGTTGACCTGGACGGTAAGGCTCGACCTTTTGGCACTGCTTTCGACATCGGCTGCTACGAATACGATACCATTGTGAGCCAAATGGATCTGACCGGTTCTTCGATTGGGTTTTACCCCAATCCCACGCCGGATTACTTGACCATCAAGGGGGAGTTAGCCAACTTCAACCTCCAGATGCTGGATATCAACGGGCGGGCACTGCTAAACCTGAGGGGGGTTAGCGCCCCGCTGACCATCAACCTGAATGCCCTCAGTCCGGGTCTTTATTTTTTATTGGTGGAAAATAAGAGCAATCAACTGCTCTGTTTGAAGAAAATTATCAAGGAGTAACTTCGTTGGCTGACTGCTTCGGCGTCACTCCACCAGCACGAAGCCCGCCCAATTGAACGGTTTCGGATGCTGCGCCCTCATTTGCAGTTGTGCACTACGAAAGGCATCCGGGATGGTTTTTTTGCCTTTGAGCCATTCGGTGTAAAATGCAGCCATCAACTTCTCAGTTTGATAATCAGGCACTTGCCACAGGCTCATTACTAGATATTTTGCCCCGGCGATTTTGAACGCCCGCTGCAAGCCGTACACACCCTCGTTGCCCTTGATGTCGCCCAGTCCCGTCTCGCAAGCGGACAGCACGACTAACTCTGTGCCGCCGAGGTTCATCTGGCTGATTTCGTAAGCTGTAAGAATGCCATCTTCCATACCCTTCAGCGGTTTGCCACCCGCCCAGGTGTGGTTCGCCCCGGCGAGCACCAGCCCCGAACGTATCATCGGGTGCTCGGACATAATAAACGCCGTTGCATCTATCTCACTTTTTACCCTCGCATCTCTCGGCTTAAATTTCGGGTCGGGGAAGAAAAAGGCGTGGGTCGCCAAGTGAAGCACTTTTGGAGCGCTTGATTTTTTGCCCAATGAAGCAAACGATTCTTCCGTAGCCATGTAGCCCTGCCGGACTTCCACACGGGCGCCAACTGTGGTCAGCAACTTCGCGATACTTTTTGCCTCGACTTCCGTCCACTTCAGATAATCCCAGGCGCTGCTGTCACCACCCCGAAGGCTGTTAAAACTGTCGGGGCCATCGGTTTCTTCGTGGGTTAGGTTCTGGTTGGCGACACTGATGGCGATGGAATCCATTTCGTAGCGAATGCCGCCATAGACGACGGCATCCCCCCCAGCAAAAGCCGAAGCGTGGCTGTCAGTTACCAATTGCCGAGTGCTGCCGAAGCGGTGCAGGTCATATTTCTCTGCAAGCACCTGATTTTCACCACACTGGAAGGCACCAGGTGAAAGCCGGTGCAGCAATCCCGAGGGCGCGTAGTAGATGCGCTCCACCCCGCCCAGCCATTTCTCCAGAGGCTTCCAGACCAGCTCGTAGAGGGCGGGCGAGGTGTAAAGTTGGTTGAATATATCTTCTTTGCTTGCGTTCAGGTGTTCGAGCAAGGCAGTGAGTTGCCGTTCTTCAAAGAGCGTGACCCAGCGGGGTACCGGGGCCTCGGTTACACCAGGGAGCAGGATGAGGGCGGCGTATTCCGATTTATCGGAATCGGCGGATTTTCGGTCGTGGATACGGTAGTGGAAGAATTCGATAGCAGCCTCGCCGGGGCGTAACCGGTCGCGCAGCTCGTGCCAATACACCTCCCGCCGCGACTCCACGAATGCCGGTGAACGGCGGACTAGTTCTTTTTCATACTCATTGGCTTGTTCTTCTAGACGGGCGACACGGGCGGAATTACGCTGGGCAATGGGCAATACATATTGTTTGGCGAGTTGAAAATGACAGGACTTCCAATCGGAATGGATGTCACGAGTGCTGCTGTCGGCTTGAGCAATGCTTTTTTCGCGGGCGACGGCATTGAAAAGCAGGGCGATGTTGAGGGAAAGGGCATTGTCGTAAGCAGCAAAAATCAAGGAATCAGTAGGATGGGTTTTGGTGAAATGAAGCAGGGCATCGAATCTTTCTTCAAATAGTATCTGGTATTGGAGCATTTCATTTTCGGAAGAGTAGGATGCAGCTTTTTGGAGGAGGGATTTGGCAGCCATGTTGGAGGAAAGAAAATAGGACGTTGCTTTGATGCGGTCACCATTGTCTCTATAAACAAGTGCCAAATTGTACAAGCTTTGGGCATAATCGGGGTGTCCTTTTCCCAATGCTTTTTCCCGGATTGTTTGCGCTTCCAAATGCAAAGGCTCGGCTTTTTCATAATGGCCTATGACCCGATACAGCTCGGCTAGGTTGTTCAGGCATTCTGCATAGTCAGGATGCAGCTTTCCCAATGCTTTTTCCAGGATAACCTTGGCTTCTAGAAAGAGCAGCTCGGCTTTGTCATACTTGCCCATATAATGATACAAGACCGCTAAGTTGTTCAATGTTTGAGCATAATCTGAATTTTCTTTTCCCAATGTTCTTTCGCGGATGGCCTTGGCTTCGAGATAGAGCGGCTCAGATTTTGCATAATTGCCCATTTCTCTATACAGATTCGCCAGACTACTCAGGTTTAGGGCATAGTCGGGGTTTTCCTTTCCCAATGTTTTTTCCCGGATGGCTTTGGCTTCGAGGTAGAGCGGCTCTGCTTTTTCATAATTGCCTGTGACCCGATACAGAATCGCTAGGCCATTCAAGGTTTGGGGATAGAAGGGATTTTCTTTCCCCAGTGCCTTTTCAAAGATGACTTTGGCATCTAAAAACAACTTAATGGCTTTGTCATATTCACTCATGTCCCAATAGACAAGGGCTAGATTATTCAGACTATGGATATAGTCGAGGTTTTCTTTTCCCAATACCTTTTCCCGAATGGCTTTGGCCTCCAAATGCAGAAGCAGGGCTTTTTTATATTCACCTTGGTTCCTGTAAAAGTTAGCCAGATTATACAGGCTTGTGGCATAAATAGGGTGCTGTTTTCCCAATAACTTTTCCCGAATGGCTTTGGCTTCCAAAAACAAGGGCTCTGCTTTATCATATTCACCCTTATACCTGTAAACACTTGCTAAATCATTAAGGGTTTGGGCATAATCCAGGTGTTCCTTTCCCAAAACCCTTTCCTGAATTGCTTTGGCCTCCAAATACCATGTCTCTGCTTCAGCGTATTTTCCCCATTCAAGAAATACTCTCCCCTGATAAAAAATACAACTGGAGTAACATGCAGACTCCAGCCCCAAAACCTCCTTCGCCTGCTTTTTCGCTGTTTCAATGACTTGCAGGGCATCATCGTACTTGTCATGCCCGGTAAGTGTGCGGCACACCTGAAGCAGGCTATCCACCTGCCTGATAACAGCAGCCGTGTCAATATTTTGGGAAAAAATAAAAAACGGAATAAAGTTGAAAGCGAGCGTGAGCAGATTTTTCATTGGAGGAGGTTTGAAAAATTAATCATTGCAGCAGTTTCAGTGCTTTACCTGCTTGTTTACGGTAGGGGTGCTTTGGTTGATCGGCGATATTTTTGAAAACAGCGATAGCTTTTCCTTTTTCCCCCGTAAGCAAATAGCATTGGCCACTGCCCCACTCCAGCTCTGCTGTCCAAGGGTGCTGCTTGCCGGAAAGCCGGTCGAAATAATCTAGGGCCGCCTCGCCTTCCCACAATTCCATCAAACACCAGCCTTTCAAAAATGCCAGCGTGTCGTTGGCGGGCGATTCTTGTTCAAGTGTCTGCAACTTCAGAAAAGCGTCGATAGTGCTGTCTTTCAACAGCAACTCGGAGGCTGGTTTGAACCGCTCACCAAACGTTTCGGCTTGCGGGAGCGGAGCGTACCATATTTTTTTCACCAAATCCGCCCAAGGCGTGTGCCTAGTTTTGCTGCTCCGCAAGCCTTTCAACGAACGAGGTTCGACGGGGGCATGGGCGATTAGGCCTCTTTGCCTTTCCTCTTTTTTTTCAGGCTCGGGTTCTTTTTCGCCGGGAACAGCTGGCTGCCGGGCTACACGAGCTGAGGAGTCTTTTGGCGACTGTTGCTGTGGAATAGGCGGGACGGGAGATTCATTTGCCTGGTTACTGGAAACAGTTTTCCAAACTGCCCAAAAAAGCAGGAGTAGGCCCGCCAAGCCAAGCCATATCTGCCATCGGTTTTTATTTGCGTTTGAAACAGGCGCAGATGCTTCCGGTTCTGCCAGCGCTTCTTTGATTTTCCTTCGTAGCATTTGGTTTTTTAACGATTCGAATAATGCTCGGTCTTCTTCGAATTGCGCACGCAATTTGGAGTTTTGTGCCAATTCCTGTTCAAGGCGGGTTTGCTCTTCTCCGCTCATTTCTCCTAAAAAATATTTTTCGTAAAGTGAGTTCATGCCGTGTTTTTCTGACGAGTTAACGAAACAGTTCCCGGTGCTTGCGCACCAAGCCAGCCAGTTTTTTTAGGCATTTGGAGCGTTGAACTTTTAGGGAGTCAACATTTAAATAAGGTGTTCGTTTCTGAGCAATCGCTTCGTCGTCACTGATTTCTTCATAATATCTTAGCAAGATGAGTTGCCGGCAGAGGTCTTCCATCTTGTTTAGCAGCGAATCCATGAGTTCTTCCCGCTCTTTTCGTTGCAAATATTTTTCGGGGTCGAGCTCCGAGGCTGACAAGTCCATCAGGTTTTCGAGGGGCGCAGTTTCGATTCGTTTTTTTTGCAGGCGGTTGCCGACCAGATTTTTAAGGACACCGATAGCGTAAGTGGCAGGGTCGGCATCTTTGAGCTCGAACTGCCCATTGCCAATTTTTTGCAGTGTAATGAACACAGCATCGCTGACTAATTCTTCGCGGTCTTCCATGGACAGGTAAACGCTGGCAGAAAGCCCTGGAAGAAAATCACCCACCCGCCTAGCCAATTGCCGTATGGCATTAGATTCCAAGTCTTTGAGTTTTTGGTAAAACACAGCCTTCTCATCCATCATGGCGGCGGACGTTTCAGGGTTGCCTGTCACTTGGGTTGATTTGCTTTTGCTGCTGAATGTAACCGACATGGGTACGATATTTAATAACTTCTTCCTGCCGCCCAGCAATACTTGTAACTTGAAACTTTCAAATTGCTACTCCCTCGCCACGTCCACCCGATATCCTTCCCTCCTCAACAATGCCACTACCCCATTGACGCCGCCCAAATGTCCTGCACCCACAGCAAAAAGTGTTGGTTTTTCAGCCATCATACGACCCATTATGGGTATCCAGTTTTGGTTGCGCTTTTTTAAAAAAATATCCTCATACTTGCCCATCCCGCTATCATCTCCTATCAAAGCCTGCATGGCATTGATATCCTGTTCGCGGTACAAGCGAAGCATAAGATCGAGCTGTCCTTCTCCTGTGCTTGTAGTATCCATGCTGCGAAGGCCATCTACCAGCATTTTTGCTTGTGCAGAATAAGGGATACTGTCAAAAACAGACATTTGGAAAGCCGCTG